>NZ_PJAY01000049.1:0-231125 GCF_002836635.1 Stenotrophomonas sp. Bg11-02
ATAAGCGACAGTTGTACGACCAAGGTCGGGGCGTTCGCGCCGCTGCTGGCGCTCTATGCTCGATCCCATGACTTTGTCTGGGAGGGCTGTGTCATGGACTACGAAGAAACCTACCGCCGTTCGATCGACGAGCCGGAGGAATTCTGGGGCGAAGAAGCCAATCGCATCTATTGGCACAAGAAGCCACAGCAGGTGCTGGACTACAGCAATCCGCCATTCCGGCGGTGGTACGTCGGCGGGGAAACCAACCTCTGCTACAACGCCGTCGACCGTCACCTGGCCGAACGCCCCGACCAGCTCGCGCTGGTAGCCGTGTCCACCGAAACCGGTACCACGCGCGAAATCACCTACCGCCAGCTGTACCGCGAAGTGAACGACTTCGCCGCCGTGCTGAAGCGGCTGGAGGTCGGTCATGGGGATCGTGTGGTCATCTACATGCCGAACATGGCCGAGGCGGTGTTCGCCATGCTGGCCTGCGCCCGGATCGGCGCCGTGCACTCGGTGGTGTTCGGCGGCTTTGCAGCCCACAACCTGGCCCTGCGCATCGACGATGCGCGGCCGAAGCTGTTGATCGCCGCCGACGCCGGCATGCGTGGGGGCAAGCTCATTCCCTACAAGGGCATGGTCGATGCGGCCTGCGCCGAGGCGCAGAATCCACCACCGCACGTGCTGATCGTGTCGCGCGGGCTGGACCCGGCCGAACCGCGCCAGGCCGGGCGCGACGTGGACTACGCCACCCTGCGTGCCGAAGTCGGCGAAGTCGACGTGCCCGTCCAATGGCTGGAGTCCAGCGAGCCGAGCTACCTGCTGTATACCTCCGGCACCACCGGCAAGCCGAAAGGCGTGCAGCGCGATGTCGGCGGCTATGCGGTGGCGATGGCCCAGTCGATGCAGACCGTGTTCGATTGCCAGCCGGGCCAGGTGATGTTCTCCACCTCCGATGTCGGCTGGGCGGTGGGGCACTCCTACAACGTGTATGGACCGCTGATCGGCGGCTGCACGTCGCTGTTGTACGAAGGCCTGCCGACCCACCCGGACCCGGGCATCTGGTGGGCGCTGTGCGAGCAGTACAACGTGCGCACCCTGTTCTCTTCGCCGACCGCGATCCGCGTGCTGAAAAAGCACGACGTCGACTTCATCCGCCGGCATGACCTGAAAGCGCTGAAGTACATCTTCCTGGCCGGCGAGCCGCTGGACGAGCCCACCGCGCACTGGGCCAGCGAAGCGCTGGGCAAGCCGATCATCGACAACTACTGGCAGACCGAAACCGGTTGGCCAGCCCTCACCCTGCTGCCGGGACTGGACATGAAACCGGTGCGCTTCGGCTCTCCCGGCTTCCCCAACCTGGGTTACCGGATGAAGGTAATCGATGAGAACACCGGGGGGGAGGTCGCGCCCGGGCAGAAGGGCGTGCTGGTGATGACCCCGCCGCTGCCGCCGGGCTGCATGAGCACCGTATGGAACGACGATGCGCGCTTCCTGCAGAGCTACTTCAGCCACTTCAAGGAACTGCTTTACAGCTCGCTGGACTGGGCCATCCGCGATGAGGATGGCTACACGTTCATCCTCGGCCGCACCGACGATGTGATCAACGTGGCAGGACACCGGTTGGGCACGCGTGAGATCGAAGAGGCCATTTCCGGTCATCCGCGGGTGGCCGAAGCAGCGGTGATCGGGGTCAAGGACGAACTGAAGGGGCAGGTGCCGCTGGTGTTCGTGACCCTCAAGCAGGGCCTCAACGGAGAAGACCCGGCCCCGGTGGTGGCGGAAATGATGGCGGCGGTGACCGCCTCGCTGGGGGCGGTCGCCCGGCCAGCGCACATCCACGTGGTCAATGCGTTGCCGAAAACCCGCTCCGGCAAGCTGTTACGGCGTTCGCTGCAGGCACTGGCCGAGCAGCGCGATCCCGGCGATCTGTCGACCCTGGATGATCCTGCGGCACTTGATGAGATCCGGCGTGCGCTGGGACGCTGAACAGTGCGGTGGGGCCGGTGCCGAGGCGGCCCCGGACGCCCGCATGCGGACGTGCTGCACTGCAGCTCCGCCGGCGCGGCGACTGCGCTAAGCTCGGCCTGTCATCGCGCTGCCACACGGCGCTCCGCCTGGGGGAAACAGGCGGGGTTGCCGCAGCCGGTGGTAATGGGAGTCCAGACAGGGGGGAACGCACATGGCACTGCTGCACGCCAAGACGGCCGCTGGCCGTCAGGAAATCGATGATCGCGCACGGCGGCTGCCTGCCGCGCTGCGATCGATCCTTTTGATGGTTGACGGCCAACGCGATGATGATGCACTGCGTGCATTGCTGCCGGGGCTGCGTGCGCCGCCCGACGCGCTGGAACAACTGCTGGCACAGGGCCTGATTGAAAAGGTCGGTGGCACGGCCGCGCCGGCACGCTCCCCGGCGCTGACCGAAGGCCGCGGCCAGGACCCGGAGCTGTACCGACGTCTCTACGACCTGATGAGTGAATCGGTGCGCCGTCACCTCGGCCTCAAAGGCTATTTCATGCAGTTGAAGATAGAGCGTTGCACCGACGCGGCAGCACTCGAACAGCTGCTGCCGGACCTGGTCGCGGCCATCGGCAAGGCACGCAGCACCGCACTGGCCAACCGCTGGCTGGAGGAAACGCGGCAACAGCTAGAGCCCGCCGTGCTCGGCTAGCGCGTGGATGATTCGGATGCGCATGCGTGTAAGGTTGGATCGAACTGAGACCTTTCGGCCAACGTGCCGACACCCGGGTCGGCTAAAGTGAGGCCCCCGGATCGTCCAGGTTCCATTGTGCAGATCGCCTCCGCTTCCGAGCCTGCCACCGCCATGAAGGATGACAACGGCACCCCCGGCTGGGATGCCATCAGCCAGGCGCTGTGCGCCGCGCATCCCGGTCAGGTGCCGCGTCACTTCGGTACGGCATTGCCGTGGACCCTCGGCGGCAAGGACCCGCTGGATGGGGTCAGTGTGTACTGGAGTGGACAGGGTCGCCCCCACTGGCATTACGTCAGCTATGGCCTGTCCGAGCTGTTCGACAAGGAAAGCGACGACGTCGAAGTCAGTGGTTTCGGCTTCGAGCTGACCTTCCGCCTGGCCGCTGCGGAAGGCAGCACCGAGGCGGACGCGCCCCCTACCTGGCCGATGAGCCTGCTGCAGAATCTCGCACGCTACGTGTTCCAGACCGGCAACGTGCTGGAGGCGGGACACCATCTGGACGCCAACGGTCCGATCGCCGCCGGTCACGCCACGGCGCTGCGCCACCTCGCCTTCGTCGACGATCCGCAGCTGCCCTCGCGCGAGACCCCCAATGGGCGCCTGCAGTTCCTGCAGGCGGTGGGGCTGACCGATGGCGAACATGGCGCGATCCTGGCCTGGTCCACCGAGGGAGTGTTGAAGGCGCTGGAACCGACCATGCCTTTGTGGATCACCGACCTCGACCGCGCCTGCGCGCTGTCCGATGCCAAGGTGGCCGCCCGCATCGCCGCCGGGACGCAGGCACAGGGGGCCGCCACCGGTCTGTTGCTGGTGGAGATGCTGGAATGGGAGGACGCAGGTGATCCCGGCGGCACCGCCCTGGTGCTCGGCGCGGGGCAGGTCGAGCGCCTGCGGGAGCTGCTGGAGGTTCGCCTGGGCGCTGGCCTGCCGCTGGAGATCGTCGGCCCGCAGCAACGCTGGGTGTTTGAACCGGGCGAGCAGGACAGCGTGCAGGGCGATGACCTGCAACGGACCTGCGTGCTCACTCCCGATGCGTGGGAGCGCCTGCGCCCTGCGCTCAGGCCCGTGGCGGGCGTGGTGCGGATATCCCAGGCGCTTTCGATCGATATCCGGCGCACGTGCCTGCGCGACAGCCAAGGCAGACCCCTGCGCTTCATCGGCTGAGAGGATTACCCGGTCCTGCTGCATCGCCCGAGGGCCTCAGCCACATTGGCGATGTCCAATGTCAGTGCGGCCATCATCCGGGCGCGTCTGACACAGGAACCCAACTCCATGAAGCGTTCAGCAGGTGCGAGTGCCTTTTCAATGCTCCTTACGGTGGCGTCGGCAATGGGTGGGGGGCTGGCGCCTTGGGACGCACATGCCCACGGCGCCCCTGCTTCGCCGATCGCCCGACAATATCTCTGCTTCAAGGAGCGCGGTTACGACTGGCCCGCCGACGGCAGCAAAATACCAAGCGCGGATTGTCGGCAGGCTTATCGCGAAGTCATGGATGCCTGGCCGTTCCAGCAGTGGAACGAGGTATCAGCGAATCCGCAGGACAAGGGCGACACCCTGGAGAAGGTCAAGGCAGCCGTTCCCGACGGACTGCTCTGCGCCGGTGGCGACGTGCGCAAGCGCGGTCTCGACCAGGCCTCGCAGGCGTGGAGGGCACAGCCGGTCACGACCGATGCGCAGGGCCAACTGGAGGTGGTGTGGGATCTCACCCAAGCGCACAATCCGTCGTGGATGAGGGTATTCCTGTCCAAGCCGTCCTATGACGGCAGCCGGGCGCTGCGCTGGGACGACCTGGAGGAAATCTACAACGAAGCGGCTCCGCCACCCGTACCCGGGACGCCTTTGCCCACTTACACCTTCAACGTGCCCATTCCTGCGGACAGGGCGGGTCGCGCGGTGCTGTATCACTACTGGCAGCGGGACGACAGCGGCAACGAAGGCTTCTTCAGCTGTACCGACATCGATATCCAGCGTTGATGCACACCCACGCGCGGCCACTGCCCGCGCGTGGACTGCAGTCCCGGCTCAGGCCAGGCCTTCCGCCTTCAGTACGGCCTGAACGCCTGCATCGGCATCCATGCGCGTCTTGTACGCGGCAAGATGCTCCAGGCCGGACAGGTCGACCTTCGCTGCGGCGGCCCAGCGCAGGGTGATATAGAAGTAGGGATCGGCGAAGCTGCGGAATCCGGCCAGCCACGGCTTGTCGGCCAGCTGTGCGTCGGCCTGTTCGAAGAGGCCGCGCAGGCGCTTGTGCGCGGCCGCAGCCAGTGCTGCCTTCTGCCCTTCATCAGCCAGGAACTTGCCTGGGGCGAACAGCGGCGAGAACGCCGGGTGCACGTCGGAATTGACAAAGGAAAGCCAACGGGCCGCTTCAGCGCGTTGGCGCGGGCTGCCGTCGCCTGCCAGGCCTGCCTGCGGATGGGTATCGGCGATATAGCCCATGATCGCCGCGTTCTGGGTGAGCACGAAATCGCCATCGACCAGCGCGGGCACCGAACCGACCGGGTTGATCTTCAGGAACGCCGGGCTCTTCAGGGTTTCACGATCCAGCAGTTCAACCTCGAACGGCTGGCCGGTCCATTGCAGGGCGATGTGGTCGGCGGTGGAACAGGCACCGGGCTTGCTGTACAGCTTCATGGGAACTCCGCGCGGGATAGGTGGCAACAGACCAACACTATCGCGGAGCCCGCAGCGCCCGGCAATCACGCGCAGGCACAACAGTGCGTTACGACTGCCGCGGCTTGAGGCTCTGCACCTTGTAGAAGGTGTGGTCGCCGATGGTCGCAACCTGGTAAGCGTTGCGCCAGCTCGGGCTGGCAATGGACAGCGCCGCGAAGTGGCTGGCCCCGGGCACGATTTCCTTGCGCTCGCTGACCGGCAGGGCCCAGTTGCGTTCAGCATCGAAGGCAACGGTCATCGCTTCGCGCCAAGCGGCGTCATTGGCCAGCTGGGTGCCCGGCGCCACGATGGTCGGAGCAAATTGCTTGCGCGCCGTTACCACCTGGCACATCGAGTCACCCCACAGGCCGCTGTCGCGGCGTCGCAGGGCCACCTCGGCGACGGCCTGCTGGCCACGCACCGTCTGGTCGCGGGCTTCAAGGTAAACGGTCGTGCTCAGGCACAACGAATCAGCGGCCGGCTGCGGCAACAACTGCGACAGCCAGAGAATCCAGGCCAGTTTCATATAACTCCTTGCTCCGTATGGGCCGGACCTGGCGCTTCCGCCGGCAGTGTGGCCGGCAGAGGCGGAGGTACGGCTTGGCGTCATGGGGAGGCGACCATCGGGGTCACCCCGTGGGCGGCCACGAAACGTGATCGACGATCGATCAGGTGGGCCGCACCTGCTCACCGGAACTGGGTGGTGAGCGGGAAAGTTGGCGCAAGGTAAGGGGGTATTTCGCAACGCATCCTGAATCAAACAAGTTGACATTCAGGTTCGGGGCAGGGTCGGAAAGCCGATCCCGCTGCCCCTATTCAGCTTTTTCAGAGGGCAGCGGCGACGCGGCTGCCCTGGTCAATCGCGCGCTTGGCATCGAGTTCCGCAGCGACGTCGGCACCACCGATCAGCTGCGCGGAGATGCCGGCCGCGGCGAGTTCCGCATGCAGGGAACGGTTGGATTCCTGGCCTGCGCAGATCACCACGTGATCGACATCCAACAACTGCTCCACCCCCTCCACGCGGATATGCAGACCGGCATCGTCCACGCCCAGGTACTCCACGCCACCCAGCTGCGTCACGCCCTTGGCTTTCAACGTAGCGCGGTGGATCCAGCCGGTGGTCTTGCCGAGCCTCGCGCCCGGACGTCCGGCGCTGCGCTGCAGCAGCCAGAGCTTGCGTGGCGAAGGGACGATGACCGGACGGGCAAGGGCGCCGCGCGCTTCGAAACTCGGATCAACGCCCCATTCGGCCATCCAGCTCGCCGTGTCCAGCGACGGCGACGGACCGGCATGGCTCAGGAACTCGCCGACATCGAAACCGATGCCACCAGCGCCGATGATCGCCGCACGCGGACCCACCGTGACCCGGCCCAGCAGCACGTCCAGGTAGTCCACCACCTTGGCATGTCCGGCGCCGGGGAAATCGACCTTGCGCGGCAGGATGCCGGTCGCCAGCACCACCTCGTCGAAGCCGGCAAGCGTGTCGACAGACACCCGCGTGCCCAGCCGCAGCTGCACGCCGGTTTCCTCCAGCTTGTGGCGGAAGTAGCGCAGGGTTTCGTGGAATTCTTCCTTGCCCGGGATCCGCTTGGCAACGTTGAACTGGCCGCCGATCTCATCGTTGGCGTCAAACAGGCTTACATGGTGGCCGCGTTCGGCAGCGACGGTCGCACAGGCCAGGCCGGCCGGTCCTGCACCGACCACCGCGATGCGCCGCGGCGATGTGGTGGGCCGATAGACCAGCTCGGTTTCATGCGCCGCGCGTGGATTGACCAGGCAGCTGGCCAGCTTGTTCTCGAACACGTGGTCCAGGCAGGCCTGGTTGCAGGCGATGCAGGTGTTGATGCGCTCGGGGCGGCCGGCGCGTGCCTTGTTGGCCCACTGCGGATCGGCCAGCAAGGGGCGCGCCAGCGACACCATGTCGGCGCCGCCGCTGGCCAGGATGCGCTCGGCCACGTCGGGCATGTTGATCCGGTTGGTCGCCACCAGCGGCACCCCGACGTGGGGCTTCAGCTTGGCGGTAACCCCGGCGAACGCCGCGCGCGGGACCGAGGTGGCGATGGTCGGAATGCGCGCCTCGTGCCAGCCGATGCCGGTATTGATGAGCGTTGCGCCAGCTGCTTCGATGGCCTGTGCCTGGGCGACGATTTCCTGCCAGTTGCTGCCATCGCTGACCAGGTCCACCAGTGACAGCCGGTAGATGATGATGAAGTCCGGGCCGCATGCTTCACGGATCCGATGCACGATTTCCACTGCGAACCGCATGCGCTGCGCAGCATCACCACCCCACTGGTCGGTGCGGGTGTTGGTGCGCGGGGCGACGAACTCGTTGATCAGGTAGCCCTCCGAGCCCATCACTTCCACACCGTCATAGCCCGCATCGCGGGCCAGCCGCGCGCTGCGCGCGTAATCGGCGATGTGCCGGTCCACGCCGCGGCTGGACAGGGCGCGCGGGGTGAACGGATTGATCGGGGCCTTCAGCTTGGATGGCGCAACGGACAACGGGTGGTAGGCATACCGCCCCGCATGCAGCAGCTGCAGGCAGATCTTCGCGCCGTGCTGGTGGGCGGCCGCAGTGAGCTGGCGATGCGGACCGACTTCCCATGGCCAGCTGAGTTTGCCGCCGAATGGCTTCAGCCAGCCGACCACGTTGGGCGCGAAGCCACCGGTGACGATCAGTCCGACACCGCCTTCGGCGCGCTCGGCAAAGTAGGCGGCAAGGCGCGGGAAATCGCGGGCGCGGTCTTCCAGCCCGGTGTGCATGGAGCCCATCAGGATCCGGTTGCGCAACTGGGTGAAGCCCAGGTCGAGCGGAGTGAACAGGTGGGGGTAGGCGCTGTCGCTGGCTGGCGTCATCGTGGATACGCTTGCGTACGGAAGCGTCCAGCGTGCCGTGAATCCGCGTCCATCGCAAGACGCGCTGCGGTATTTCCCCCCGATGCGGCGGGGCGTTCGGGGGCGGGCGGGTCAGCCCGGCGGAACCGTCGCGTGCGCCGCGACCCGGGGCCTGCCGATGCCGAACCAGCCCAGGGTCATGCCGCACAGCGGCCCGATCAGCAGCGCGAAGGCCAGCGTGCCCGGTCCCACGTTGCCGCCCAGCAGCCAGCCGGCCAGCAAGGCGCTGCCTTCTATCAGGCTACGCACCTGCCAGATCGGCCAGCCGCTGCGGGCATGCAGGCCCGTCATAAGTCCATCGCGCGGACCGGGCCCCAGGCGTGCGCCGATATACAGGCCGGTGGCTACGGCGATCAGCAGCAGTCCGGCAGCAAACAGTGGCAGCCGCAGCGAAAGGCCTTCCACCACAGGCAGCAGCCACAGTCCGAACTGCGCGGCGGGACCAATCAGCAGCACGTTGAGCACGGTGCCCAGGCCGGGCTTCTGACGCAGCGGCCACCACAGCAGCAGCACCACCGCGCCGATGGCATTGGTGGCCAGGCCGAAGGACAGGGGCGTATGCGCCGCGATGCCCTGCGACAGCACATCCCAGGGCGCCACGCCGATTCCCGCACGCACCATCAGGGCAATCCCCAGCCCGTACAGGCACAGGCCGACAACCAATTGGGTGATGCGCAGCAGCAGGGAGGAGGGCATGGCGGCAGGGGCTCTAGGGTCTGTCGCCACGATAGGCCCGCAGAGGGGGGGCGAACAGGTACAGCACGCCGCAATTCGCGCCATACAGCGGTGCGCACAGCCTCGGCAGTGATTGCTTGATCGGCTCAGTGAATCTACTGCGTAGGCGTTACGCGCATGCACACCCATCGCCGCGTGGCCACGCAGGTGTGTGCCAGTAAATCCGTTTGAGCGTCGTTAACAGCATGCCACTGCCGTTCAGACTGGCCTGGCGTAGAAAGTTCCTCACCGCGCAGGCTGCGGGATGAACGCTTGACTTTCCGCCAAAGCAAAATGTTGCAGCGCGAGACTGAAGCCCGGTAAAACCCTTGCCACGCCTGACTGTTGCGGTTTTTCATGATCCTGTATAGGGTGCAACCGCCGGTCCGGTGGAGGCCCGGCGCCCGTTTTTCACATGTTACGGGACTGTTAACATGGCCTTCACTCCCCTGAGCATAATGTTCGCGGCGGTGGCGTGCTGAATCGGCTGTCGTAGTGCTGGCCCATGCCTCTACCGGTTTCATACCCCCGATATAGGAGCTGTACTCAATGAACAAGAAGATCCTTACCGCCGCGCTGCTGGGTGGTCTGGCTTTCGCCCAGGCTGCTTCGGCACAGGAGTTTGACGACCGCTGGTACCTGACCGGTTCGGCTGGTTTCAACTTCCAGGACAGCGACCGCACCACCAACGATGCTCCGTTCGTCAGCCTGGGCCTGGGCAAGTTCATCAGCCCGAACTGGTCGCTCGACGGTGAGCTGAACTACCAGAACCCGAACTTCGACGCCAACCAGGACCTGAACTGGTCGCAGTACGGCGCCTCGCTGGACCTGCGTCGCCACTTCGTGCAGGAAGGCCGCGGCTGGAACCCGTACCTGCTGTTCGGCCTGGGCTACCAGAAGTCGGAAGAAGAGTTCGCTGCTGTCGACGCCAATGGCCCGCGTGAGCGCAAGGACGGCAGCTTCGCCGCCAAGCTCGGCGCCGGTCTGCAGACCACCTTCGACAAGCGCGTTGCCGTGCGTGCCGAAGTGGCCTACCGCGCTGACTTCGACGACAAGAGCGTTGCCGCTCCGAGCGAAGACTGGTTCGGCGACGTGCTGGCTTCGGTCGGCGTCGTGATCCCGCTGGGACCGGCTCCGGTCGCTGCCGTGCCGGCTCCGGCTCCGGTTGCCCCGAGCTGCGCCGACCTGGATGACGACGGTGACGGCGTCAACAACTGCGACGACAAGTGCCCGGATTCGCAGCCTGGCCAGACCATCGGTCCGGACGGTTGCCCGGTGCCGGTCTCGATCGACCTGAAGGGTGTCAACTTCGACTTCGACAAGGCCAACCTGCGTCCCGACGCGGTTGCGATCCTGAGCGAAGCCTCGCAGATCCTGACCCGTTACCCGGACCTGAAGGTTGAAGTTGCTGGTCACACCGACTCGAAGGGTTCCGACGAGTACAACCAGAAGCTGTCCGAGCGTCGTGCTACCGCCGTGTACAACTACCTGACCTCCAACGGCGTTGCTGCTTCGCGCCTGCAGGGTCCGGTCGGTTACGGCGAGAGCCGCCCGATTGCTCCGAACACCAATGCTGATGGTTCGGACAACCCGGAAGGCCGTGCGAAGAACCGTCGTACCGAGCTGAACGTCCAGAACTGAGTTCTGACGCTTCACCGGTAAGACACACAGCAGGACCCGGCTTCGGCCGGGTCTTGTTGTTTGTGCGCTGTCGTTTTTACCGCTTATCCGAAAAAAACAAAAAAACCAATGAGTTGCCGTATTCATTGAATGTAGGATCTTGAAAGCCGTTGTGTCGCTGTTAAACTCGCGCCACTACCCACTTTTCTGGATGCTCCTCATGCTGCGCACTGCATCGGCCGTCGTCCTGGCCCTGGCCCTGGCTCCCGCCGCCCACGCTGCCGTGGACTGCTCGGTCTCGGCCAGCAGCGCTCCGCTGCCGTTGCCGGCCACCGCGATCGCACCGGTGGCGAGCGAGCTGTTTACCCGCAACTCTCGGCTGGGCATGCCCGCCGGCGTGCTGACCACCAATTACGAACAGGCCCAGTCGCTGGACAGCGTGCTGCGTCGCCTGCGCATCGAAGGTTGCCAGAACGTGGCCAAGGCCATGCCGAGTGCACCGGCGGTGAGTCCGAATGACCCGGCCGCCTACAAGCCGCAGACCGCGTTCGACAACACGCCATGGCGCTTTGACATGAGCCAGAACGGCAAGCGCATGACCGCCGAGGAGTTCGATGCCTGGATGAAGGCGCGTGGCGTTCGCGTGGTCAAGGCCCGTCCGGTGCCGGCCACCGCCGTCGCGCCCGTTGCCCCGGTGGAAGCCTCTGCCGAGACCAAGCCGGCTGACAAGAAGTAAGTGAGGGCGGGGCAGGACATGCGGCCACGGCGCCCGCCTGCCAACCCACCTGCTCGTGCCCGCCCCGGTGGTGGGCGCGCAGCGCCTGCAGCAGGCGGGGGCGTTCGCCACGGACTGGCACGCGTGTTGTCCAAGGCGGGCCTGTGTTCGCGTACTGAAGCCGCGCGCTGGATTGCCGCCGGCCGCGTGAGCGTGGATGGGCGCACCATCCGTGATCCCGAATTCCCGATCCAGGCCGGCCGCCAGCAGGTGCGCGTGGATGGGCAGCCGCTGGATGCCGCGCCGCGCATCTACCTGATGCTCAACAAGCCGCGCGGCCTGGTTACCACCGTCCAGGACGAACAGGGCCGGGATACCGTCTACCGCTGTTTCGATGGGGCCGGCCTGCCGTGGTTGGCGCCGGTCGGACGCTTGGACAAAGCCAGCGAAGGCCTGCTGCTGTTCAGCAATGACCCGCAGTGGGCGGCCGCGCTGATGGATCCGGCCACCGGCCCGGACAAGACCTACCACGTGCAGGTGGATGGCATTCCAGAGGCGTCGATGCTCGCCGCATTCTGCGCTGGCATCGAGGACGAAGGAGAATTCCTGGCCGCGCGCGCGGTGAATCTGCTGCGTACCGGCGAAAAGACCTCGTGGCTGGAAGTGACGCTGGACGAAGGGCGCAACCGGCACATCCGTCGCCTGCTGGCCGCGTTCGACCTGCAGGTACTGCGGCTGGTCCGCATCGGCATCGGCGGGCTGCGGCTCGGCGAACTGCCCAAGGGCCAGTGGCGGATGCTGCAGATGGAAGACCGGCGGCAACTGGAGGCCGCTGCAGGACCGGGCTGAGACCCGCGGCCGACGCCTGGCGTCGGTCCCGCTCCGGGCGCAAGGGGGGCCCGGCTTTGCATTTACTGAAAGAGGTATCCCACCGTGTTGCGTTTCCTGACCTCTCCACTGCGCCTGACGCTGCTGCTGCCTTTGGCGGCCCTGGCCGCATGCAGCCACAAGAAAGAACTGGCCAAGGCCCCGCCACCGCCGCCGCAGGACATCATCGAAGTACGCATCCCCGAGCTGGACGGGCGCGGCAGCTACCGTTTCAACATGAGCGAAGGCGACAAGAAGATGTCCGCCGACGAATTCGACGCCTGGATGAAAGCCAACGGCATCCGCGTGGCCAAGGGCCGCTGACACAAAAAAGGGGACGGAGGGCATTAAGTCGTATCCAGCCTGTACCGGCTGGATACGACTTAATGCCCTCCGTCCCCTTTTTGTCAGATCACCCCGAGTTCGCGGCCGATGCGGGTGAAGGCATCGATGGCGCGGTCCAGGTGCTCGCGCGTGTGCGCTGCGCTGATCTGGGTGCGGATGCGCGCCTGGCCTTTGGGCACCACCGGGAAGAAGAAGCCGATCGCGTAGATGCCTTCCTCCAGCAGGCGCTCGGCGAACTTCTGCGCCAGTGGTGCGTCGTACAGCATCACCGGGCTGATCGGGTGCACGCCGGGCTTCACGTCGAAACCGGCAGCCACCATCTTTTCGCGGAAGTAGGTGGTGTTGGCCACCAGCGTTTCGCGCAGGTCGTCGGCGGCGGCCAGCATTTCAAAGGCCTTGATGCCGGCGGCCACCACGTGCGGCGGCAGCGAGTTGGAGAACAGGTAGGGGCGCGAGCGCTGGCGCAACAGTTCGATCACTTCGGCCTTGGCCGTGGTGAATCCGCCCAGCGCCCCCCCCATCGCCTTGCCGAGCGTGCCGGTGATGATGTCGATCCCGTCCAGCACGCCCTTCACTTCGGCCGAGCCACGGCCGGTCTTGCCGAGGAAGCCGGTGGCATGGCATTCGTCGATATGGACGAGCGCGCCGTACTTCCGGGCCAGCGCCGTGATCTCGTCCAGCGGAGCGATGAAGCCGTCCATCGAGAACACACCGTCGGTGGTGATCAGCTTGGTCCGGCAACCGGCCGCATCGGCGGCCTGCAGCTGCGCTTCCAGATCGGCCATGTCGCAGTTGGCATAACGGAAGCGCTTGGCCTTGCACAGGCGCACCCCGTCGATGATCGAAGCGTGGTTGAGGCTGTCGGAAATGATCGCATCCTGCTCGCCCAGCAGCGGCTCGAACAGGCCGCCATTGGCGTCGAAGCAGGCCGCATACAGGATGGTGTCCTGCTTGCCGAAGAAGTCGGCAATCTGCGCTTCCAGCTGCTTGTGCAGGTCCTGGGTACCGCAGATGAAGCGCACCGACGCCATGCCGAAGCCGTGGCTGTCCAGCGCATCCTTGGCGGCCTGGATAAGGTCCGGGTGGTCGGCCAGGCCCAGATAGTTGTTGGCGCAGAAATTGAGCACCGTGCGGCCGTCTTCCAGGGTGATCTCCGCCGACTGCGGGCTGGTGATGATCCGCTCGGACTTGAACAGGCCCTGGTCGCGGATGGCGTCCAGTTCCTCGGCGTAATGGCGGGTCAGGTCAGGCGAGGATTCGGTCATGGTGGCAGCACGGCTCAACACGGGGAAACGACGATTTTACCCGCCCCGGCCATGGAAGGGCGGCAGGGCAGGGAGCACGAACGTGTTGCGTTGCAATATCAAACAGGTTAAAAAACCGTGAACCGGATGGATTCACGCAGCCGGTCCGCGCCACGCCCCATGTCCCTCCTCCCCGCCATCGCCCCCCGGAGACGCCCATGAAGCACGCCGTCCGCTGTCTTGCCGCTGCTGCTGTCCTGTCCCTCGCCTCGTTCGCCGCCAGCGCGCAGGAAGCTGAGTCGCCCTACAGCTGGAACGTCACCGCCGTGTCCGATTACGTCTTCCGTGGCGTGTCGCAGACCGACGAGGATCCGACCCTGCAGGCCGGCTTCACCTACACCAGCCCGGTCGGCCTGTATGCCGGCGTCTGGGGCTCCGGCGTCGACTTCGGGCCGGGCGACCCGAGTACCGAAGTGGACTTCCTGATCGGTTACGGCTTCGACGTCAGTGACAACGTCAACTTCGACGTGCTGTTCAACCGCTACACCTACCCGGGTGCCAGCGAGCTCAATTACAACGAGCTGATCACCAGCACCACCTTCGCCGAGCAGTACAAGCTCACCGTGGCCTACACCAATGACCTGTCCGGTTCGGATACCAAGAGCTGGTATTACGCCATCGGCGGTGAGTGGGCGCTGCCGCAGGATTTCACCCTGGCGGCCAACGTCGGACGCACCTCGCTTGAGACCGATTTCGGCAAGGACTACACCGATTTCAACATCGGCGTCAGCCGTCAGTTCGGCCTGTTCAACCTTGGCCTGGGCTTCCACGGCACCGATGGCGCCGGCCGTGACAACAACGGCTACCTGGCCGACAACCGCGTGGTGTTCACGGTAGCCATCGGCAAGTAACCAGCGCCCCGCGTGCGACCGTGCAGCGAACGTCATGCACAACGAAAAAGGCGCCCTTGCAGGCGCCTTTTTCAATCATGTGACCCTTTGTTCCCTCTGGTGGAGAGCCCCCTTGTTGTTCAAGGGGGCGCGCCGACAGGCGCGGGGATAAGGAAACATGCGGGAGAACTGATCGGACGCGCTTCGCGCGCTCGATCAGTTCCAGCTGAGGACCACCTTGCCAGCCTTGCCTTCTTCCATCAGGTCAAAGCCCTTCTGGAAGTCATCGATCGGCAGCTGGTGGGTCATCACCTTGCCGAGCGGGAAGCCGGACAACACCAGCTGGGTCATCTTGTACCAGGTCTCGTACATCTTGCGGCCGTAGATGCCCTGCACGGTCAGGCCCTTGAAGATGATCTTGTCCCAGTCGCAGCCGGCGCCGCGGGGCATGATGCCGAGCATGGCGATCTTGCCGCCGTGGTACATGCAGTCCAGCATGTCGTTGAACGCACGCGGATTGCCGCTCATTTCCAGGCCCACGTCGAAGCCCTCCATGTGCAGTTCCTTCATCACGTCCTTCAGCGACTGGTTGGCCACGTTCACCACGCGCGTGGCGCCCATGTCGGCGGCCAGCTTCAGGCGGAAATCATTGACGTCGGTGACCACCACGTTGCGCGCACCGATGTGCTTGCAGATGCCGGCGGCGATGATGCCGATCGGGCCGGCGCCGGTGATCAGCACGTCCTCGCCGATCACATTGAACTCCAGCGCGCAGTGCGCGGCATTGCCGTAGGGATCGAAGAAGGCGGCCAGCTCGGACGGGATCTGGTCCGGGATCGGCCACAGGTTGGTGGCCGGCATCACCATGTATTCGGCGAAGGCGCCGTTCACGTTCACGCCGATGCCGACGGTGTTCGGGCACAGGTGCTGACGGCCGCCGCGGCAGTTACGGCAGTGGCCGCAGACGATATGGCCCTCGGCCGAAACGCGCTGGCCGACCTCATAGCCGGTGACCGCACTGCCGAGCGCGGCGACGCGGCCGACGAACTCATGGCCGATGGTCAGGCCAGGCTTGATGGTGCGCTGGCTCCACTCATCCCACAGGTAGATGTGCAGGTCGGTGCCGCAGATGGCGGTCTTTTCCAGCTTGATCAGCACCTCGTTGGGGCCCGGCACCGGCACCGGCACTTCTTCCAGCCAGATGCCCTTGGCGGCTTCGCGCTTGACCAGCGCCTTCATCGTTTGTGCCATCTCGGTGGAACTCACAGGGGGAAAGATGGCGCGGATTATAAAGCCGCCAGCGCCCGCGCCATGTTGCAGCGCGGGTCAGCCGGCGTAATGCCGCCGACCATGGGTCGGCGCTACCAGGCCACAGTAGCCCCGCCACCCCGCAGCCTGTGAGCCAGGGGAGCATGACCCATGACCTCCGGGCATCCTGCCGGAGCCGGGCGGCGGGCTAGAATCGACGGTTCCATTACCCAAGGGCCGCTTCATGCGCTCGAACCTGCTTGCTTTCTCCATTGTCGCCAGCCTTGGCCTGGTCCAGCTCGCCCATGCCGCAGAAGGCATGTGGGTGCCTCAGCAGTTGCCGGAAATCGCCGGTCCCCTGCAGAAGGCCGGCCTGAAGCTGTCGGCCGAGCAGCTGGCCGACCTGACCGGTGACCCGATGGGCGCGGTGGTCGCCCTCGGCGGCTGCACTGCCAGCTTCGTCTCCCCGCAGGGCCTGGTGGTCACCAACCACCACTGTGCCTACGGCGCCATCCAGCTGAACTCGACGGCCGAAAAGAACCTGATCAAGGACGGCTTCAACGCCCCGAAGACCAGCGACGAACTCAGCGCCGGCCCGAATGCCCGCGTGTACGTGCTGGACCAGATCACCGATGTGACCGCGCAGGCCAAGGCCGCCATCGCCGTGGCAGGCAAGGACCCGCTGGCCCGCACCCGCGCGCTGGATGCCTTCGACAAGTCGCAGGTGGCCGCCTGCGAGGCCGACGCCGGCTTCCGCTGCCGCCTGTACAGCTTCTCCGGCGGCAACACCTACCGGCTGTTCCGCAATCTGGAAATCAAGGACGTGCGGCTGGTCTACGCGCCCCCGGGCAGCGTCGGCAAGTTCGGCGGCGACATCGACAACTGGATGTGGCCGCGCCACACCGGCGACTTCTCCTTCTACCGCGCCTACGTGGGCAAGGACGGCAAGCCAGCCGCCTTCGCAGCCGACAACGTGCCCTACCAGCCCAAGCACTTCCTGAAGTTCGCCGACCAGCCGCTGGGGGCCGATGACTTCGTGATGGTGGCCGGCTACCCGGGCCGCACCAACCGCTACGCACTGGCTGGCGAATTCAACGAAACCGCCGACTGGACCTATCCGACCATCGCCCGCCACTACAACGCCGTGCTGAAGCTGATCGAAGATGCCGGCAAGGCCGACGCCGACGTCAAGGTGAAGTACGCCGCCACCGCGGCCAGCATGAACAACGTCGCCAAGAACTACGCCGGCCAGCTGGAAGGCTTCAAGCGCATCGATGCGGCCGGCCAGAAGCAGGCCGAAGAGGCGCAGGTGCTGGCCTGGTTGAAGCAGCAGGGCACCGCTGGCAAGCCGGCGCTGGCCGCGCACGCGCAGTTGCTCAAGCACCTGGAAACCGGCCGCAGCACGCGCGAGCGTGACCTGTTCGTCAGCCAGTTCAACAACACCTCTGCCGTGGCTTCGGCGATCACCCTGTACCGCACCGCGATCGAGCGCAGCAAGCCGGACGCCGAGCGCGAAGCCGGCTACCAGCAGCGCGACCTGCCGACCATCGAAGGCGGCATCCGCCAGATGGACCGCCGTTACGTGGCGAAGATGGACCAGCAGCTGCAACAGTACTGGCTGGAGCAGTATGTCGCCCTGCCGGCCGCGCAGCGCGACAACGCGGTGCTGAACCAGTGGCTGGCCGGCAGCGATGCCAACGCGGTCAAGGCACTGGTCGGCAAGCTGGGTGGCACCCGGCTGGGCAGCCTGGATGAGCGCCTGAAGTGGCTCACCGCCGACCGTGCCGCATTCGAAGCCAGCACCGATCCAGCCATCCAGTACGCGGTGGCGATGATGCCGGCGCTGCTGAAGCAGGAAGAGCAGAAGAAAATCCGCGAAGGTGAGTCGCTCAGCGCGCGCCCGCTCTACCTGCAGGCCGTGGCGGACTACAAGAAGAGCCAGGGCGGGTTCGTCTATCCCGACGCCAACCTGTCGCTGCGCATCACCTTCGGCAACGTCATGGGCTACGGCAAGGACGGGGTCAACTACACCCCGTTCACCACGCTGGAAGGCATCGTAGCGAAGGAAACCGGCGAAGACCCGTTCGATTCGCCGAAGGCGCTGCTCGATGCGGTCAAGGCCAAGCGGTATGGCGGCCTGGAAGACAAGCGCGTCGGTTCGGTGCCGGTCAATTTCCTGTCCAACCTGGACATCACCGGCGGCAACTCCGGCTCGCCGGTGCTGGACGCGCACGGCAAGCTGGTCGGCCTGGCCTTCGATGGCAACTGGGAATCGGTCAGTTCCAACTGGGTGTTCGATCCGGTCATGACCCGCATGATCGCCGTGGACAGCCGCTACATGCAGTGGATCATGCAGGAAGTGGCGCCGGCGCCGCAGCTGCTGAAAGAACTGAACCTGGCAAAGTAAACGCTCACGGGGCGGATTCCCCATCGGATCCGCCCTGTTTTCCCACGGCGGGGCTTCAGGCGGAGCAGGTATGATGGCGCTCCGGCGTGGTTTCACAGGACGTGAACGAAGCGCCGGACCTCCTCCCCCCAAGGACCCGTACCCCGCATGCGCATCCTGCTTGCCCGTCACGGCGAAACGCCGTGGAACGCCGAAGGCCGTTACCAGGGCCAGATCGATATCCCGTTGTCGCCGATCGGCGAATCCCAGGCGCAGGCGCTTGGCGAACGATTGAAGTCCGTGGACATCACCCGTGCGGTGGCCTCGCCGCTGTCACGCGCGCAGCGTACCGCGCAGCTGGCCCTCGGCGCCCGCGCCGACATGCTGCTGACCGAACCGGAGCTGCAGGAAATCGCCCACGGTGAGTGGGAAGGCCTGTTGGCCAGCGAGATCCATGAAAAAGACCCGTCGCGGCTGCGCGCCTGGCGCGAAGAGCCGGACACCGTGCTGATGCCGGGCGGCGAATCACTGCGCCTGGTGCTGGACCGCAGTTGGCGTGGCCTGGCACGTGCCGCCGAAGGTCTCGGCGAGGACGACACCCTGCTGGTGGTCGCCCACGATGCGGTGAACCGGGTCATCCTGTGCCGGATCCTCGGCCTGCCGATCAGCCGCCTGTGGAGCTTCCGCCAGGCCCCGACCACGCTGAACCTGCTGGAAGGTCCGGACATCGAACAACTGGAAGTGGTGCGCATGAACGACTGCGCCCACCACACGCCGTTCTTCGGCGAAGCCAAGCACCGCGCCCTGTAACCGAAACCGATTGGACGTCCCACCGTGACTGCACTGCCCACTACGCTCAGCGACTGGCTGATGTTCATCGAACGCCAGCACCCGGCCACCATCGACATGGGACTGGAGCGCGTGCGCACCGTTGCCGCCGCCCTGCAGCTGGGCGCCCCTGCGCAGCGCACCATCACGGTGGGCGGCACCAACGGCAAGGGCTCCACGGTGGCTTTCGTCGAAGCGATCGCGCGTGCCGCCGGCTGGAAGGTCGGCGCCTATACCTCCCCGCACCTGCTGCGCTACAACGAGCGCGTGCGCATCAATGGCGAAGAAGCCAGCGACGAAGCACTGGTGGCGGCCTTCAGTGCGGTCGAAGCCGCACGTGGCGACACCACGCTGACCTACTTTGAATACGGCACGCTGGCGGCCTTCTACCTGTTCGCGCAGGCCGGACTGGACCTGGCGGTGCTGGAAGTCGGGCTGGGGGGGCGCCTGGATGCGGTGAACCTGGTCGACGCCGACGTGGCCGTCATCACCACCGTGGACATCGACCACGCCGACTGGCTGGGCGCTGACCGCGAAAGCATCGGCACCGAAAAGGCCGGCATCCTGCGTGGCTGGAAGCCGGCCGTGCTGGGTGAGATCGATCCACCGTCCAGCGTGCTGCGGCGGGCCTACCTGATTGGTGCCAACGCGATCCGCGCCGGCAGCGATTATTTCAACGAAACACTGGACGCGCAGACCTGGGCCTGGCGCGATGTCGCCGTGCGCCTTGAGTTGCCGATGCCTTCGCTGGCCGGCCCGGTGCAGCTGGCCAACGCCGGTGCGGCGATTGCCGCGCTGCGCTCGCTGGAGCCGCCGCCGGGCTGTTCGCTGCCACGCGCCGCCTACGCCGAAGGCATCGCCGCCGCGCGCATCGACGGCCGGCTGCAGCGCGTCGAGCGTAACGGGATCAACGTGCTGGTGGACGTGGGCCACAACCCGCAGGCGGCCACTGCGCTGGCCCGCGCGCTGCAGGCCGAACCGGTCAGCGGGCGCACGCTGGCGGTGTATGCCGGCCTGCAGGACAAGGATGCGGCCGGCGTGGTGCAGGCGCTGGCCGAGGCCGTGAGCGAATGGACGCTGGCCGGGCTGGAAGGCCCGCGCGGCCAGGACGCCGCCGCGCTGGCGGCCCGACTGGCCGGAACCGTTGCCGCGGATGCTTCACGGGCCGATACGGTGGCCCACGCGCTGGCCCAGGTGCTGGCGCAGGCAGTGCAGGGAGACCGCGTACTGGTGTTCGGTTCCTTCCATACCGCCGCCGAAGCGCTGGCCTGGCTGCAGACCGCCACCTGAGCCGCGTTCAGCCGTTGCCGACGCTGCATCACGGCAGGACCGTATAATCATCGGCAGTTCCCACCTGTTGCCTGCCATCCGTGGATACGTCCCTGAAACAGCGTCTGATCGGTGCCATCGTCCTGGTGGCCCTTGCCGTGATCTTCCTGCCGATGCTGGTGACCGGCCCTGCCCGCAACAGCACCGCCGACAGCGTGCCGCTGGAGGTGCCCGGCGCGCCGGCCAATGCCCAGTTCGAAACACGCGAGTTGCCGTTGGCCGCTCCCGCGGGGGGTGACAGTGGCCTGCGCGGCGCCGCGCCGCTGCAGGAACCTGCCGCCAACGCCGCCGCCACGGTGGATACCGGTCCGGCCGTGGCCGCCGGCAATTTCGCGGTCAGCTTCGGCGCCTATGCCAGCAAGGCCGATGCCGATGCGGTGATCGCCCACCTGAAGGGCGCGCAGCTGCCCGGTTTCAGCGAAGCCGCCACGATCAACGGCAAGCAGGCGTGGCGGGTCCGCGTCGGCCCCTTCGTTGACCGCGCACAGGCCGAATCGGCCCGGCTGCAGGCCGTGAAGATCCGCAGCGACGTGCGTGCCGAAGTAGTCACCCTGGATGCCAACGTCGATGGCGCCGCCGCGACCGCACAGGCGCCGGCCGCCACCACCACGCCGCTGGGCGGCAACCCGGTGCAGACCCAGGCGCTGCCGGAAACCGCGCCCCCGGCAGCGGCTGCCGCGCCGGCACCCAAGCCCGAACCGAAGCCGACCCCCGCGCCGGACACCAAGGCGGTCGCCGCCAAGCCGGCGACGCCTGCGCCGGTGGCCAAGCCGGAAGTGAAGCCTGAGGTGAAGGCGCCGGCGGCCCCGGCCGCCAGCGGCGTGGGGTTTGCCGTGCAGCTGGGCGCGTTCGGCCAAGCTGCTGATGCCAACGCCCTGCGCGACAAAGCGCGCGCCGCCGGCTTCAGCGCCTTCGTCGACCAGGTCCGCACTGACAAAGGTGTGCTCAGCCGGGTCCGTGTCGGGCCGGTCGCCAACCGTGCCGAGGCCGACCAGCTGAAGGCGCAGGTCGCCGCCCGGGTCGGCGTGGCCGGCATGGTCAGACCGCACCCCTGATGCCCATTCCCGGCCAGGACGCCCAAGGAAACCCGCCCGCATGATCGACATCGTGCTGGCCTGCGTGATCGCCATCTCGACCCTGCTGGGGTTCGTGCGGGGCTTCGTTGGCATCGTGGTCGGCACGCTGTCCTGGCTGCTTGCCGGCTGGGCGGCGTTCCTGTTCGGCAATGACGTGGCGCACCTGTGGTCAGCGCCGGCACAGCCGGGCAACGGCCACCTGGTCGGCGGCTATGTGACGGTGTTCCTGGCCGTGCTGATCGCCGTCACCGTGCTGGGCATGCTGGTCCGCGCCGGACTGCGCATGGCGCTGCTGGGCGGCGCCGACCGCATGCTCGGCGGCGCACTGGGCCTGGTGCGTGGCGGCTTCATCAGCGCGGTGCTGCTGCTGATGGCCACCTTCACCCCGCTCACCGCCGAACCGGCCTGGCAGCAGTCCCACCTGCGCGCGGTGCTGCAGCCGGTGGTGGGCTGGATGGATGCCCAGCTGCCGGATGTTTCACGGCCGATGCAGAACCTCGAGCGGATGGTGCCCAAGGGCCTGCCATCGTCGCTGGATGGGCTGGTACCGGCTGGCTTGCCCTTGCCGTCCAGCGGTTCGTCCCCATTTGCAGAAAGCCTGTTGGGAAAGCCGACCGCGACAGGCGATAATGGTGTCCTCGGCGAGGTGGTGGCGGGACGCGGATGGCCGCGTAACGTGGACCCGGCCAGGGGCGCGGCGAGCGAGTCCGCGAACGCCCCGGCACTGCCCGCGAACATCGAGTCGGCGCCCGAGCGTCCAGATCCTGCCGCTGTCCCGTAAGGCGGCTCCCCCGGCCAGGCACGGCCAACATCCCTGTAGATGGGCGCAGCCCAGCGGAGATTACGCAACATGTGTGGCATCGTCGGAATCGTCGGCAACCAGAACGTCGCCGGGCAGCTCTATGACGGCCTGACCGTCCTCCAGCATCGTGGCCAGGACGCGGCGGGCATCGCCACCGTCGACGGCACCCGCCTGCGTGTGCAGAAGGCCAACGGCCTGGTCCGCGACGTGTTCGACGCGCGCACCATGTCCACCCTGGAAGGCCGCGTCGGCATCGCCCACGTGCGCTATCCCACCGCCGGTTCCGAAGGCATGGACGAGGCCCAGCCGTTCTACGTCAATTCGCCCTATGGCATCGCGCTGGCGCACAACGGCAACCTGATCAACACCGAAGACCTGCGTCGCCAGGTGTTCGAACAGGACCGCCGCAACGTCAACACCGATTCGGACAGCGAAGTGCTGCTGAACGTGTTCGCCTACGAACTGGATGCACAGAAGCAGCTCAGCCCGGAAGCGGCGATCCGCGCGGTGTCCCACGTGCACCGTCGTTGCAAGGGCGGCTATGCGGTGGTCAGCGTGGTGCTGGGCCTGGGCCTGGTCGCCTTCCGCGATCCGCACGGCATCCGTCCGCTGGTGCTGGGCAAGCGCAGCCACGCCGAAGGCGATGAATACATCGTGGCCTCCGAATCGGCCGCGCTGGACGTGCTGGGCTTCCAGCGCATCCGCGATGTGCAGCCGGGCGAAGCGCTGGTGATCACCGCGCGCGGCGAACTGTTCTCGGAAATCTGCTCGGAGACCGCCGAACACACCCCGTGCATTTTCGAATACGTGTACTTCGCGCGGCCCGATTCGATGATCGACAACGTGTCGGTGCACAAGGCGCGCATGCGCATGGGCATCAAGCTGGGCGAGAAGATCCTGCGCCTGCGCCCGGACCACGACATCGACACCATCATCCCGATCCCGGACACCTCGCGCGATGCCGCGCTGGAGATCTCCAACACGCTCGGGGTGAAGTACCGCGAAGGCTTCATCAAGAACCGCTATATCGGCCGCACCTTCATCATGCCGGGGCAGGGCGAGCGGGTGAAATCCGTGCGCCGCAAGCTCAACCCGATCCACCTGGAGTTCCGCAACCGGGTGGTGCTGCTGGTGGATGACTCGATCGTGCGCGGCACCACCAGCCAGCAGATCGTGCAGATGGCGCGCGACGCCGGCGCCCGCAAGGTCTACCTGGCCAGCGCCGCCCCGCCGGTGCGTTACCCGAACATCTACGGCATCGACATGCCGGCCGCCGAAGAGCTGGTCGCGCACAACCGCAGCGTGGAAGAAATCGAAGCGCACCTCGGTTGCGACTGGCTGATCTACCAGGACATCGAAGACATGGAAGCGGCGGTGCGCGAAGGCAACCCGGCACTGCAGAACTTCGATTCCTCGTGCTTCAACGGGCATTACCCGACCGGCATCGAGCCGGGCTACTTCGAGCGCATCCAGCAACTGCGTTCGGACGACGCCAAGCACAAGCGCCGCGCCTGATCGTGAGCGCCACGGCCCCATGCGACGTCGATCGATCCGACGTCGCCGGTGACCTGCTGCGCGCCGCGCAGCAGTGCCTGGCCGAGGCCGACCCGCTGCGCAAGGTCGCGCTGACCCAGGCCCATGCTGCGGCCTTCCGCGCCGGTCGGCTGAAGCTGCCGGCCGATCCGCCGGCGCCGGCGCCGATCCGCATGCCCGGGCGTCCGGCCACCCTGCAGCAGGTGCACCCGCGCGACGTGCCGCGACGCAAGCTGGGTGGGGCGGAAGGGCGCGCACGTTTCATCCATGCCATCGCGCATATCGAGCTCAACGCGATCGACCTCGCCTGGGACGCGGTGTACCGCTTCCGGGGTCTGCCGTCGGCCTTCTACGCTGACTGGGTCAGTTGCGCGGACGATGAATCGCGGCATTTCCTGATGTTGCGCGGACGGCTGCAGGCGCACGGCCACGACTATGCCGATTTTCCCGCCCACAACGGGCTGTGGGAGATGTGCGAGAAGACCGCCCACGACGGATTGGCGCGCATGGCCCTGGTGCCGCGCGTGCTTGAAGCGCGTGGCCTGGATGTCACCCCGGGGCTGATCGCGAAACTGCGTGGCTGCGGCGACGAAGAGACGGCCGACGTGCTGGAGATCATCCTGCGCGAAGAAGTCGCCCACGTGGCGGCGGGCAGCCGCTGGTACCGCTGGTACTGCGAACGTGCCGGCGTGGACCCGCGTGCCCGTTTCAAGGAACTGCTGGTCGACTACGCCGGGGGCTACCTGCATGGCCCGTTCAACATCCAAGCGCGCCTGCTGGCCGGTTTCGATGCCGATGAACTGGCCGAACTGATGGAACAGGCCGAGCGCGCCGGGTAGCGGGCCTCAGACGTTGCGCAGCACGACGCGCTGGCCGTCGGCGGTGGGGCGGTTGATGTAGAACAGTCCCGGGCCGGGTCGATACGGCAGCTCGCTGACCCCCGCATCGGCGGTGTAGCTGAGTGCGGTGTCACCCAGCGCGTCGAAATTCCAGTGTGCCGACTGCATCAGGTAACGCTGTTTCAGCACTCGTTCCTGCGCCGGCTCCAGCGCTGTGCCGGCCATCAATGCAGCGGCGATCCCGCGCAGGTCCGTGGGCAATGTGCTGTCGATGCAGGCATCGGGTGCGTCCGTCCAGCGCACGCCCGCCGCCGCGGCACGCGCATGCATCAGGCGCAGCGCGATCAGCTGGTAACGCCAGTCGATCGGGCGCTTCAGCACTACCGCCGAATACACGAACAAGGTCGGCGTGGGCAGCGCGCTGTGGCTGCCTGCCTGGCGCTGGCGTACCCACTGGTGCCACGTGTCCACCCACACCACATCGGCGCCCAGCCCCAGCTGCTGCTGCCAGCGGCCGGCTTCGGCCAGTGCACGCTGGTGACTTTCGGTGCGATGCAGCCAGTCTGCCGGGGGAAGGGCGAAGTCATCCAGCCCGTGTCGCCGCACCTGCTGGCTGCGTGGACGGGTGAGCAGCTTGGGGCCCTCTTCCGTCTGGTCGTAGCCGCCACCGATATTGGCGTGTACCCCGGGCAGCCTGATTTCTTCGTGGTCCGGTGCCACCGTGGTCAGGGCAAAGTGTTCGCGATGCTCGTCGCGCGCGCTCAGCTGCAGCACCTTGCCGGCAATCCCCGCAGGCAGGTGCAGGCGCGGCGCTTCATCGGCACGGCCGCCCCTGATCGCCACTACGGTATCGAACAGCCCGATGAAGCCGATCACCGGATGGGGCAGGGTGAACGCCGGATCCACGCGCAGGCCGGCTTCGCGCAGCAGTCCTTGCCAGTGCGGTGATCCCCAGGCCGCGATCTGGTTGGCGACATCACGTGCCGCCGCGGCACCGCGCGAGAACCCGAACAGATCCACCCGGATGCCTCGCAGCGGCTGCTGCCAGTGCCGTGCGAGCTGCGCCAGCGCAGCGGGAAGCTGGGCCTGCAGGGCGCGGTTGATCTTCGCGCGGACACCGCTGGCGCCCACGCCGAAGGCCAGTCCGATCAGGTCATCAGCCTGGCCATCGCGGGTGCCGGTGCCTTCGGTATAGATCGCCACCGACGGGGCGGCGGCGCCCGCCACGCGCCCGTCGGCGTACAGCGCATGCAGCCTCGCCACGTTGGTCAGGCCGTTGTTGAAGCTGCTGGTGATGCGGCTGTGGTACGGCGAGGCGTCATCGGCCTGCCATATCGGTGGCAAGGCCTGCGGCGGACCGGGGTGGTCGCCGCCGGGACCGCGCCCGCGCGCCAGGTTACGTGCGTTGTTGCGCGTGCCGTCGAAGAACAGGCCGATCCGTAACAGGCCGCTATCGCGTGTGCTGCCGTCCCCTCGCACTGTGCTCATGGCCGCCCTCCCTTGCACGGACAGTAGCGCGGGGCCGGGTGCAAGGGAACCCTGCCAGGCCGGTGATGCCAACCACGGGGACACGTCTGCATTGCCACGGCGGTCACGTTGCTGGCGGGCATCGGTTCGATTCCCCGCCCGCGTGGCATGCCGCCACGGACACCCCGCTGCGCTGTTGCCATGCAATCGCTACACCGGTTTCGCCATGACGGGTACGCATCTGGTGCCGCGCCGATCCGTGGCTCATTTATGAAGCGTCGGCAACAGGGGAATCCGCTATGGAGAACGAACCATGTCCCATCATTCGAAATACAAGCCGCTCGCGACCGCGCTGGCCCTGCTGGTCAGCGGAGGCGCCGCTGCAGCGCCCTTGTTCGAACCTGCCGCAGGGCCTGTGACGCGTGCCGGCACCGACGCCGGCTGGGCCCACCTGCAGGCCGAACCCAGCACCGATGTCGTGCAGGCGCTGCGCATGAACGTCGCCGCACTGTCCGATGATCGGCTGGAGCTGCTGCTCGGCGAGCGGGTGCTGCAGGTACGCCGTATCAGGGAAGAAGCGGCAGCCGATGGCAGCCTGGTCTGGTATGGAGCCGAAGAGGACGCCGCCGCGCCGCTCGCCGTGTCTGCGCAAGGGGCTGCGGCGCCTGCATCGGTGATCCTGGTGCGGGCGGTCGACGGCAGCGTTACCGGGACCATCCGCCACCGCCAGCAGCGCTACGACGTGCGTCCGGTGGACAACGGGGAACACGCGCTGGTCAAGGTGGACGAGCATGGGTTGCCGCCGATGCATCCGCTGGGCATGCCGTCGCTGCCGGTGCCGCCGCCCGCGCCGGACGCGCACATCCGCAGCGGAAATCCGGGGGACTGGGCGACGATCCGGGTGCTGGTGATTGCCACCCAGGGGGCCATCAACGCCTATGGGGGCAACATGAGGGCAAAGGCCGAACTGGCCGTGGCCGAATCCAACGAGGGGTTCAAGAATGGCCGGACCAACATCAGCATGGAGCTTGCCGACTACCGCACGACCGGCTTCCCTGATGGGCGCATGGGGGATGACCTGGGAAGGCTGCAGAGCCCGGGCGACGGCCAGCTGGATGAGGTGCACGCCCTGCGCGATGCTGCCCGGGCCGATGTCGTGGTGATGCTGACCGATGGCAAGGATGCATGTGGCGTGGGCTATATCAACGCGCCGGCCTCGCATGCCTTCGCCGTTGTCGGCTGGCGCTGCGCCACCGGAAATTATTCCTTCGCCCACGAAGTCGGCCACGTGCTGGGCGCCAACCATGACCGTGCCAACGCCTCCGGCTCGCCTTATCCCTACGGACACGGCTACCAGTTCAGCCTGGGCAGCGGCGAGCGTTTCCGCACCATCATGTCCTACGACTGCCCGGGCGGCTGTACGCGCATCAATAGCTGGTCCAACCCGGACATCACCTACGGTGGCGCCCGCACCGGTGATGCGGCCACCGCGGACAACCAGCGGGTGCTGGTGCAGCGCAAGCACGTGGTCGCCGGATTCCGCTGAGCTTGCTGCGCCTTTGCTGGAAGGGTCGGGTCCCCGCGTCACGCCTCCGGGCGTGGCGCGCACAGCGCGGCCCCGCTGCGCCCCGGCGTTATCGGGCTGCCAGAGGCGGCGTTTCCTGATGGATCCGCGCCGGCGACCGCCGCGTAATGGCCTCATGCGCGGCGAAGTCCGCAGTGTCCGGAGTCGGATGCTGATTCGCCGTAGTGCCCACAGGAGGCCATCATGCTGCACTCCCGTCTTCTCCCCGGCCTGCTCCTGGCCGGTACATCGTTGGCATCTGCCGCCGCCCCGTCGCTGAGGCTGCAGGAGGCTGCCGCCTCTGCCCTGCATGCCGGGACACCGGCATTGATGCTCGAGATCGAGGGCCGGCCGGTCGCCGTGCGACGCGAACATTCCCGCGCGTTGCCTACGGGGGACGTGGCATGGAGTGGCAGCTGGGACGCCACCGGACAGGCTGCGGGGGGCGAGCTCAGCCTGGTGCGATCCCCGGCGGGAATCACGGCGGTCGTGCACAGGGGCGAAGACCTGCTGCGCATCGTTCCGGTCGGTGGTGGCCGGCACCAGACCCTGCCGCTGGCCACCCGCCAAGTGCCGATGCATCCTCCGGGTGACATCCCGATGGGGCCGCTGGAGCCATCCGCCGTCGACCCGGCAGGCACCGCGCCGACCAGCA
Source organism: Stenotrophomonas sp. Bg11-02 (assembly GCF_002836635.1). Lineage (NCBI taxonomy): Bacteria > Pseudomonadati > Pseudomonadota > Gammaproteobacteria > Lysobacterales > Lysobacteraceae > Stenotrophomonas > Stenotrophomonas sp. Bg11-02. Next base: position 28,374 of record NZ_PJAY01000049.1, read on the forward strand.
GGGTCCGGCTGCTCGTGGTAGCCACGGCCGACGCGGTGGCCGGCTACCCCGGTGACCTGCGGGCACTGGCCGAACTGTCCATTGCCGAATCCAACCTCACCTACCAGCGCAGCGGCGTGGACATGGACCTGGAACTGGCGGGGTACGTGGTCACGCCTTATGAGGAAAGCGGCAACATGGAGCAGGACCTGAGGCGCCTGCGCTCGCCTGGTGACGGCTACATGGACGAGGTACACGCGCTGCGCGACCAGCACGCGGCCGATGTCGTTCTGCTGCTGATGAATCGTGCGTTCGCCTGCGGGCTCGCCGATCAGATCGGGGCGGACGCCGACGGTGCGTTCGTTGCCGTGCTGGAGCAATGCGCTGCGGGAGAGTATGTCCTTGCCCATGAAATCGGGCATCTGGCAGGCGCCCGGCACGACATCAAGCGCGATCCGGCAGCAGCCCCGTTCGCCTTCGGCCATGGGTACTGGTACCAGCCACCGCGTGCACTGGGATGGCGGACGGTGATGTCCTACGACTGCCCGACCGGCTGCCGGCGCATCCCCTACTGGTCCAGCCCGGACCTGTTGCACGAAGGCCAGGCCACCGGGAACCGCAACGAAGCGGACAACCGCCGTGTGCTGGAACTCACCCGCGCGAAGATCGCCGGCTTCCGCTGAGCAGGAGCATCACAGTGCCTGCAGCGACATCCTATCGGAGGTGACCCGCAGCACCGAACCCTGCTCATACCAGTCGCCCAGCACGATGCGCGTGCGTGCCTGGCCGCCTGCCATCAGCGAATGCACGGCGGGGCGATGGGTATGGCCGTGGATCATCGTGTCCACGCCGAAGCGGATGAAGGTCGCATCCACCTCGGCCGGTGCCACGTCGGTGACGGTTTCGAACTGCGCGCGATCTCCCTGCTTCATTTCCGACTGGCGGCTCTGGCTGGCATCGCGTGCCTTCTGTGCGAACGCGATGCGCGCGGCCAGCGGCTGTGCCAGGAACTGGGCCTGGAACGCCGGGTCGCGGGTCTGCGCACGGAACTGCTGGTAAGGCAGGTCATCGGTACACAGCAGGTCGCCATGCTGCAGCAGCACCGGGGTGCCATACAGGTCGATCACGCTGGGATCGGGCAGGATGCGCATGCCGGCGCGGGCGGCGTACTGCTCGCCCAGCAGGAAGTCGCGGTTGCCGCGGATGAAGTACACCGGCACGCCGGCATCGGACACCTCCTTCAGCGCCGCTGCCACCGCATCGGCCGCCGCTGAAGGCGTGTCGTCACCGATCCAGGCTTCGAACAGATCGCCCAGGATGTACAGCGCGTCCGCTTCAAGCGCTTCGCTGCGCAGGAAGGCAAGGAAGAGATCGGTGATGGCCGGACGGCTCGCGTCCAGGTGCAGGTCGGAAATGAACAGCGTGGTCATGCGCCTATTGTAGGCAAGACATCCGATGCGTGTGGGGATGGGGGATCACGCGCCCAACGGCAGCCAGCCCAGGCTGGCCCACGCCAGCAGCAGCGCGATACCGGTGGCGGCCAGGACATCGCTGGGGTAGTGCAGGCCCAGCACCACGCGCGATGCCGCCACGCCCAGCGTGAACGGCACCAGCAGCGGCGCCAGCCACGGGTAATAGAACAGGGCCACAGCAGTGAAGGAGACCGCATGCAGGGTGTGGCCGGAGGGGAAGCTGAACTCGTCCAGCGGGGCCACCCAGGCGCGGATACGCAGGTCGGCCTTGTAGGGCCGCGGGCGCCGGGTCCAGCGCTTGAGCCCCTTGTACATCAACAGCGCGGCCAGGCCGGTGGCGGCCATGTGGGTACTGGCGCGAAGCCCTTCCATGCCATCCAGCAACACCAGCGCACCCATCAGCACGTACCAGAACACGCCATCACCCAGCCGGCTGATCACCGCGAACAGCGAGCGCATGCGACGGCGGCGGCAGTACAGGTTGGCACGGCGGCACCAGCGGGTTTCGCGGCCGATCAACAGGTCAAGCGGCGTGGTGCGCATGCAGCCTCCGGGCGTGGGCGAGTTCGGACAGCAGGGCATCGAATTCGGCTACCACCTGCTGTGGATGCAGGCGCTTCATGTCCCGCGCCGCCTGCTGGCCAAGGCTGGCGCGCAGTGTGTCATCGCCGGCAAAGCGCAGCGCGGCTTCGACGAACTGGTCGTCGGTATCCACCGCCGCGCCATTCTCGCCATCGCGCAGGTATTCGCGCGCGGCGCCGTAATCGAAGGCCACCGTGGCCAGTCCACTGGCCATCGCTTCAAGGGTCACGTTGCCGAACGTCTCGCTGCGGCTGGGAAACAGGAACAGGTCACCACTGGCGAAATGGCGCGACAGCGCTTCGCCGCGCTGCACGCCGCAGAACAGGAAATCAGGATTGTCGTGGGCCAGTTTTTCGCGGGCCGGTCCATCGCCGACCAGCACGAAGCGTGCTTTGGGGCGCTGCTGCTGCAGCCGGCGGAAGGCCTTCACCGCAAGACCCAGGTTCTTTTCCGCGGCGATGCGCCCGACGTAGATCGCGGCAAAACCATTGCCCTCGATACCCCATTCTTCGCGCAGCGCCGGATCGCGCTTGGCCGGATCGAACTGTTGGCTGTCCACCGCGCGGGCCAGCAGCCGGACCCGTTCGAAGCCTTCGCCGGCGAGGAAATCCTGCAGTTCCCGGGTGGGCACCAGGGTGGCATCGGCCTGGTTGTGGAAGCGGCGCATCCAGCGCAGCGCCGCGGCCTGCAGCCATGCCACGCCGTAGTCAGGCAGGTATTCGTCGAAGCGGGTATGGAAGCCGGTGGCGACCGGGATGCCGAGCCGGCGCGCGCAGCGCAGGGCCGACCAGCCCAGCGGGCCCTCGGTTGCGATGTAGACCGCATCGGGGCGTCGGGCCTGCCACTGGCGGCCGAGCCGGACAGGCGCGGGCAGGCCGAAGCGCAGGCCGGGATAACGGGGCAGGGCGGCACCGGGAACCAGCAGCGTGCCGTCCCGCTGCTCGGCGTCGCCGTCGGCGTGCTGGCGCGGTCGCACCAGGTCGACCTCGTGCCCGGCCTGGCGCAGGCCCATCTCCAACCCCTGCACGGTCAGGGCCACGCCGTTCACTTCCGGAGGATAGGTCTCGGTGACGATCGCGTAGCGCATGGGGCTCTCCCGTTTGTGCGCATGCTCGTCGTTGGGCATGTCCCGGGCATGACCGGATTGCGACCGTCGCGTTACCGGGCGAACGGGTGGGAACCCCTCGCGGGTGGCTTTGGAGCTGCATCTGGGGTGGGCCGGGCGGTGGGGCTGTGCGGGGGACGGCAAAAGCCGCTCCTGCGGGCCTCGTTTCGCGCCATCCATGGCGCGGGTACACGTCATCGCATTCGCGCTGCCGCTCCCACGCCTTGCTTCGCAAACCGCAGGCCCCGTCTCACCAGCACCCACACCCCGCCGCTTCGCGGCCGCCCCTGACTCAGGGGCTTCCTCCCCCAGATGGGCTACTGTCATCGGTAGCGCCGACCCATGGTCGGCGAGCGCAGCGGGCCGTTGGCGGGAGAGTCCGCCGACCATGGGTCGGGTCCGCGTCATCGCATTCGCGCTGCCGCTCCCACGCCTTGCTGCGCAAACCGCGGGCCCCGTCTCACCAGCACCCACACCCCGCCGCTTCGCGGCCGCCCCTGACTCAGGGGCTTCCTCCCCCCGAAACGGCACGGCGCCCTGGTAGCGCCGAGCCATGCTCGGAGGAAACCATCAGACCTCATTCCCCCACAATCCGCCGACCATGGGTCGGCGCTACCGATGGTCCCATGGCCGTCATGGACCTGTCGAAGGTGGGGCGGGGTGGCTGTGCAGGACCGTCTTTTCGCAAGGATGCGAAAAGCGAGCCCCCATGGATGGGTTCACGGCGTGTCCTGCACAGCCACCCCGCCCACCAGCAAGCAGCCCTGCAGCTGTTGCCGTTGCCGTTGCCCGCGCTCCCGACTCAGGCCACGAACGGTTTGAACTGCAGCCCCAGGCCGGTCATGCCGTCCACTTCGCCGATCAGGTCGGCGCGCAGCAGCGGCCGTGGGTCGATGAAACTCTGCGGCACGATCAGCGACAGCCGGTCGTCCTCCGCGGTGATTTCCAGCACCGGCAGCGGCGTGGATTCGTGAGCGCGGTTGACCAGCACCGCCAGACGCAGCAACGCGGCCAACCGGCGCGCCGGTACCACCAGGCGCTCGGGAAGTGCCTCGAACGCGCTCTTGGGCACGTTGCGGCGGTGCGTGCGTACCAGTGCGGCCAGCATCTGCTGTTCCTGCCGCGAGAACCCGGCGATGTCCGAGTTTTCCAGCAGGTAGCTGCCGTGGGTGTGGTAACCGCTGTGCGCGATCATCAGCCCCATTTCATGCAGACGCGCAGCCCAGGACAGCATGCGGGCATCATCGGCTTCGAGCTTCCAGCTCTCCCGGACCTGGTCGAACAGAGACAGAGCCGTGCTCTGCACGCGATCGGCCTGCGCCACGTCGATGTCATAGCGCACGGTCAAGGTATCCACCGACACATCGCGTGGATCGTTCTCGCCGGCGCGGCCGACGATGTCGTACAGGATGCCTTCGCGCATGGCCGCCTTGCTGACCAGCAGCTTCTGCAGGCCGAGCGCCTGGAAGGCCGCTTCCAGCACCAGCACCCCACCGGCGATGATCGGCCGGCGGTCGCTGCCCAGCCCGGGCAGCACGATGTCATCGATCTTCTTGGCCTTCAGCAGTTCATCGCGCAGCTGCGGCAGCGCCTCGGCGGTGATCGCGCCCTTGCTCAGCTTCATCGCCGCGCAGATCTCGCTGATCGCCTTGTGGGTGCCCGATGAGCCCAGCGCCTCGTCCCAGCCGAGCGCCCGGTACTTGCTGGCAAATGGCTGGAACTCGCGGCCGATTTCAGCCAGCGCATCCTTCCAGCGCTTGCGGCTGAGCTTGCCACCGGGGAAGAAGCGCCGGGTGCTGGCGATGCAGCCGGCCTGCAGGCTTTCGCGTTCCAGGGTCTGCATGCCCGAGCCGATGATGAATTCGGTGGAGCCGCCGCCGATGTCGATCACCAGCCGGCGCTGGTCGGCCTTGGGCGGCTGCGCATGCGCCACGCCCAGGTAGATCAAGCGCGCTTCTTCGCGCCCGCTGACCACTTCGATGGCATGCCCCAGCGCGGTTTCGGCCGGCATCAGGAACGCCTGCGGCGAGCGCAGCTGGCGCACGGTGTTGGTGGCCAGGGCGCGCACGCGGTGCGAGGGCACGTCGCGGATGCGCTGGCCGAAGCGGGCCAGGCATTCCAGCGCGCGCTGTCGCGCCTCGCTGGACAGGCCGCCTTTGCCATCCAGGCCGTCGGCCATGCGCACGGTCTCGCGCAGGCGGTCGACCACCCGCAGCTGCCCCAGCGTATAGCGGGCGATGACCATGTGGAAACTGTTGGAGCCGATGTCGATGGCGGCCAGCAGGTCGCCATCTTGCAGGGTCGGGGAAGTCGATGTGTGCGGCATGCGCGAATGGTAGCCGAAGGCGGGTGCCGCTCGTCACCGCGCCTTCTTCACGCTGCCGGATCGGCAGCGCTCACAGGCCCTGCATCAGGCCCATCTGTGCCGAATGCGGGGCCTCGTCGTGCGCCGGTGCCAGCTTCACGTAGCGGCCGTCGGCCTGCAGTTCCCACGCGTTGAGGTTGTCGTCCAGGTAGTTCTGCAGCACCTCGCGGTACACCCGTCGTGCCAGTGCCGGGTCGAGGATCGGGAAGGCGGTCTCCACGCGCCGCAGCAGGTTGCGCTCCAGCCAGTCCGCGCTGGCGCAGTACAGTTCCGGTGCGCCGGCATTGCCGAACCAGTAGACCCGGCTGTGTTCCAGGAAGCGGCCGACGATGGAGCGCACGCGGATGTTGTCCGACACCCCCGGCACGCCGGGACGCAGCGTGCAGGCGCCACGCACGATCAGGTCGATCTGCACGCCGGCCTGCGAGGCGGCATACAGCGCGCGTACCACCTGCGGTTCGTTGAGGGCGTTCATCTTGGCGATGATGCGCGCCGGCCGTCCGGATTCGGCGATCGCCTTCTCGCGCTCGATACGCTTGAGCACCCCGGTGTGCAGGGTGAACGGCGATTGCAGCAGGTGCTTCAGCTTGGCCTTCGACGCCAGCCCGGACAGCTGCTGGAACAGCAGGTGCACGTCGTTGCCGATATCCGCATCGGCGGTGATCAGGCTGATGTCGGTGTACGCGCGCGCGGTGCCGCTGTGGTAATTGCCGGTGCCCAGGTGCACGTAGCGGCGCAGCTTGCGGCCTTCGCGGCGCACGATCAGCAGCATCTTGGCGTGGGTCTTGAAGCCCACCACGCCGTACACCACCTGCACGCCGGCTTCCTGCAGGCGATCGGCCAGGCCCAGGTTGGCCTCTTCATCGAAGCGCGCGCGCAGCTCCACCACCACGGTCACGTCCTTGCCATTGCGGGCCGCCTGGATCAGCGCCTCCACGATCAGCGAGTCCTTGCCGGTGCGGTACAGGGTCTGCTTGATCGCCAGTACGTTCGGGTCGGTCGCCGCCTGCTTGATGACGTCCAGCACTGCGGTGAAGGCATCGAACGGATGATGCAGCAGCACGTCCTGGCGCGCGACGATATCGAAGATGCCGTCTGAATCGCGCAGCGTACGCGGGGTCATCGGCGGGTACTTCAGGTCCGGCCGCGGCACCACGTCGTACAGCTGGATGACGCGGTTGAGGTTGACCGGTCCATCGATGTAATACACCGCGTTTTCGGTCAGGCCGAAGTTCTGCAGCAGCGTGCGCACGATGTCGCGCGGGGTGTCCTGGGCGATCTCCAGCCGCACCGCCGGCCGGTAGCCACGGTCCACCAGCTCGTCGCGCAGGGCCAGCGCGAGGTTCTCGACTTCTTCCTCGTCCACCACCAGTTCGGAATTGCGGGTGACGCGGAACTGGTAGGCGCCTTCCACTTCCATGCCCGGGAACAGCTCATCGACGAAGGCCGACAGCATCGAGGACAGGAACACGAAGTTGCGGCCCTCGCCCAGCGATTCGGGCAGTTCGATGATGCGCGGCAGCGAGCGCGGTGCGCGCACGATCGCCAGGTGGCCACTGCGGCCGAACGCATCCACGCCTTTCAGCACCACCACGATGTTCAGTGATTTGTTGAGGATCTTCGGGAACGGATGCACCGGGTCCAGGCCAAGCGGCGACAGCACCGGCATGATCTCGTTGCGGAAGTAGGCGCGCAGCCAGCGCTTCTGGCGGTGGTTCCACGAATGGCGGCCGAGCACGCCGATGCCGGCGTCCTGCAGTGCCGGGCGCAGCACCTCGTTCCAGCAGCGGTACTGCTGGTCCACCAGTTCTGCGGCACGGTCATGGATGGCGGTGAGGATCGCCTGCGGGCTCATGCCATCCGGCGCCGGCGGCAGCCCGAACTCCTGCGCGTGGCGCACCGCCGCGGCGCGGATTTCGAAGAACTCGTCCAGGTTGGTGCAGGAAATGCACATGAAGCGCAGGCGTTCCAGCAGCGGCACCTGCGGGTCGAGCGCCTGCGCCAGTACGCGGAAGTTGAAATCCAGCTGGGAGAGTTCGCGGTTGATGTACAGCGCCGGATCCCGCAGTGAATCGGAGTCCGGCTGCGGCACGACGGGGAGGGATCCTGGGCTGCTCATGGGGTCAATCTTCGGCATGGAGGGAGGCGGCCACATCGCGCGCGCGGACATGCGACGCATCGAAATGGCAGGAGAACGTGGAGCCCTTGCCGACCTCGCTCTGGATCTCCAGGCGGGCGTGGTGCAGGCCAAGGATGTGCTTGACGATGGACAGGCCCAGGCCGGTGCCACCGCTCTCGCGCGAACGGCTGCTGGATACGCGGTAGAAACGTTCGGTCAGTCGCGGCAGGTGGTTGGCCGGGATGCCATAGCCGGTATCGCGCACGGCCAGTACCACGCCGTCGCCTTCGCGGCTGAAGGTCACCCGCACCTGGCCTTCTGCCGGGGTGTAGCGCACCGCATTGGTGACCAGGTTGGAGAATGCGCTGTGCAGTTCCTTGATCGACCCCAGCAGGTCCACCCCGGCGTGGTCTTCCACGGTGATCTGGTGGCGGCCCTGGCTGTGGGCTTCGGCTTCGCGGCGCAGCGTGGCCAGCATCGGCAGCATGGCCACCACTTCGGCATCGCCGGCTTCCTGCGATTCCAGCCGCGACAGGGTCAACAGGTCTTCCACCAGCTGGGCCATGCGCTGGCTCTGCTTGCGCATTTCTTCCAGCATCGGGCCGGTGCCCGGGAAGTCCTCGGGGTCCATCATGTCCAGGTAACCGTGCACCACGGTCAGCGGCGTGCGCAGTTCGTGCGATACGTTGGCCACGAAGTCGCGGCGCACCTGTTCCAGCCGCAGCAGCTTGCTGACATCACGCGCGATCAGCAGCCAGTGATCAGCCGAATAGGGGATCAGGCGCAGGTTGAGGCGGATCGCCGGATCGACCGGCGAGGGCACGTCCAGGATCGGTTCGGCGTTGCGTCCACCGGCCAGCCAGTGGGCCAGCGGCATCGGCTGCAGGCGCTGCACCAGCGCCTGGCCCAGGTCACCGGGATGGTGCAGGCCGAGCAGGGTGGTGGCCGCTTCGTTGAACCACTGCACGCGCTGGCTGTTGCGATCCAGCACCACCACCGCATCGGGCAGCGCGGCCGCCGCGGCACGGTAGCTGCGCAGCATGTCCAGCAGGCGGCGCTTGCGCACGCGCATTTCATGCTGGTTGCGCGATACCACGCGGTCGAGTTCATTCCAGACCCCGGCACCGTCGGCGATCTCCCAGCGCTGGCGCGCGGTCAGCCGGCCGAGCACCCGGCGCAGCCGCCAGTAGTGCCAGGCCAGCGCGCCGATGGCGGCGATCGCCAGTCCCATCCACGCATCACCGAGCGCCCAACCCGCCAGCCCGGACAACACCAGCACCATGGTCAGGGTGGCCAGGGTCTTGAACCAGGCCGAACGGATGTGACGCGGCATTGCGGTACCAGTGATCAGGTGGAAGTGGAGAAGCGGTAGCCTGCACCACGCACGGTCTGCACCATGTTTTCGGCGGCGAACGGTTCCAGCGTCTTGCGCAGGCGGCGGATGTGCACGTCGATGGTGCGCTCTTCCACGTACACACTGCCGCCCCAGACGTGATCCAGCAACTGCGCCCGCGTGTACACGCGCTCGGGGTGGGTCATGAAGAAGTGCAGCAGGCGGTATTCGGTCGGGCCGATCGGCACCGGCTGGTCGTTGGCGAACACGCGGTGAGCGGCGCCGTCGATGCGCACCGAACCGACCGCGACGCTGCCATCTTCGTCGTCGTCGCGCGCCCGGCGCATCACCGCGCGGATCCGCGCCAGCAGCTCGCGGGCGGAGAACGGCTTGACCACGTAGTCGTCCACGCCGGCTTCCAGCCCGCCGACGCGGTCGTTTTCTTCGCCGCGCGCGGTCAGCATGATGATCGGCACTTCGCGGGTCAGCGCCTCTTTGCGCCAACGGCGGGCCAGGTCCAGGCCACTGGTGCCCGGCAGCATCCAGTCCAGCAGGATCAGGTCGGGCACGCGATCGGCGATGGCCGTCTGTGCTTCGCGTGCGTCGCCGGCGTGGATCGGCTCGTAATCGCCCTTGCGCAGGGCAAAGGCCACCATTTCGCGGATCGCGGGTTCGTCGTCGACGATCAGGATGCGTTTCTGCACGAGGCCACCAAGTTGCTCATCAGATCGGGAGTGACGCCAGTAGACTACGATTTGATGACATGTTTGTGACGCCACCGGCGCTGCTGTAACGACCAGCGGTCGGCAGGCCACCCCTGGCAACCTTCAGCGGCGCTCCAGTTCCGGGTCATTGACTCCTTGGCGGCGCATTTCCAGCACGGTGGGGGTGATGGTCTCGATGCGCGCATCGACCCGCGCGCGGGTGACGTAATCCAGGTTGGGCTGGCGTTTCAATGCCTGCAGCTGCATCAGCGACTGTTCCGGACGGCCGTTGAGGTAGGCCGCCTCGGCGTAGGCTTCGCTGGCACGGTGTGCATCGCCGGCCAGTTCACTGGCGCGGGCGAAACGCTGCTGGAAGACCGGATCGTTGCCGCTTTGTGACAGCAGCGGCCGCAGCATGGCCTGCGCGCGCTGGCCGGCGGCCTGGCCGCCCTGTTCGTTGAGGATCTGCGCGAAGGTCAGCGCCACCGGGCGGCTGCCCGGGTGCTGGCGCAGCAGCGCCTCGAAGCGTTCGTTGGCCCTGGCGGCCTGGCCGGAACGCGATTCGGCCTCGCCGAGGGCCAGCGCCACCCACAGGTTGCCGGGGTCGGCGTCGTTGAGCTCGGCCAGGGCGCGGGCAGCACCCGCCGCACCGCCGGTGCCGGTGGTCAGCTGGGCCAGCGCCTGGCCGTAGCGCTGGGCCGGGGTGAGTCCGCCTTTTTGCCGGGCCAGGCCCTGGTACTCGCGGGTCAGCTCGGACGGAGTCACCGCGCTGAGCACCCGCAGGCGCTCGCGGGCCCAGTCGAAATCACCGCTGGAACCGCGGCTGAGCTGGCCCACCGAAACCTGCATGCCCGGTGGCAGCAGCAGGTTGTTGCGGCGGGTGATCGGATCGGACAGGCCCGGATCGCTCGGGTTCACCCGTTCGGTGCGCACGCCACCGGGCACCTCGGTGGTCAGCACCACCGTGTCCTTTTTCATCTGCTCGGCGCGCAGCTTGGCCTCGCTGATGCGGGTGGTGTTCACGGGATGGGTGCGCAGGAAGTCCGGCACCGTGTAGCCGCCGTCGTTGCCACGCATCGAGGCGCTCATGCGCTCGAAGAAGCCGGCCATGGCGTCCACGTCGTAGCCGCTGCGGGCCAGCGTGCGGATGCCCAGGCGGTCGGCTTCGGATTCATTGGAGCGGGTGTAATCGATCTGCCGCTGCTGCATCAGCCCCATGCCCGAGGCGATGCTGGCCATGGTCGCGTTGCCGGCCGAGTTGCCCCCGGCCTGCTGGGACGCGATGACCGCCGCCAGCATGCCCAGCAGGATCGGGATCTGGTCGCGCTGGGCGCGTTCCACGCCGCGCAGCACATGCTGCTGGGTGACGTGGGCGATTTCGTGGGACAGCACCGCAGCCACTTCGTCTTCGCGTTCGGCAGTGAGCACCAGGCCGGCATTGACGCCGATATAGCCGCCCAGCGTGGCGAAGGCATTGATCTGCCGGTCCTTCATCATGAAGAAGGTGTACTGCTGGCGCGGCTGCGCACTGTTGGAACCCAGCCGGGTGCCCATGGTCTGCAGCCACTCGGTGGTGAGCGGATCGTCCAGCAGGTAGCCGTAGTTGCGCAGTTCGCGCAGCATCATGCCGCCGTACTCGGCCTGGCGGGCAGGGGTCAGCAGTTCACCGGCCGACGATCCGATGTCGGGCAGCGAATCCTGGGCCTGGGCCAGCGGCACGGCAAATGCGAGGGTCAGGGCAGCGGAGAGCAGCAGCGGTCGCAAGCGGTCGGTCCTCGGGCAGCGTCCCCCAGCGTGGCAGGCCAGGGGGAAACCTATCGTTAATCCACAGTGTTGCGGCCATGGCGTGGATTTTCCATCAGGCCGCTACCATATACAGACAGTCGAACCGTCGTGGAGTTTCCCGTGAGCCAACTTGAACAGCCTGCCGGTGGCGCCCCCGCCATCACCATTTATTCCACCGCTGTCTGCCCGTACTGCGTGGCAGCCAAGAACTTCCTCAAGAGCAAAGGCCAGCAGTGGACCGAAGTGCGCATCGACCTGGATGCCGCCGAGCGCGAGAAGATGATGGCCAAGACCCGCCGCACCAGCGTGCCGCAGATCTTCGTCGGTGACGTTCATGTTGGCGGCTACGACGACATGATGGCCCTGCACCGTGAAGGCAAGCTGGAGCCGCTGCTGGCCGGGCAGGGCGCAGCGTGAGCACAGCGGACGAAGGCGGCGACCGCCTGGCCGAGTTCAATGCCTACCGCAAGAAGATGAACGAGCGCATCCTGGCTGAACCGAACCAGGTGGTGCGCCGTTTCTTCGCGCTGGATACGCAGACCTACCAGGCCGGCGCGCTGGATGTGAAGACCAAGGAACTGCTGGGCCTGGTGGCTTCGCTGGTGCTGCGCTGCGACGACTGCATCAGCTATCACGTGGCCCAGTGCAAGGCCGCGGGGGTGGAGCGTGATGAGTTCTTCGAAACGTTCTCGGTGGGCCTGGTGGTGGGCGGATCGATCGTGATCCCGCACCTGCGCCGCGCAGTGGACTTCCTGGACCAGCTGGAAGCAGGCGCCGCAGCCCCGGCCGAACACGAGCACTGACGCGCGCCAGATGCGCCGCTGGCCGTCATTTCGTGGTGGGTGACGACCGTTGGTCGTCACGCCCTGCCGCTGCGCTCGCCGAGCATGGCTCGGCGCTACCAAGGCGGCCGGCCCTGCGCCTGGTAGCGCCGAGCCATGCTCGGCGGCTTTCCGCGTGTGGGACCATGGTCTATTTGGGGTCAGGTAGTCGGTTCGGGCATAATTGCGGCTGAAACTTACCTGCGCCGGTGCACCGGGCACCCCCGGACGGCGTTTTTCCCCCTGTTCGGAAATTTGATCAATGACGCAGAAAATCACGGTCATCCGCGGCGATGGCATCGGCCCGGAGATCATGGACGCTACGCTGTACGTCCTGGACAAGCTCAACGCCGGCCTGGAATACGAAGACGCCGACGCCGGCCTGGTCGCGCTGGAAAAGCATGGCGACCTGATGCCGGCTTCCACGCTGGAATCCATCGCGCGCAACAAGATCGCCCTGAAGAGCCCGCTGAGCACCCCGATCGGCGGTGGCTTCACCTCGATCAACGTCAGCCTGCGCCGCCACTTCGACCTGTACGCCAATGTCCGTCCGGCGCACACCTTCCCCAACACCAAGTCGCGCTTTGACAACGTCAACCTGGTGACCGTGCGCGAGAACACCGAAGGTGCCTACCTGGCGGAAGGCCAGGAAGTGTCGGCCGACGGCGAGACCGCGTTCTCCGGTACCCGCATCACCCGCAAGGGCTCCGAGCGCATCGTGCGCTACGCCTTCGAACTGGCCCGCAGCACCGGCCGCAAGAAGGTCACCGCCGTGCACAAGGCCAACATCATCAAGTCGACTTCGGGCCTGTTCCTGGCCGTGGCGCGCGAAGTGGCGGCCAAGTACCCGGACATCGAGTTCCAGGAAATGATCGTCGACAACTGCTGCATGCAGTTGGTGATGCGTCCGGAACAGTTCGATGTGATCGTCACCACCAACCTGTTCGGCGACATCATCTCCGACCTGTGTGCCGGTCTGGTCGGCGGCCTGGGCCTGGCCCCGGGTGCCAACATCGGTGAGAACGCGGCGATCTTCGAAGCCGTGCACGGCACCGCGCCGGACATCGCCGGCCAGGGCAAGGCCAATCCGTGCGCGCTGCTGCTGGCCGCCGCACAGATGCTGGACCATATCGGCCAGCCGGAAAATGCCGAGCGCCTGCGCAAGGCCATCGTCGCCACGATGGATGCGAAGGATTCGCTGACCGGCGACCTGGGCGGCACCGGCAACACGATGAGCTTTGCCCAGGCCATTGCCAGCCGCCTGTAACCGGCGACGGCAAGGCCATGCACTACCAGCGGGGCGCCTTCGGGCGCCTCGTTGCGTTTGAGGGAGCGGCGCACGATCTGTGCGTTTCATGCACAGGTGGAGTGCGCGACAGGGGGTTCTTGGTGCGCACCGTGCACGGCACCATGGCCGCACTCTCCGTAGCCCAGGTTCCTCCCCATGAATATTGCAGCTTTCGGTCTTGCCAGCCTGATCGGCATGGCCGCCGTCGCCCCGGTCGCCGCCGCCGAGCCGGCCCATCCCACCATCCGCCAGATGGCCGGTGCCACACCGATCGACGCCCTGCAGGCAGGCAAGACCGCGGTGATCGTCATTGATTTCCAGAACGAGTACTTCCCCGGTGGTCGCATGGTGATCCCCGATGGTGCCAGCGCCTTGCAGAATACCCGCCGGCTGATCAAGGCCGCCGATGCCAAGGGCATCCGCGTCATCCACGTCCAGCACGTGCTGCCGGCCGGCGCCCCGCTGTTCGCCGAAGGTGGCAAGACCGTGCAGTTCCACCCGGACATGCAGCCGCGGGCGGGGGACAGCGTGGTGCAGAAGGACAACGTGAGCGTCTTCGCCGGCGCCTCGGCTGCGGTGATGGACAGGACCTTGAAGGACGCCGGCATCGACACGCTGATCGTGACCGGGCTGATGACCCATGCCTGCGTGTCCGGCGCTGCCCGCGACGCCGCCGCCGCCCCGCGCGGTTATCGTGTGATCGTGGCCTCCGACGCCACCGCCACCCGTGACCTGGAGCTGGCCACCGGTGCGACCATCGACCACAAGACCCTGCACGCGGCCAGCCTGGCCACGCTGGAAGACACCTATGGCGATGTCATGACCACCGAGGCGATCATCGGCCTGGTCGACAACGCCGGCGCTGCCGCACGCTGATAAGCTGGCCGCGCCCGCAGCACGCGGGTGCCGGCCGGAGCGTGCCCTGGATGGACCATTTCGCTTCCCTGCGAGCGCTGCGTGCCATCGTCGAAGCAGGCAGTTTCACCGCCGCCGCCGAGCGCATGGGCACCACGCACTCGGCGATGTCGCGGCAACTGCGGCAGCTGGAAGATCATCTGGACGTGCGGCTGCTGGATCGCAACAGCCGCCGGTTCGCGTTGACCGAGGCCGGCCGCCAGTACTACGCCGAAGCGGCGGAACTGCTGGACCGGCTGGAACTGGCCGACAACCGCGCCCGCGCTGCACAGGCGCAGCCGAGTGGTCGCATCCGCATCAGTGTGCCGCAGGTGGTCGCCAGCCAGGAACTTCCCCACTGGCTGCCCCCATTCCTGTCGCGCCATCCGCAGATCTCGCTGGACCTGTGCGCGGACGACCAGCTGGTGGACGTGGTAGGCGGCGGCTTCGACCTGGTGCTGCGCATTGCCCATGAACTGCCGGACAGCCAGATGGTGGCGCGTGAACTGGCCTGTTGCTACCGCATCCTGGTGGCCGCACCGTCCTACCTGGCCCGGCATGGCCTGCCGCGCCACGGTAGTGAGCTGGCGCAGCACGCGCTGCTGGCCTTCAGTCCAACCAGCGCGCGGGTGCCATGGCACCTGCAGGGTCCGCGTGGCGCATCGCTTGACGTCGAGGCCGGCCAGCGGCTGGCGGTTGATGCGACGCCGGCGCTTCATGCCGCCGCGCTGGCCGGCATGGGCATCACCCTGTTCACCGCACTCACCGTGCAGGACGATCTGCGCGCGGGACGCCTGATCCGCGTGCTGCCGGACTGGAACGCCGGCCAGCGACGCTATTACGCGCTGTACCCGCACGCCCGCGCGCTGGCACCCAAAGTGCGCGCGCTGGTCGATCACCTGCAGGCGCACTACGCCGCCCTGCAGTCGTCGTTGACCGCGGTAAGACTGCGCCACGCCCGGGGCACCGGATCCGCGCGCGATGTCATGCGGTAGCGCCGAGCCATGCTCGGCGTAGCAATGATCAGGCACGCAACAGCGAAAACCGCCGGGCATGGCTCAGCGCTGCTGGATCTTCGACAGCAGGCGCAGGAATTCCACGTACAGCCACACCAGGGTCACCATCAGCCCGAACGCGCCGTACCATTCCATGAACTTCGGTGCGCCCTGTTCCACGCCGCTTTCGATGAAATCGAAATCCAGCACCAGGTTCAGTGCCGCCACGATCACCACGAACACGCTGAAGGCGATGCCCAGGCCGCTGGCTTCATGGATCACCGGCACGTTGATGCCGAACATGCCCAGCACGATCGACGCCAGGTACAGCAGCGCGATGCCGCCAGTGGCCGCGACCACCCCCAGCTTGAAGTTCTCGGTGGCCTTGATCAGCCCGCTGCGGTACGCCACCAGCAGCGCCACCAGCGTGCCGAAGGTCGCCAGCACGGCCTGGAACACGATGCCCGGGAAGCGCTGTTCGAACATCGCCGAGATCGCGCCCAGGAACAGGCCTTCCACCAGTGCGTACATCGGCGCGGTGACCGGCGACCAGGTCTTCTTGAACACGGTGATGAGCGCCAGCACGAAGCCGCCCAGCGCACCGCCGATCAGGTAGCCCATGCCGGCCGAGGAAAGCGTGCCGGCCGTCTCGCCGCCGGTCACCAGTGCCTGGCTCCACGAGAACGACGCGGTCAGCACGGTCAGCAGCAACAGCAGGCCGGTCTTGTTGACGGTGCCGTTGAGGGTCATCAGCTGGTCGCCGCGGGCCGAAACGGTGCCGCTGCCAAGATCAAGGAAGGTGGATTCGGAAAGAGCCGGGTTGCCGCTGCGCATGTGCGATCTCCGTGCGAAAGGGGGGTAGGGGAGGCCATCCGGCCGTCAACGGCCAGCATAACGCACCCCGTAGCGGTCAAGCTTGCTCGCTCCCACACACCCCCGCGCAGGTTTGACAGAACCGGGGCCGGGTGTTCACAATTCCCGTCTGCTCAAGGGCCCCGCCCTGGCAGCAAGCATCGCCGGGGTATAGCGCAGTCTGGTAGCGCGCCTGCTTTGGGAGCAGGATGTCGGGGGTTCGAATCCCTCTACCCCGACCAACCATCGCCCTGTTGGAGCGGGTTGGTCCACCGGTTCGGGCGCCCGTAGCTCAACTGGATAGAGCACCGGCCTTCTAAGCCGGCGGTTACAGGTTCGATTCCTGTCGGGCGCGCCATTGGAATCAACGCACGGTGATCGCCGCAAACGTTCCAGCACCGCCGCTTTCGGCGCGCCGAATTCCCTTTTTTTCTGATCCCGGATCTACCGCCACTGCGCGCGGGAGCAGGGCGGAGCTGCAGCCCGTTGATCAGGCGGCGCCGCATGTGTGAAGAACCGCTTGCAATTCTGGAGCGACTCCGTAAAAATAGCGGACTTGCTTCGGCATTCGTCGCTTTTCGGCGCGGTGCAGGGCAGAAATCAAGGTTCCAGAGGCACGCAGTTGCCGCCGCTGGATCCGATGTTTCAGTGGTGGCTGTAGCTCAGTCGGTTAGAGTACCGGATTGTGATTCCGGTGGTCGGGGGTTCGAATCCCCTCAGCCACCCCACTGATTCAAGGCAGGTCAGCCGAAAGCAGATCAGCCGTTGCAGAAAGACGCGATGCAGCTTAAAGTATTCGTCTAGTTTTTCGGGCCGTTAGCTCAGTTGGTAGAGCAGTTGACTCTTAATCAATAGGTCCAAGGTTCGAATCCTTGACGGCCCACCAGACAGAAGCCACCAAGCACATGCTTGGTGGCTTTTTTCTTGCCCGCATGGTGCCCATGGCATCACGCGCGAAAAAAAAGCTTGCACGACGCATCGCGACCACGTCATAATTCGCCTCCCGATTTTCGGGCCGTTAGCTCAGTTGGTAGAGCAGTTGACTCTTAATCAATAGGTCCAAGGTTCGAATCCTTGACGGCCCACCAGACAGAAGCCACCAGGTCACCCTGGTGGCTTTTTTCTTGCCTGCGTTATGGAGCTCAGCCTGCCAGCGCGAGCGGAATGGCGGGCATGGCGAACACGAAGCGCGTCCCCCGCGCCGCATCGGATTCCACCGACAGCGTGCCGTTGTGTGCTTTGGCGATTTCCGCGGCGATATACAGCCCCAGTCCCAGCCCGGGACGCGGTTGGTCACCGGCCTCGCGGGAGAACGGGGTGAACAGCTTGCCCAGCTTGTCCGGCGCGATCACGCCGCCGTTGTGGACCTGCAGCACCAATCCATTGGCGTCGGTTTGGATATCCAGCGTGATCGGTTGGTCCGCCGCGCCGTGCACCGCCGCGTTGGTCAGCAGATTGGCAAGCAGCTGCGACAGGCGGTTGGCATCACACAGCAACGGCGCATCCACCGCGATGGTCGCGATGATGTCATTGCGCCCGGTCGCGCCGGCCACTTCGTGCACCACCTGCATCAGTTGCGCGGCCACGTTGGCATCGTAGGTGAGCGCCACCGGGATGCCGCCGCCAAGCCGCCCGCGGGCGAAATCCAGTACGTCCTCCACCAGGCCATCGATGCGGGTGATGCTGTCGCGCACCCGCGTCAGCAGCATGCCGCCACGTTCGGTGTGCGGTTCCAGCTCAAGCATTTCCGTGGCCATGCTGGCCGCCTGCAGGGGGCTGCGCAGGTCGTGGCCCAGCACCGCGATGAACTGGTCGCGCAGCACGGCGGTGTCGTTGGCGGCCGACACGTCGGCGACCGCCTGCTGCAGCCGCTGTTCGGTGTGCAGGTAGTTGCCGATGAGTTCGGCGAACAATTCCAGCGAACGCACCACCTGCGCTTCGTCGAACCTGGCCGGTGCCGAATCGATCGCGCACAGGGTGCCGAAGAAGCTGCCGTCGGGCCGGAAGATCGGCACCGACACGTAGCTTTCCAACCCGTACAGGCGCGGGGTGTGGTGGCTGGCGTAGTGCGGATGCTCGCTCGCATGCCCGAAAATCACCGGCTGTGGCGCCTGGCGGATCTCGTTGCAGATGGTGCTTTCCAGGACCAGCTGTCCACCCACGCCCAAACCGAAGCCGAGCGTGTCGTAAGTAGCGCAGGCGACCCAATGGCTGTCAGTAACCCGGGCCACGGCGGCAAAGCGCGAGCCGGTGATGTGGGCCACGGTTTCCAGGATCCGCGGCACCGCCGCGATGGCGCCGATTTCGGCGATGTCCTGGATGATGTCTGCGCCCAGCGGGGCGGCGGCGGACTGCTGCATGCGGTGCTCGCCTCCTCGGCGGGCGGGTTCAGGCTGGCGTTGTGGAGGATGTGGCGCGCCGGACTTTGGGGGCATTCTAGGCCATGCTGGCCGGGTGCATCGTGCCCGCCCTACCCAAGACCGCCCCGCGCCTGCGACAATACCGGGCTAGACCAGCGAAAGTGGCGGAATTGGTAGACGCCCTGGATTTAGGTTCCAGTGCCTTAACCGGCGTGGGGGTTCGAGTCCCCCCTTTCGCACCATGGTCCGGCCACCCCTGCCAGCCGCGTTTTTCACGCGCGCGCCCGCCTGACCGACCCCCGCTGGCAGTGCCGCCCGTTATCGTCCAAACTAAAGGGCTGCGGCGGGCATGCGTGTCAACGCCGCCGCGTCCGAACAACCGTTTCGTC
Organism: Stenotrophomonas sp. Bg11-02; assembly: GCF_002836635.1. Taxonomy (NCBI): domain Bacteria; kingdom Pseudomonadati; phylum Pseudomonadota; class Gammaproteobacteria; order Lysobacterales; family Lysobacteraceae; genus Stenotrophomonas; species Stenotrophomonas sp. Bg11-02. The sequence goes on from NZ_PJAY01000049.1 coordinate 47,417, forward strand.
CATCACATCGAACCGGGGGCCAGCAGGGCCGCCGGTGGCAGGAGTCAACATGCAAGCTTCGATCGAATCCACCGGCAACCTGGAACGCCGCCTGAGCTTCTCGCTGCCGGAAGATCGCCTCAACACCCATATCAGTGGGCGTCTGGGCGAAATCGCCCGCACCACGCGCATCAAGGGCTTCCGCCCGGGCAAGGTGCCGGCCAAGGTGATCGAGCAGCGCTTCGGTGCGCAGGTCCGTGGCGAAGCCGTCGACGGCCTGCTGCGCGAAACCTTCGACGCGGCCATCCGCGAACACGCCCTGCGCGTGGTCGGCAGCCCGCGCATCGACAAGGGCGAGCAGGGCGAACTGTCGTTCGTGGCTACCGTCGAGCTGGTGCCGGAGTTCGGCGAGATCGACGTCTCCAAGCTGAACGTGGTCCGCCACGTGGCTGAAATCGGCGATGCCGACATCGACCAGATGATCGAAAACCTGCGCCAGCAGCGCCGCACCTGGGCCCCGGTCAGCCGTGGCGCGAAGGAAGGCGACCTGGTCGCGCTGGAAACCTTCTCCCAGGCTGGCGATGAGCGCCTGCCGGCCGAAGGTACCGAGAAGGGTACGATCGTCATCGGCCAGAACATGATGTTCGAAACCATTGAAAAGGGCCTGGTCGGCCTGGCCAAGGGTGAAGAGAAGACCCTGGACGTCGAGTTCCCGGCCGATTGGCGCGTTGAAGCGCTGGCTGGCAAGACCGTGCAGGTCACCGTCAAGGTCACCGAAGTGTCCGAAGAGTCGCTGCCGGAAGTGGACGACGCCTTCATCAAGAGCTTCGGCGTCAAGGCGGGTGACGTGGAGCAGTTCCGCAAGGACATCCGCGCCAACCTGGAGCGCGAGCTTAAGGGCGCCCTGATGAACCGCCTGCGTCGCGAAGTCGGCGAGCAGCTGATTGCCGCTTACAGCTCGGTCGAGCTGCCGCCGCGCCTGGTGGAGAACGAAGCCCGTGCGATGCTTGCCCAGCAGATCGAACAGCTTCGTCGCAGTGGCCGTGATCCGGGCCAGGTGCCGGCCGACGCCCATGAGGGCTTCAAGGATGCCGCTGCCAAGCGCGTGCTGGTCGGCCTGCTGGTCGGCGAAGTGGCCCGCATCAACGACCTGAAGCTGGAGCCGAAGCGCCTGAATGAAACCATGCGCCTGATCGCTTCGACCTACGAAGAGCCGGACCAGGTCATTGAGATGTACCGCAACGACCCCCAGCTCATGTCGGGTCTGCAGAACCGCGTGATGGAAGAGCAGGTGATCGACTGGATCGCCGAGCGCGCCCAGCATACCGAGGAAACGCTGTCCTTCCAGGACGCGATCCGCGGCTGAGTCCTGCCAACGCCAGACCCCGCGCCGCAAGGCGTGGGGAGTTCCTCCCAATACAGGTGCCTCACGATATGGACAACCGAACCAAAGCCCTCAATCTGGTTCCGATGGTGGTCGAGCAGACCGCCCGCGGCGAGCGCGCCTATGACATCTATTCGCGCCTGTTGAAGGAGCGCCTGATCTTCCTCGTGGGCCCGATCGACGATCACATGGCCAACGTGGTGGTGGCGCAGCTGCTGTTCCTGGAAGCGGAAAACCCGGAAAAGGACATCAGCATCTACATCAACTCGCCCGGTGGCGTGGTCACCGCCGGCATGGCGATCTACGACACCATGCAGTACATCAAGCCGGACGTGGCCACCATCTGCGTCGGCCAGGCCGCCTCGATGGGCGCCCTGCTGCTGGCGTCGGGCGCAGCCGGCAAGCGGTATGCGCTGCCGAACTCGCGCGTGATGATCCACCAGCCGCTGGGCGGCTTCCAGGGCCAGGCGACCGATATCGACATCCACGCCCGCGAGATCCTCACCTTGCGCGCGCGTCTGAATGAGATCCTGGCCAAGCACACCGGCCAGTCGCTGGAAACGATCGCCCGCGACACCGAGCGCGACAACTTCAAGAGTGCCGTGGAAGCACAGGCCTACGGGCTGGTCGATCAGGTCCTTGAGCGTCGCCCGGAAGAGTCGATCCAGGCGGGTTGATGACAGCAAAACGGTCGGTTTTCCGACTGGACAAGCAGGGTCGGGCAGGGCTGGTGCCCTCTCGGCCCTGTGTTATTCTCGAATTGAACCCCCGTCGAACGGGTGGGGTAACCAGGTAAGCGAAGCATGAGCGAAGACCGACAAGGTCGTTCCACGGACAGCGGCAAGATCCTTTACTGCTCCTTCTGCGGCAAGAGCCAGCACGAGGTGCGCAAGCTCATTGCCGGTCCAAGCGTGTTCATCTGCGATGAATGCGTGGAGCTGTGCAACGACATCATCCGTGAAGAGCTCGAGGAAAAAGCGCAGTCGGCCCGCAGTTCGCTGCCCAAGCCGCGCGAAATCCTCGAAGTCCTGGACCAGTACGTGATCGGCCAGAAGCGCGCCAAGCGCACGCTCGCCGTGGCTGTCTACAACCATTACAAGCGCATCGAGAGCCGGCAGAAGAACGACGAGGTCGAACTGGCCAAGTCGAACATCCTGCTGGTCGGCCCGACCGGTTCGGGCAAGACGCTGCTGGCCGAAACCCTGGCCCGCCTGCTCAACGTGCCGTTCACCATGGCCGACGCCACCACGCTGACCGAAGCCGGTTACGTGGGCGAGGACGTGGAGAACATCATCCAGAAGCTGCTGCAGAAGTGCGACTACGACGTCGAGAAGGCACAGCAGGGCATCGTCTACATCGATGAAATCGACAAGATCTCGCGTAAGAGCGAGAACCCGTCGATCACCCGCGATGTGTCCGGCGAAGGCGTGCAGCAGGCCCTGTTGAAGCTGATCGAAGGCACCGTGGCCAGCGTCCCGCCGCAGGGTGGGCGCAAGCATCCGCAGCAGGAATTCCTGCAGGTGGACACCAAGAACATCCTGTTCATCTGTGGCGGCGCGTTTGCCGGCCTGGACAAGGTGATCCAGCAGCGTTCCACCGAATCGGGCGGCATCGGGTTCGGTGCGAAGGTGAAGTCGTCCGAGCGCAAGCAGGAAATCGGCAAGCTGCTGGCGGAAGTGGAACCGGAAGACCTGATCAAGTTCGGCCTGATTCCCGAGTTCGTTGGCCGCCTGCCGGTGGTCGCGACCCTGGAAGAGCTGGACGAAGCGGCGCTGATCACCATCCTGACCGAGCCGAAGAACGCCATCACCAAGCAGTTCAAGAAGCTGTTCGAGATGGAAAACGTCGAGCTGGAGTTCCGTCCCGACGCGCTGGCCGCCATTGCCCGCAAGGCGCTCAAGCGCAAGACCGGCGCCCGTGGCCTGCGCACGATCGTGGAATCGGTGCTGCTGGACACCATGTACGAGCTCCCCTCACAGGAGAACGTCAGCAAGGTGGTGGTGGACGAATCGGTCATCGAGCACAAGTCCGAACCGTACCTGATCTACCAGACCCCTCCAGCACCTGAACAGAAGGCCGCTGGCGCCGAATGATTCTTTCAATCGATTGATTTGAAAGTATTTTTTAGGAGTGTCTTGCATCCTTGCGCCGATGGCCCCATAACGGGGCCATCGGCTTTTTTGTCTCTGGCCCCGCTGGAGCCGGAGAGGCGTATCCCCCCTTCCTGGAGCCCCCATGGCCCGTTCCCCAACTGAGACTCTCGACCTGCCGGTACTGCCGCTGCGTGACGTGGTGGTGTTCCCGCACATGGTCATCCCGCTGTTCGTCGGCCGTGACAAGTCCATGCATGCGCTGGAAAAGGCGATGGAAGCGGACAAGCGCATCCTGCTGCTGGCGCAGAAGTCGGCCGAGACCGACGATCCGCAGGAAGCCGACCTGTACCACGTCGGTACCCTCGCCCAGGTGCTGCAGCTGCTGAAGCTGCCTGACGGCACCATCAAGGTGCTGGTGGAAGGCCTGTCGCGCGTACAGGTCAGCCAGGTCGGCGAGCGCGATGGCGCGCTGCAGGGCACCGCTGTGGAGATCCAGGCCGAAGACGGCCGCGAAGCGCGTGAGATCGAAGCGATCGCCCGTTCGCTGATGTCGCTGTTCGAGCAGTACGTCAAGACCAACCGCAAGCTGCCGCCGGAGCTGCTGCAGACCCTGGCCGGCATCGAAGAACCCGCGCGCCTGGCCGACACCATCGCCGCGCACATCAGCGTGCGCCTGGCCGACAAGCAGCGCCTGCTGGAAGTGCTGCCGGTGGGCGAGCGCCTGGAGATGCTGGTGGGCCTGGTCGATGGCGAAATCGACGTGCAGCAGATGGAAAAGCGCATCCGCGGCCGCGTCAAGTCGCAGATGGAAAAGAGCCAGCGCGAGTACTACCTCAACGAACAGATGAAGGCCATCCAGAAAGAACTGGGTGACCTGGACGATGCCCCGGGCGAGCTGGAAGAGCTGGCCCGCAAGATCGCCGAAGCGGGCATGCCCAAGCCGGTGGAAACCAAGGCCAAGGCCGAACTGACCAAGCTCAAGCAGATGTCGCCGATGTCCGCCGAAGCGGCCGTGGTGCGCAACTACCTGGACTGGATCCTGGGCGTGCCGTGGAAGAAGCGCACCAAGGTGCGCAAGGACCTGAAGGTCGCCCAGGACACCCTGGACGCCGACCACTACGGCCTGGAGAAGGTCAAGGACCGCATTCTGGAATACCTGGCGGTGCAGTCGCGCGTGAAGCAGATGAAGGGCCCGATCCTGTGCCTGGTCGGGCCGCCGGGCGTGGGCAAGACCTCGCTGGGCCAGTCCATCGCCAAGGCGACCAACCGCAAGTTCGTGCGCATGAGCCTGGGTGGCGTGCGCGACGAGGCCGAGATCCGCGGCCACCGTCGCACCTACGTCGGTTCGATGCCGGGCCGCATCGTGCAGAACCTCAACAAGGTGGGCAGCAAGAACGCGCTGTTCCTGCTCGATGAGATCGACAAGATGTCGATGGACTTCCGCGGCGATCCGTCCTCGGCGCTGCTGGAAGTGCTGGATCCGGAGCAGAACAACTCCTTCAACGACCACTACCTGGAAGTGGACCTGGACCTGTCCGAAGTGATGTTCGTGGCCACGTCCAATTCGCTGAATATTCCCGGCCCGCTGCTGGACCGCATGGAAGTGATCCGCATCCCCGGCTACACCGAGGATGAGAAGCTCAACATCGCCATGCGCTACCTGGTGCCCAAGCAGATCAAGGCGGCCGGCCTGAAGCCGGAAGAGCTGGAAATCGACGGCGCCGCCATCCAGGACATCGTGCGCTACTACACGCGCGAATCCGGCGTGCGCAGCCTCGAGCGCGAAATCGCCAAGATCTGCCGCAAGGTGGTCAAGGAGATCGCACTGGCCGGTCCGGCCGGCCTGCCCAAGCCGAAGGCGGTCAAGGGCAGGAAGGCGAAGAAGGGCGCGCTGGTGACGGTGGACGGCAGCAACGTGGACAAGTACCTGGGCGTTCGTCGCTTCGACTTCGGCCGCGCCGAAGAAGAGAACGAGATCGGCCTGGTGACGGGCCTGGCATGGACCGAAGTCGGCGGCGACCTGCTGCAGATCGAATCCACGCTGGTGCCGGGCAAGGGCCAGCTGATCCTTACCGGCCAGCTGGGCAACGTGATGAAGGAGTCCGCCTCGGCAGCGCTGTCGGTGGTGCGCTCGCGCGCGGTGCAGTTCGGCATCGATGCCGCGTTCCTGCAGAAGCAGGACGTGCACGTGCACGTGCCCGATGGTGCCACGCCCAAGGACGGCCCCAGCGCCGGCGCGGCGATGGTGACCTCGCTGGTGTCCATCCTGACCAAGGTGCCGGTGCGCGCCGACGTGGCGATGACCGGCGAGATCACGCTGCGCGGCCGCGTGACGGCCATTGGTGGCTTGAAGGAGAAGCTGCTGGCGGCACTGCGTGGCGGCATCCGCACGGTGATCATCCCGGAGGAGAACCGCAAGGATCTTGCCGACATCCCCGCCAATGTCACCCGTGATATCGACATCATTCCGGTGAAGTACATCGAGCAGGTACTCGACCTGGCACTGGAGCGTCCCCTGACGCCGAAGAAGACGCGTAAGACTGCGCAGCGCGTCACTGTTCGCAGCAAGACCAAGACACCTTCCGCCACGCGCGTCAAGCACTGAACCGCGCACCGCAAACGGCCGAAACCCGCGTCATTGCTGGGTTTTCGGCTTGCGCGGGTGTGGGGCCACTGGTATAAAAGCAGCACTCGCGAATCAGCTGCATCCAATTCGCCGAACCGAACCGATTTGCCCTCGTGCGTGCTGCACGCAACGATGGCTTCCCTGGCTAATCCGCGGGTCCCCCGCAATAAGGAGCTGTAGAGAATGAACAAGACCGAATTGATCGACGCCGTTGCCGAGACCGCTGACCTGACCAAGGCAGAGTCCGCTCGCGCTGTCGATGCCGTCGTTGCTGCCGTCACCAAGGCACTGAAGAGCGGTGATGCTGTGACGCTGGTCGGCTTTGGCACCTTCCAGGTCCGTGACCGCGCTGCCCGCACCGGCCGCAACCCGAAGACCGGCGACACCATCGCGATCGCTGCTTCGAAGAATCCGTCGTTCAAGGCTGGTAAGGCCCTGAAGGATGCTGTAAACTAAGCGGCTCGCTGGGGTGCTTAGCTCAGCGGTAGAGCGTCTCCTTTACACGGAGAGGGTCGGGGGTTCGAAACCCTCAGCACCCACCACAGCACCGCGGTAAAGTTTGAAATGTGGAGCGGTAGTTCAGCTGGTTAGAATGCTGGCCTGTCACGCCGGAGGTCGCGGGTTCGAGTCCCGTCCGCTCCGCCATTTTCAACGAGGCCTCCGGGTTCATCCTGGGGGCTTTGTTTTCTCCACCGCTTCGGCGGCGTGGAAGGCAAAAAGTTTTGCAGCACGGAGCGGTAGTTCAGCTGGTTAGAATGCTGGCCTGTCACGCCGGAGGTCGCGGGTTCGAGTCCCGTCCGCTCCGCCACTGCAGATTTGGTAACACCTCGTGAAAAACTTCTAAAAAAAGTGTTCATGAGGCTGGGCAATCAGACCATCTTCGGATAGAATGAGCGCCTGCAAAGTTTCAACGCGGAGCGGTAGTTCAGCTGGTTAGAATGCTGGCCTGTCACGCCGGAGGTCGCGGGTTCGAGTCCCGTCCGCTCCGCCACGATTGAAGAGCCCCTGGTGAAAACCAGGGGCTTTTTTTATGCCCCGGATCCGGGCCCGCGCCGCCCCTTGCAGCCGGTGCTTTGGAGCCTGCGCATGAAGCGGGTTACACTGCGCGGCTCGCCACTCAGGCCATGATTTTTCCCATGCTGCAGAAACTTCGCGACAAGACCTCGGGCTGGATCGTCACTGTGATCCTGGGGCTGCTGATGATCCCGTTCCTGTTCGTCATCGATAGCAGCTACCTCGGTGGCGTCGGTGCGCAGAACGTGGCCAAAGTATCGGCACCGCCTTCCTGGTGGTCCTCGGCTCCGTCCTGGTGGCCGGCCCGCCTGCTATGGAAGCACCACGAAATCACCTCGCAGGAATTCCGCGAGCGCTTCGAGCAGGAGCGCGCCCGCGTACGCCAGCAGCAGGGCGAGGACTTCGATCCGCGCGCCTTCGAAAGCACCGAGAACAAGCTCGCCGTGCTCGACCAGCTGATCGACGAACAGGTCGTGCGCCTGGCCGGGGAACAGTCCGGCGTGGTGATCGGCGATGAGGCCGTGCGCGAATACATCGCTGCCATCCCGGCCTTCCTTGGCCCGGACGGCAAGTTCAACGGCGACCAGTACCGCATCGCGCTGGCCAGCGGCAACCCGCCGCGCACGCCGGACATGTTCGCCGAGCTGGTCCGCACCAGCCTGCAGCAGTCGGTCATCCCCAGCGCGCTGCAGAACTCCGGCTTCGTCACCGAAGCCGAAACCGAGCGCCTGCTCAAGCTGCTGGGCGAAACCCGCGACGTCGAGATCGCCATGCTGCCCGAGCAGCCGGCTGACACCGCCCCGGTCACCGATGCGCAGATCAAGCAGTGGTACGACACCCACGCCAAGGACTTCCGCCAGGCCGAGTCGGTCAAGCTGGAATACGTGGAAATCAACGGTGCCACGCTGCCGGCGCCAGCCGCCCCGGACGAAGCCAGCCTGCGCAAGCGCTACGAGGAAGAGAAGGCGCGCTTCGCCACGCCGGAGCAGCGCCTGGCCTCGCACATCCTGATCAGCACCGGTGACGGCGCCGAAGCCAAGGCGGCCAAGCTGGCCGCCGAAGCCAAGGCCGCAGGCGCCGATTTTGCCGCACTGGCCAAGGCCAACTCCGATGACACCGGCTCCAAGGAGCAGGGTGGCGACCTGGGCTGGGTGGATCGCGGTGCGATGGTCAAGCCGTTCGAAGATGCGGTGTTCGCGGCCAAGGCCGGCGACATCATCGGCCCGGTCAAGACCGATTTCGGCTATCACGTGATCCAGGTGCGCGAAGTGCGCGGCGGTGAAGGGCGTTCCTTCGAAGAAGTGCGCGACCAGCTGATGGCCGAGCAGACCAAGGCAGATGCCGAGCGCGGTTACACCGAACTGGCCGGCCGCGTGGTCGATGCGACCAACAAGAGCCCGAGCGATCTGGCCGCTGCCGCCAAGGCGGTGAACCTGCCGCTGCAGACCGTCGGTCCGTTCACCCGCCAGGATGCCACCGGCATCGCGGCCAACCCGGCCGTGCTGCGCGCTGCGTTCTCCGACATCCTGGTGCAGGATGGCACCGCGAGCGATCCGATCGCGCTGGACGAAGCGGGCAACCACAGCGTGGTGATCCGCGTTGCCGAACATACGCCGGAGCAGGCCATCCCGCTGGACAAGGCACGTGAGCAGGTCATCGCTGCCGTGCATGCCGACCGCACCCGCCAGGCTGCCGAGAAGGCCGCTGATGCGCTGCTGGCCAAGCTGAAGGGCGGCCAGACGCTGCAGGCGCTGGCGGAAAGCGAGAAGCTGCAGGTCAGCCCGATGCGGGGCCTGCCGCGCACCCAGCCGGTGCCGACCGCCGAGATCAACCGTGCGGTATTCAGTGCGTCGCTGCCGGCCGAAGGCAAGCCGAGCTACGGCAAGGTCGATGTGCAGGGGCGTGCGGTGGTGTTCGCGGTGACCAAGGTCACCCCGGGCGACGTCAAGGAAGTCACCGCCGAACAGCGCCAGCAGCTCAAGCAGCAGCTGAGCCAGATCGATGGCATGGCCGCGGCCGACGCCTTCGTCAAGTCCACCCGCAAGCGCTTCGTCGTACAGACCACCGAAGCCAACCTGTAAGGGTTGGCAGCGGCGGCAGACAAAAAGCCCGGCACTGCCGGGCTTTTTGTTGTCCGATCGAACTGATGTCCGGTCAGTCTTCGATGCGCAGCACGGCACCCGGCTTCAGCACGGCCTTGCCGGTGAGTCCATTGAGGCTGAGCAGGGCCTTCACCGGCATGCCGTAACGGCGGGCGATGGTCCACGGCGATTCGCCATTGCGCACCGTGTGGCGACGGTTGCGCGGACGATCTGCCGCGCTGGCCACGCTGCGTGCGGCCGCCGGTGCCGGCTGTGCCGACGCAACGGCGACGGCCGGCGTCGCAGCCTCATCCACGCTGGCCACCATCGCCGAGGCATCCACGGCCGGCGTATTGACCGGTGCCAACAGGCGGACGGGGGCGTTCTGCGGGCGGGCACGGCCACTGGCGGCCGGATTCAGGCGGGCAATCCGCGCCGGGTCCAGCGAACGCTGGGCGGCCCACTGCTGCACGCTGGTGCCAGCGGGAAGGGTGTGGCTCTTCAGCACCGGCACGGTGCGGTCCAGCGAGGCCATCACCGAGGGCTGCTCTTCGGCGTTTTCCAGCACGCAGGCCAGGGCATGCAGCTTTTCAACATAGGCGTGGGTGATCGGCGACAGGCCGGGCAGCTCGGCCGGCACCGCGTTGGTGGCATTCATCCCGGCCTTGCGCAGGCCCTGCAGCACCCGGTACTCGCCGGCGTTGTAGGCCATGGTGGCCAAGCGCCAGTCGCCGCCGAACATGCCATGCAGGGTCTTCAGGTAACGCACCGCCGCTTGGGTGGAATCCACCGCCGACAGACGTCCGTCATAGCCTTCGCTCATGGGTACGCGGTGATTGCGCGCCGTGGTGGCGATGAACTGCCACAGGCCGGCTGGGCCGGCCGCGCTGCGCGCGCTGGGGCGGTAGCCGCTTTCCACGAAAGGAATCAGGGCGAACTCGGTAGGCAGGCTGGCCTTGCGCAGCTCTTCCACCACATAGCCGAACAGCACCAGTGCATCGTCGTTCTGGTTGGCCAGCCGGGCAGGCGCGTGGGCGAACTGCTTCTGCCAGCGCGGACTGGTGGCCTCGGCATCGCAGGTGGGTTCAGCCAGGCCTTCGCGGAAGCTGGCGAAGATGTCCTGTCCATTGCGCACGCTGGGGGCCGGCAGGGTTGCCGCGTCCAGTGGCAGTGACGCGGCACCGGCGAGATTCTGGGTCAGGCCTGCGCCCAGCGACTGCGCGTTGGCGGTTCCGGCAAGCCCCAGCATGATCCCCAGGGCGAGCGATGGACTTCGGCGCCTCATGCGCGAAAGCCGTCTTTCCAGTGCCGAAGTCCGGCCATCACGTCGACATCGTCGGTGATTTCCCGCCCCAGATAAGCCGACACCGCCGCACGGATGGGCGCGGTGTGGGTGCGCAGGAACGGATTGCTTTGTAATTCGTCTGCCAACAGCACGGGCAGGGTGGAGCGGTCATCGCGGCGCATGGCCAGTGCCTCCTCATGGCGCTGCCTCAGGGCAGCGTTGGCGGGGTCGACATGCCGCGCGAAGACGGCATTTGACACGGTGTATTCGTGGGCACAGCAGACAAGCAGCTGGCCCGGCAGGGACGCCAGGCTGCGCATGGTGGCGAGCAGCTGGGATGGCGTACCTTCGAACAGGCGCCCACAGCCCAGGCTGAACAATGCATCTCCACTGAAAAGGTGTTCATCAGTGTGAAACGCGACATGGCTGAGGGTGTGCCCGGGCACGGATACTACGTGGAACCTCCGCCCTACTGCCTGAACGTGTTCACCATCGGATACGCGCTCGGTGGCCATCGGAATGCGCGGCTCATGTGGCGCGATCACCCTGATGCCTGGAAAACGGGCCTGCAGCGCGCTCACGCCGCCGATGTGGTCATCGTGGTGATGGGTGAGCAGGATCGCCTGTGGGCGAAGTCCTGCCTCGACGGCGGCCAGCACGGGCGCGGCATCGCCGGGATCGATGACCACGGCCGCGCCGTCGTCGCCGGCCAGGCACCAGATGTAATTGTCCGCCAATGCGGGCAGGGCAGTGAGTCGCATAGAATCGGACCATGCCCGCGCTGCAGAGCCTCCGTCAAGCGACACCCGAAACGTGGTTCGACAGCGAACCGGCGCAGCTGCTGTATCAGCTGGAGCAGCAGCTGCTGCTGCCGCAGCTGGCCAGCCTGCCCGCGCAGCCGTGGTTGTGGATCAGCCCCAGCCCGCGCTGGCTGCAGGGCGCGGCCTTGAGCGGGCGTGGCCTGCGGCTGTACCGGGACGGCACCGGGTATGCCGGTGAGGCCCGCTGTGCGTTGCCGTTGCCGCTGCCCAATGAAAGCGTCCAGGCCATCGTGCTGCAGCACGTGACCGCCGCCGATGCCGCGCTGCTGCTGGCCGAGTGTGATCGCGTGCTGATGCCCGGTGGCAAGCTGTTCCTGAGCATCCTCAATCCGTTCAGCCCCTACCGCACCCTATGGCGGCGGCATGGCATGGTGGTGCGCACCCCGCAGCGCCTTCGCCAGCTGCTGGAGCGGGTCGGCCTGGAATGCGGGCCCACCCGTTACATCGGCCCGCTGTGGCCGTCCGGCGGTGGCGGCGGCACAATGACGCCGCTGCGCGCGGCGTGTCTGTTCAGCGCCGAAAAACGCACCTTTGCCTTGCCGGGGCCGACGCCCCTGAAGGTACGCTGGCAGGGGCCGATGGCCACCCCCGGCATGACCCGATCGATTCTGGAAACGCATGAAAACCATTGAAGTACACACCGACGGCTCCTGCCTCGGTAACCCTGGCCCGGGCGGCTGGGCGGCCCTGCTGCGCTACAAGGCGCACGAGCGTGAACTGAGCGGCGGCGAGCCCAACACCACCAATAACCGGATGGAGCTGATGGCCGCCATCTCCGGCCTGGAAGCGCTGAGCGAACCCTGCCAGATCGTGCTCTTCACCGATTCGCAGTACGTGCGCCAGGGCCTGACCGAATGGCTGCCCGGCTGGATCCGCAAGAACTGGAAGACCGCCGGCGGCTCGCCGGTGAAGAACCGCGAGCTGTGGGAGCGCCTGCACGCAGCGACCCTGCGCCACCAGATCGACTGGCGCTGGGTGAAGGGCCATTCCGGCGACCCGGACAATGAACGCGTGGACGTGCTGGCGCGCGAAGCCGCCACCCGGGTGCGCGACACCGGCATGGCGGTAAACTGAGCCCATGCGTCAGATCATCCTGGATACCGAAACCACTGGCCTGGCCTGGCAGAAAGGCAACCGCGTCGTTGAAATCGGCTGCGTGGAGCTGTTCAAGCGCCGGCCCAGTGGCAACCATTACCACCAATACCTCAAGCCGGACGTCGACTTCGAACCCGGCGCGCAGGAAGTCACCGGGCTGACCCTGGATTTCCTCGCCGACAAGCCGGAGTTCGCACAGGTGGCCGAGGCCTTCCTGGCCTTCATCGACGGCGCCGAGCTGATCATCCACAACGCAGCCTTCGACCTGGGGTTCCTGGACAACGAACTGTCCAGGCTGGGGCCGCAGTTCGGCAAGATCACCGACCGCTGCACCGTGGTGGATACGCTGGCGCTGGCGCGCGAGCGCTTCCCCGGCCAGCGCAATTCGCTGGATGCGCTGTGCAAGCGGCTGGGCGTGGACAATTCGCACCGCCAGCTGCACGGCGCGCTGCTCGATGCGCAGATCCTCGGCGATGTGTACATCGCGCTGACCTCCGGCCAGGACGACCTCGGTTTCGACCTGGGCGAAGAGGGCAGTGCGGCGGCGCTGGCGCTGGCGGGGTTCGACCCGGCCAAGCTGCTGCCGCGCCCGCGCGTGCAGGCCACCGCATCGGAACTGGAAGCCCACGCCGCCCGCCTGGAACGGCTGCGCAAGAAGGCTGGCCACGCCCTGTGGGATGGCCCGAAGCAGGAAGAAGCCGCCGTCGCCTGACCCCGGCCTGGGAGTGCCGACCTTGGTCGGCACCGCCCCGTCAGTGGCAGCGCACCAGCACCACGGTGATGTTGTCCGAACCGCCGCCATCCAGCGCGGCGGCCACCAGCGAATCCACGCATTCCTGCGCGCTGGTGTCATCGAAGGCCAGCGTGCGGGAAATCCCGCTGTCGTCCAGCTCTTCGGTGAGCCCATCGCTGCACAGCAGCAGCTGCATGCCTGGGCGCAGCTCGCCGGCAGTGGTGGCCACGTTCAGATGCGCCGGGTCGGTGACCCCCAGTGCCTGGGTGACCACGTTGCGATGCGGATGCGCGCGCGCCTGTTCCGGGGTCAGGTTGCCCTGGCTCAGCATCTCCTGAACCACGCTGTGGTCCTGGCTGAGCTGGGCCAGCTGGCCGTCGCGCCACAGGTAGGCCCGGCTGTCGCCCACCCAGGCCACTTCGTAACGGTTGCCCTGCACGCGGGCCGCCACCACGGTGGTGCCCATCGGCAGGGTGTCGTTGCGGCGGCGCGAGGCACGGATGATTTCTTCGTCCGCGGTGCGGATGGCCTGGGCCAGTGGCACGCCGCGTCGGATCTCGCGCACGATGGTTTCGCGTGCCAGCGCGCTGGCCACCTCGCCACAGGCGTGACCGCCCATGCCATCGGCGACCAGCCACAGTGCCAGCTCACCGTCCCCGTAGTAGGTGTCTTCGTTCAGCGCACGGCGCAGGCCGGGATGGGTCAGGTGTCCGAATTCGATCATGGGGTCGCGCAGGAAAGGGGATGCAGCAGGGAGAACGCCATCATCGCGGCGGGGCGGACATCCGACAAGCGGCGAAGTCAGCGCAGTTTCACTTTCTTGCCGGTGATGGCTTGTGAATATCCGCGCTTCCTCGTATCATGCGCGTCCCCGGTACGCCGGGGAAACCGGAGAGGTGGCAGAGCGGTTGAATGTACCTGACTCGAAATCAGGCAGGCGTTTATAGCGCCTCGGGGGTTCGAATCCCCCCCTCTCCGCCAGACAAAAAGCAAAGGGCCACCCAACGGGTGGCCCTTTGCTTTTTGCGTGGCCGAGAGCGGGCAGGAAAGAACCCACGCGGGGTTCGACGGTTCTGCAGGAGCAGAACCGGACAGCCGAATGGCTGGCCCCGTAGCGCAGCGCAGGGGCTGGGTGCAGGGATGCACCCAGCAATCCCCCCCTCTCCGCCAGACAAAAAGCAAAGGGCCACCCAACGGGTGGCCCTTTGCTTTTTGCGTGGCCGAGAGCGGGCAGGAAAGAACCCACGCGGGGTTCGACGGTTCTGCAGGAGCAGAACCGGACAGCCGAATGGCTGGCCCGGAGCGCGCAGCGCACTGCATTTATCAGCCGCCCACTCCGTGCGCGTTATCATCCCCCTCTGCTTCCAGAGAGTGCTCCCATGACCGCTGAAATCCTCGTCCCCGTCGCCTTCGGCGAACTGCTCGACAAGATCTCCATCCTGCAGATCAAGTCCGAGCGCATCAGTGACGAGGCCAAGCTGGCCAACGTGCGCACCGAGCTGTCCGCGTTGGAAAAAACCTGGATGGCCCATCCGGCCGGCGGCAAAGACGTGGCCCAGCTGCGTGCCGACCTGAAAGCGATCAACGAAGAGCTGTGGGACATCGAAGACAACATCCGCCTGCAGGACAAGGCCGGTGACTTCGGCGATGCCTTCGTCGCGCTGGCGCGCAGCGTCTACCTGCGCAACGACGAGCGCGCGCGCATCAAGAAGGCGATCAACCTGGCGCTGGGTTCGGCCTACGTGGAAGAGAAGTCGTACAAGGACTACCGCGCTGGCTGACGCGGCGGTAGTGACGGCCGCCGGCCGTCATGCCTCCACGTTGACGGCCGGCGCCTCCGGATGGACGGCCAGCGGCCGTCACTACCGGGCGGCGTAGCGTTCGAACGCGGCGATGCCGTCTTCCACCGTGATCAATTCCATCACGTCGTCGAACTCGATCTTGGTGCCCCATTTCAGCGCGCTGGCCGGCTTGCCCAGGTACTTGCGCGCCGCGTCGTCATAGCGGTCCACGCAGTAACGGCGGTCCGAATACGGCCCGCTGCGGTGCGGATTGCTTGCCGCGTGCAGGCCCAACACCTTCACCCCCATCGCGTTGGCGATGTGCATCGGCCCGGAATCCGGCGTCATCACCAGCGCCGCGCGGGCCAGCAGGGCCGGCAGCTGCTTCAGCGTGTCCTTGCCGACCAGGTCCAGCGCCGGCTGCACCAGCTGCGCCTGGATGGTATCGGCGGTGCGCCGCTCCAGCTCGCTGCGGCCGCCACACAGCACGACCCGCCAACCGCGCGCGCTGGCGTGGTTGGCCACCGCAGCGTAGCGATCGGCATACCAGTTGCGCCGCTCGTGGCTGGAACACGGCGAGATCATCAGCACCGGCCGACCATCGTCCTGCCACTGCGCCTGCGCCCAGGCATGGGCCTGCGCTGGCACCGCCAGGTCCCAGCTGACCTCGGTCTGCTTCAGGCCCAGGGGCTCGCAGAAGCTGCCGATGGCATCCAGTACGTGGATGCCGGGACGGTCCGGGATGCGCTCGTTGATGAACAGTCCATGCAGGTCCTTGGAGCGGCTGCGGTCATAACCGATCCGGCGGCGGGCGGATATGAAGGCCGACAGCACGTTGGCCCGGAACGCCACCTGCATCTGCAGCAGGGCATCGAAGCGCTCGGCCGGCAGCTCCGCGCGCAGGGCTTTCATGCCCGCCAGCCCGGTCTTCTTGTCGTATGCATGGAACGTCACCCCGGGCAGCCCGTCCAGCAGCTTCAGGCCCACCTTGTCGATCACCCAGTGGATCCGGGTGCCCGGCCGCGCCGCCTGCAGGGTGCGTACCAGCGGCACCACATGGGTCACGTCGCCCAGCGCGGACAAACGCAAAAGGCACAGGGAAGAGGACGGTGATGCCATGGTGTTGTTAGACTCGAAGGAATGGTCGCATTCGACGCCAATGAAGCGCTGACGCCTTGCCGTGATGGTCGCGGCATGGGTGCCATTCTGTTCGACCGCGAACGGCTGCGGCAAGCCGACGCCAGTCTGTTCTCGCCGCAGCACTGGGGAGAGCGGGCGCGGCCGGTGGGCGAGGGCGGTCGCGGCAGTGCCTGGTTCGTCGACGCACCGTTTGGCCCCAGCGTGCTGCGGCACTACCTGCGTGGTGGCCTGGTGGCCAAGCTGAGCCACGACCGGTACCTGTGGCGCGGCTCGCAGCACACCCGCAGCTTCGCCGAATTCCGCCTGATGCGCGCCCTGCGCGAACTCAAGCTGCCGGTGCCGCGCCCCATTGCGGCGTACTACATGCGAGAAGGCCTGCGCTACCGCTGCGCGATCCTGATGGAACGCATCGAAGACGTCCGCTCGCTGGCCGACCGTGCGCTGGTCGCGGGCCGTGGCGCGCCATGGGAAGAAACCGGTCGGCTGATTGCGCGTTTTCATCGTGCCGGGCTGGATCATGCCGATCTCAATGCGCACAACATCCTGTTCGATGGCAACGGGCATGGCTGGCTGATCGATTTCGATCGCGGCGTGCAACGCATTCCGGCCACCGCCTGGCGCGAGCGCAACCTCAAGCGCCTGCTGCGTTCACTGCTGAAACTGCGCGGCGAACGCAGCACCGATGAGGTCGAGAAAGACTTCGCCCGCCTGCGCCGTGCCTACGACCTGGCGTGGAACCGGGGAACCTGATGGACTGGTCGCTGCGTTTCCTCGGCGTCGGCAATGCGTCGGCGGTGGAGCTCGGCTCGCCGATGTCGGTGATCGAGCGTGATGGTCGGCCGTGGCTGACCATTGATTGCGGCGGCGAGGGATTGACCGCGTTCCAGGCGCACTACGGCCACATGCCGCAGGCGCTGTTCGTCACCCACGTGCACCTGGACCACGTCGCTGGCTTCGAGCGCCTGTTCGTGGATACCTTCTTCAATGCGCAGCGCCGCGGCAAGGTGCGGCTGTACGTGCCTGCGCCGGTGGTGCCGCTGCTGCACAAGCGGATCGGCGACTATCCGAACGTGCTGGCCGAGGGCGGCGCCAATTTCTGGGATGCCTTCCAGCTGATCGTGGTGGGCGATGCGTTCTGGCACGAGGGCGTGCGGCTGGAGGTGTTCCCGGCCCGCCACCACTGGCCGGAAACAGCCTACGGGCTGCGCCTGAAGGGCGCGCTGACCTGGAGCGGCGATACCCGTCCGATACCTGAAATGCTGGCGCGGTTCGCTGATGACAACGAATTGATCGCGCATGACTGCGGCCTGCACGGCAACCCGTCGCACACCGGCGTGGATGACCTGGAGCGCGAATACAGCGCCGAACTCCAGGCGCGGATGATGCTCTACCACTACGCCAGCGTGGCCGATGGCGATGCGCTGCGTGCACGCGGCCACCGCGTGGCGCTGCCGGGGGAGTGCGTGCCGCTGGCGCCGCCGACAGCGGTGCAGGCGCCATGACGGCCAAGGGCGGCCGCCAGGCACGGCACGCCTTGGCGCGGCTGCCATTTGATCAGGTTTAATGGATGCGTTAAAGTTCGGGCAACGCTTCGGCTGGAGAGCCCATGGACCTCTGCGATGACATCGTTCCGCTGAACCAAGTGCGTGCCCGCTTCACGGCGCTGGCCGAAGACGCCCGCAATGGACATGCAAAAGTCATCACCCGCAATGGCGAAAGCTATGTCGCCATCGTCGACGCGCGGAAGCTGGATTACTACCACCGCCTTGAGCGCGAAGTGCAGCAATTGTCTGCATTGCGCGACGTAGTGGACGGGCTGGAGCGCTTGCGGGCGGGAGAAGCGGGTGCTGACCCGGCCGCGGTACGTGGACGCCTGCAGGACAGAGTGAAGCGTGCCACGCGCGGCTGAACCGCGCGTGCTGGCGGTCCACGCCCATCCTGCCTACGAACGCTCGCTTGAAGCGGCGGTGGATGTCCCGCTGGAACTCGGGGCTGTCGATGCAGCTCAGGCCGTACTCGACCGCGCAGCGGGTTTCCTGCCGGAGCTGCTGCTGCGGTATCCCGAGGCCGGGCGTCAGTTTGATCCGCGCAATCTGGAAGGGGCGCGTGTACTGGCTTTGGCGGCGCGGGTGCGTGAGTTGCTGGGCGATACCATCGAGCTGCGTGAGTACGTGCTGGATGACTACCTGGTGCTTTACGCCATCCATGATCGCGCCGTGCACCTGCTGACGCTGCGCCATCATCGGCAGGACGGCTTCAGCCTGGAGCCGTAATAGACCGTTCGCTGCCGCCGGCGGCGCTGCAGGCGCCCTGACCGCATCCGGCGCGCGCAACGATCAGGTAGCGCCGAGCCACGCTTGGCGGGATCCTTCCGGGGCTTCCGGTCCTGACGCAGGCCGCGCTTCGCGCTCGCCGAGCCATGCTCGGCGATACGGGTACGAGGCTGAAAAGGTGGCGACCCCGCCGGCTGACCTCGGCGCCCGCGTCGATCGATACCGTTGCTGCCTTCCGGCCCTGGCGGGATTTTCGATCTAGCGTCGCGAGGGGCCGACGGGGCCACCATAGAGACGTGGTCACCTTGCTGGCGACCTGTCACGGACGTGGCACGCAGCGCGAAGCGCCTGGAACCCGGTCCGGACTGCACATCGCTGGGCGATGGCAGGCGCGCATTCTAGCGCATGCGCGCATGCGTTAGCCAGCACGCACTCAGCGTCGTTCCCCCTCACCATGATGATGCGTCGCCTGACTTCCGGCGCTGCATTCCATGCCTATGCTGAACAAGGTGCTCGCGCCTGCGTTCAATACGAGATGTATCGTATGGGATGGTGTATGGTGGGATTCAACGAAGCCAAGCAACAGGTCATCCGAGACCTGCAAGCGGGCAACTTCGTCCACGAAGTCCGCCGCAACATCAGCAGCAAGAACCTGCTGCTGACCGGGCGGATCAGTGCGTCGGATCTAGCGGCAATTCTCAAGCGCGCGCGGGGGCAGGATCACCGCAGCTCGCCCCACCACCGGGGCGCCGACATCCAGGTGCACGAGATCCTCGCCGCCGGTTGGTATGTGAAGTTCTACTTCCTTTCCGATACGACGTTCATCAGCGTTCACCGACAAGAGTCCATCAGGCCATGAAGCTCTACCGCGAAGGCGAACACAGGGACGCCCTATGTGACCGGGACGGTCGGGTCACCGCCACCTTTGAATACCGGGACGTGCCCTTTTCAGATGGGCGCGCGATTGCGCGTGACATTCTGGTGGGACGGTGCAACGCCTGCGGTGATGTGATCCTCATCCCGGCGCAGTCAACCCCGGCGGTGGCCAATGCGCGTTCAGCGCAGCAGTGCTCGTTCGAGGTCAACGTGCCTTCGGTGTTCGTCGAGCTGCTGGATGCCGCTGCCGCCCGCATCACGCCGCTGGCGACGCCTGACTTCCGCAAACGCCTGTTCTTTTTCTATGTCAACCGCTACGCGCACGGCCAAGAGACATCAGCCGGGCTTGCGAAGCTGGCCAGACGATCAGCAGAGCTGGAAGCAGGCGGGCCGGCCAAGCGGTTGTCGATGAAGTTGAGTGCCTTTGCCAATGAGCGCATCGAGACCGTTCTGCAGCGCTCCTCGTTGACCAGGACCGAGCTGATCAAATGCGTCGCGTTGAAGGTGGGCGACGATATCGTAGCGCCGGAACGGCCACGGCATGTCGGTCAACTGACCGTGCTCGCTGACATCCTGTATGCCTGACCTGCATGAATCCGTTGTAACCTACCTATGACATGACGCCCCTTTTTTGCTACATACGACGTACAGGGGTGACATGACAGCTCTATTCGATTGGCCACCGAGCCAATTCAATTCCACGGCCCAACATGATAGAAACCGGTAAGAACGGTTTGACCTGACCGCCTCGCGCCAATCCACGCGGCGATCCGAAGGCATACTGAGTACTGGCAGATCAGATCTTGGGAAAACTCAACCACTTTTCACTCGGTCCGATCTCTCGATATATTCGAACCGTTCGCACATGAACGCGGGCTCTAGGCTGCGCCTTGCGAACGATCAAACTCGACGTTGAAGCAGGACGAGACAGGGGGTGCTTGGTGCCGACGGTTGCTCGATTAGTTCTTAAGAATTTCAAAAAATTCAAAGACTTTGATATCTCCTTCGACTCCAAGATGAACATCTTGGCCGGCGGTAACGAGGCTGGGAAGAGCTCGATCATCCAAGCGATCGACATCGCGCTCGGCGCAAGCCGTAACAAAGTCGAGTCGCTGGGAATCGAGTCACTGTTCAATGTCCAGTGCATCGTAGAGTTTTTGGCTGGGAACAGGAAGGTTGAAGACCTGCCTGTACTTCTTATCGAGGTCTACTTCGCTGGTGTCACCGACCAGGATTTTGACGGAAGGAATAACAGCCTACGTCAGGATCACTTGGGGATCCGTGTGACCTGCCAGCCAATGGATGAGTACTCTGTTGACATTGCCACAGCCCTTGGCAGCAGGGAAGGGAGCTTTCCGTTCGAGTACTACGAGTGCCAGTTCAAGACGTTCGCGGGCAAGACTCTTCACCCCTACCGAAAGCCTCTGAAGCACCTGCTTATTGACAGTTCCCTGATCAACAACGAGTACGCAACGCGCGAGTACACGCGCGCGATGTACTCCGCTCGGACTAGCATCGCCGATCGCAGCAAGCATGCTTTCGAATATCGTATGGCGAAGAGGAATTTCAGGGAAACAGCTCTCAAGCCACTCAACGACCAATTGAATGACTACAGGTTTGACATTCGCAGCAGTGCGAAGGCTGGCATTGATACCGACTTAGTCATCACTGAGGATGACATCCCGATCGATGGAAAGGGAAAGGGGCGGCAGTGCTTCATCAAGACCGAATTTGCCCTTCGGCGGAGCGAGGCGGCGCTTGATCTACTTCTGCTGGAAGAGCCGGAAAATCACCTAAGCCATGTGCACATGCACAAACTCATTCAGCGAATCGACGCCTCGCAAGGGAAACAGCTGTTCATCGCAACGCATAGCAGCTTCATTGCCACCCGCTTGAATCTGCGCAATGTGCTGATATTGAGTGAGAGCAGCGCATCTAAGCCCGCCTCGCTAGCGTCGCTGTCGCCGGATACCGCTAAGTTTTTCATGAAGGCTCCCGACAACAATGTCCTTGAGCTCTCGCTCTGTCGCAAGGCCATCCTTGTTGAAGGGGACGCGGAATTCATTCTTCTCGGAGCGCTCTATGCGAGCTGCACTGATGGATCCAGCACTGAGAAAGATGGCATCCACGTCGTGTCTGTCGACGGCACCAGCTTCAAGAGATACCTCGAGCTGGCCAAGGCCCTCGGCATCAAGGTCGCCGTGGTGCGTGACAATGACGAGGACTATCAGCGGAACTGCATAGATAGCTACAAGGACTTCGTTGGCGAGAGCATCCAGGTATTTGCAGACGCTGATCCTGAAAGAAGCACCTTTGAGATCTGCATCTACAGGGACAATTCTGGCACCTGTGACGCGGCGTTTGGCGCCAATCGAAGGGAATTGTCGGTCCAGCAGTACATGCTTAAGAACAAGACCGAGGCGGCTTTCCAGTTGCTTGAGAAGCATGGGAACGCCCTGATTGCGCCTGGCTACATCAGGGAGGCCATTAGGTGGATAAGAGCGTAACTTTTGCAGTTGCCGGGTCGGGAAAGACCTCTCTTCTGGTCGCCAACCTGGACCTTGCCAAGCGCTTCAAGATCGTCACTTACACTGAGGCAAATGCCGATAGCCTTCGACGAAAAATAATTCAGAAGTTTGGGCATCTTCCCAAGAACATCGAGGTCTCGACGTACTTTTCGTTTCTTTATGGATTCTGCTACCGCCCGTTCTTGAGCCTCGAGAAGAAGACAAAGGGAGTCATCTTCGAGTTCCCGACCCGAAACTATGCCCTTAGCGACGAAAGGCGATACATGACGCCCGGAAGGTGGCTCTATTCCAATCGCTTGGCGTCCTACGTGACTCGATGCTGTCTTTTGACAGCGATCCGAAATCGGCTCGAGAAGTACTACGACGCCTTCTTCGTGGATGAAGTTCAAGATTTCGCCGGCCATGACTTCAATCTCCTGATTGAGATCTCAAAGGCGAACGTCGAGATCAACTTTGTCGGAGACTTCTATCAGCACACGTTCGACACGAGCAGAGATGGAAACGTCAACGGAACTCTCCATGACAACTATGATGCTTACCAAAAGAGGTTCCGGGATGCGGGGCTGCGCGTGGACACCGATTCGCTCAGATCCAGTCGACGCTGCTCGAGTACCGTTTGCTCGTTCATCACCGAGCGTCTGGGCATTACGATACTGCCGCACGATGAGCGCGCCAGTGAAGTCAGGCTGGAGAATGATCCAACTGCAGCGGAAGGTCTCTACCGCGATATGCACGTGGTTAAGCTGTTCTTAAAGGAGCACTACAAGTACGAGTGCTTTTCCCAGAACTGGGGCGCTTCCAAGGGAGTGGATCACTACGACCACGTCTGCATCGTTCTGAGCGCAAACAATGCCAAGGCATTGCGCAATGGGAAGTTACAGGAACTCCCCTCCAGCACACGCAACAAGCTTTACGTCGCGTGCTCCCGCGCAAGGGGCAACCTAACCTTTGTGCCAGAGGTTCTGCTCAAACACTACAAAACCGTCTGAGCACGGGGAACGCTCCATTGGCCAGCAAGGGGAAGCAGGTGCATGGGAGGGGGGCGCATTACTCGTTCCACCGACGTGGTGCGTCGAGCTTCCCGCAGATCTGATACTGCTGGACCCGGTAGATCGGATCCTTGCTTTCATCCTCCGATAGCACATGGATCAATCCTTCATTGGCCAGTAGCGAGATTGCAGATCGTACGTGCTTTGCCTGGCAGCCGGCCTTCGATCGAAGGGTTTCGTGCTTAAGGCGTACGACTGCGTTGTTACGCGATCGTGCAGCCAGCAGCGTGAGATAGATCTTCAGCGAAGCCAAGGCCGCATCCCCGCGATGAGGGAGCTTGGGGATTCGAGTACGGATCTCCTCGTTGGGCGCCTTCGCCCAACCTTGGTCCACCTGGCCGGGCCCTTGAAGCAGCGAGAAGGAGGACTTCGTTCGTGGCTTCCCGGCTTCATAAGCAATGTAGCCATGATCGGCGGCTAGGCGCACCCCCTTTAGCACCATCGACCGGCTCAGCTGGGTCAGGTCTTCAAGTTCGTCCAGGCTCAGCTTGGCATCGAAATCTGCGGCGGAACGGTCGGACACCGTAATTGCCAGCAGGATGCGTAGAGCTGCTTGAGACTCGCCGGCTCGGCTGCCACCACGCAACAGGGCGAAAGGGGTGCACTGGAACCCCCCTTCGGAATGCAGGTCGATCCTAGGTGTGCGGACGTACCGATACCACCAGGTTGGCATCTTTGACCAAGGCTTCATTTGCGGCGCTCCCGACTGACGAGGCGCTCGATTACCCCGATGAAATTGCTGAAGAGAAGGTAGAACACGACGAGGAACGCGACAACCAGGAAGGCCAAGACCGCCAGCGGACTGGCTGCATTGAGGGATTGAAGCAGTCCTGCTGCTGATTGGAAAAGGGTGTCCATATGGCTCGTCCGAACTGAGGATGCTTGAATTTTGACTCCTCAACGTTGTTGTTTCTAGAAAGAGCGATAGTGGGTGATCGCGCTAATATTCCGTCCAACCCATTGATATGAAAGGGATGAATAGTGTTCAAAGGCCTTAAAGTTACGGTTCATGGGAGGATCGTAAATTGGGCCTGCGGTGAACCGTAATTGAGACTCTGGTGAACTGTAGCCGATACGCTGGTGAGTCAAAGTCTTAGCTGGTTCCTCTCGGGCCCGTACAGAGACGCTCGGGAGCTGAGCTAGGTTCTCTCGTTAGCGAGCGTCGGCAGAAGGCCAGATCGTCTCATCGCCTAACAGCGCGGGAACTCCGCATTTCAAAGGCGTGAATGGTGGGCAAAGGCACAATCAGTGCAATCACATTTCAACTGCGCTGACGAAGGTAATCCCTTTGAATCTATCTTGATCAAAAGGGCTTCCTGACGGGAAGACAACCAAGTTCTTCCCGCCACCATGGGTCGCACTAGGGAAGACTATGCCGTCGATGGAGGCACTACCTTCGGGGGCAAATGATTGAGCCAAGTACTCGCAGACAATCTGGGATGGGACATAGTCAATATGCTCCCTGCCATCTTTCTCGACAGGGCGAGTGATTGCTCTTACGAATCCACCCAAGAAGAGCGCCCTAACTCGCTCCGCCCTTAGGTCAGTTGCAAAGAAGGATGGGACACTGGGGAGCTCGGAGAAGTCAACAACGGTGAGCGGCCTGTCGTTGCGGAAGATCGCAGCAGCAGGGAACTTGCCGTCAGGTACTCGGCCAATTTCAGCAAGGGCAGTCTGTACATCGAACGCCGCATAGAAGTATGGAATACCTGCGGGATTCATGCGCCCAGCTGTCGCCAACTGATTAGGAGGCGGCCCCATCGTGGAAGCTGAAACCGTCATGGATCCAGCATCCGAGAGGTACCTTGCCCTGTAGAACTCTGTTCCAATCTCGAGCATCTTGATCAGCGAGCTTACTTCATCACCGACGACTTCCAGCATGTATGCAACAGGAATCTCCTGTGAACTTTCGTCGCTACGAACATTTCGGAAATTGAACCGAGTCTGGTGCTTCGCCGCATAGGAAAAACTCTCCCAAGAGTGGAGCAGCAGGTCCTCGTCCTGGACATCCGACCAATGCCCGCGCGCAGCCTCAACCCAGTGCTCAGTCAGATCAGCGTCAACAATTTCCTCGCGCAGCGCGTCAACTGGAAAGAAGCCAAGCTCCTGTAGAACATCATCCGTTTCAACAGTTGGAACGATCCACTCTCCATCCACCCAAGGAGTACCAGCATTTGTGGGCTCTGCGTAATATGTTCCGATCACCTCATAAAGGTGTTCCTGGACGTGCTCAAGAGCCAGGACAGGGATCCCCGAATCGCCACAGTATGCACAATCACCTTTGTGGGACCGCAACAAACGCCAGATGTCCTCCTGATTCAAACAAACCTCACAGGTATTGCCCTCAAGTGAGACCCAGCCCCTTTCTTGAGCTTCCGTCCATTCGTGCTTGACCCGTCCCATCATTGCGCCCTCGCGCGCGCCATAGCTGGCATGAGTATAGCCACGACGCAGCAATCCCTTCTTTGCGCCAACTCGTTAGCCTCTGGTGTCACCCCAAAGCGACGCTCGGTGCTCGAGCTGGCTGTCCGGCGACAGCTACCCCTCACACTGTTCCGGGCGGCTGCGAGTGTCCGCCAGACGGCGGGGGGTCGTTTTTGAGTGGCCGAACACCTAAGACCTGCTGACCGCAGACAATCCCCGCGCCGTCTCATCAACAGCATGAACTGGGAGATACCCGTTGGCTTACATCTTAACGGTGGCACGCCCCCTCCGCCGGTAGCTTTCCAACGAGGCGCTGGCCCCGTTAGAGTCGACGAGCTGGGGCTCAATTGCCCCACGACCGCGCGAACGCGCTGGAGGATTCAGCAGCCGAAGTCTGCTCCACTACTCTCAACATATCCATACCATCGGAAGGTAAGTTCATGATCGACTTTACTAAGCTTGCTCAGAACAGCACTACCAGTAAGCCTAACTCAATACTTGACACGTTCCAGGCTTTAGACAGACAAGTTAGCCATGTGGAGCTACGCCCCTCCCAGATTAAAACGCTGGATGCAATATCTGCCAGAATCGATCAACATGACCTGGTCGTAAAGCTAAACACTGGCGGCGGAAAGACCACTATCGGCTTGCTTTATCTCAAGCACATGATGGATAGGCTGAAGGAGCCAGCAGCTTACTTGGTCCCCAATACACAACTGGTAGAGCAGGTCATCGCGGAGGGGAAGAACATCGGAATCCCCGTGCAGCACTGGAAGGGCGGTGAGCCTCAAGCACCCAATGCAGCCGCGAGGTCAGAGGCGGTGATCGTTTGCACCTACGATAAGTTTTTTAACGGAAAGTCGACCTTCGCCAGGCAGCGAATCACACCTTGCTCCATTGTGCTTGATGACGTTCATTCCGGCATTGAGACAGTGCGTAACAACTTCTCAGCTGAACTACCTAATGCTGCGCGTTCCGCTCTAATCAACCTTCTGGCCTCTGCCCTTGAGGAGCACGACCCTGTGACCTGGTCCGGAGTCAAGCGGGGTGAAGCAGACGCGATACTGGAAATACCCTTCTGGCTGCAACAGCGATTCCAGCCTCAAATTACAGCGATATGTTCTCAGTTTTCATCGTCAGATGAACTAACTTTCAGTTGGCCAAACATCTCCCCGGCGATTGAGCTAGTTCGGATCTATCTCTCCGGTCAGCAAGCCTACATCACCCTCGATCCACCGCAAGTTGAGCGCGTGGGCCACTACGCTAATGTAAAGCACAGGCTGTTCATGTCGGCCTCCGTTCATGATGGCGGCGTCCTAGTACGCGAGCTAGGCTGCAGCCCAGACGCAGCCAAGCACCCTGTCGATGCTTCCGGCGAGTCTTCAATCGGAGAGCGAATGGTGTTAGTTCCATCACTCGTCGATCCAAGCTTTTCCGATAAAGATCTAGTGAACGTAGCCTTGGCCGTCAAGCAGGTCGCCAATGTCGTCGTACTTGTGCCTTCTTTTCCAAAGGCGGAAAAGTGGGTGTCGGCAGGAGCCGTTCTAGCAAAACCTGAATCAATCAGCCAGCTTATCAGTAGCTTGAGGACGACCAGCTCAGGCAACCTCGTGGTCTTCGCACAGAGATACGACGGCGTCGATTTGCCGGACAGTGCGTGCCGCCTATTGATCGTTGACGGCCTGCCAGTCGCTGAAAGCCTTGCAGATCGCCAAGAGGCAGCAAAGACTGGGGTGATCACAGGCATGCGAGGAAAAGTTGCAACTAAGATTGAGCAGGGCTTGGGGCGAGCTGTTCGATCCTCTTCTGACTACTGCGCGGTGATACTCGGCGGGCGAGATATCGCGAGCTTTATCTCCAGGTCCCAGGTCGCGCGCAACCTTTCCCCTTTCACGATTAGACAGCTGGAGATTGGTCGCATAGTTTCAGCGGCTCTAGAGGGCGAGGGAAATGTGTCAACGTCGGTCATCGGCGCCACCAACCAACTGCTTAAGCGCGACCCGGGCTGGAAGGTCTTCTACCAGAAGGAAATGTCTAAAGTGGATGTCTCCGGGGAGGCTCAATACTTCATCGATCGCAAGATCGACGTAGCCGAACTGGAACGCGATGCGAGCCGAAAAGCACTTGCGAGGGACTATTTCAACGCGAGTAGACTTGCTCAGAGGGCCGCCGACGCTATTGATGAAGCTGACCTTCGCGGTGTCGCAAAGCAAGGCGCGGCTCGGTATCAGTATTTCCTAGACCAAGCGGGCGCGATGACACTGCAACTGTCCGCGTTTGGAGACAATCCCAACGTATCGCGCCCACCAATGCTCATGCCTGCGCAATCACGGAAGCTGACGAGCCAGGCAGAGTCAATTGCGCAGTGGCTACGGTCCTTCACGCACCCAAACGGCTGCCTGCTAGCCATCGATGAATTACGAGCGTCGACCCATTTTTCGGGATCCTACAAACTTATCGAGCAGTCGGTACGGCAACTAGGCGAACTGATAGGAGCCGAATCAAGCCGCCCGGACAACCATTTTGATCGAGGACCCGACAACCTTTGGCTATTCGGAACTGAAGCCTTCGTTATCGAGGTCAAGAACGAGAAGACCGCCCCGCTTTCCAAGGGAGACGCCGAGCAGTTGCAATCTAGTGTTCTTTGGCTCAAACAGCATTACCGTGGAATTGAGCAGATAAACGCCATCATCGTGAGCAACTCTGTTAAAGCAGATGTAAGCGAGGACTTCGCGTTTGGCGCAAGGGTATGGACGCAGACCGATCTAGAGCACTTGCTGGCCAACCTCCGCAAGCTCTGTAGTTCAGCCGTTGCGCAAGGGCCGCTTTTTTTGTCCAGTCCGATGAACATTCAAGGACTACTAGGGCCGCACGAATTGTTACCCGGCCAGTTGCGCTCGCTTGGCTCAACTATCAGTTAAGAGTAGGTGGACTGGCCAACATTACATGGCCAGTTTGTCCGAGTCGGCGCCCCCCCCAGCGGAGGGCGCCAGTTGAACAGCACCAGCGGTAGAGTCGCTACTACTTTTCGCGAACTCCGTGCCCCCCCCGTGTGGGCCACTGCTGTTTCTGCAAAAGGGGTTGTGTATGCGCGAGTCAGTGCATTTGACGGATGCCTTGGGCTGGACAGACCAGACTTCCGTAGACATTCATGAGCCGCTTTGGGCGTAGCGCCGTTCAAACTCTACAGGGGCCAGGTTGCCAGCGAAACCATGCCGGCGAATTGGGTTGTAGAACATCTCGATGTAATTGAATACATCCGAGCGTGCCTCGCCCCGGGTCGGGTAGATCCGCCGCTTGATCCGCTCTTTCTTCAGTGCACTGAAAAAGCTCTCAGCCACCGCGTTGTCATGGCAGTTTCCACGCCGACTCATGCTTGGAACCATGCCATGCTGCTTCAGCAACGATAGCCAGTCGCTGCTCGTGAACTGGCTGCCCTGGTCAGAGTGGATGATCAGGCCCGCAGCAGGCTTTCGCTTCCACACCGCCGATACCAGTGCCTGTAGCACAAGGTCGGTGGTCATCTGGGACTGCATCGCCCAGCCAACCACTTGCCGTGAGTAAAGGTCGACGATCACTGCCAGGAAAATCCAGCCTTCGTAGGTGCGGATGTATGTGATGTCGGTGACCCACACCTTGTTTGGTGCAGCGGGCGAGAAGTCGCGATTGACGACGTTTTCAGCTATCCCAGGCGGACCGCCTCGATGCGCGGCTTGGTGCCGTAGCCAATTTCTGCCCTTATTCCCTCTGCCTTCATCAGACGTCGAACACGATGGCGGCTGCAACGTTCACCGGCCTCACGAAGCTCCCGGGTGATCTTGCGGTAGCCGTACACCGTTCCGCTTGCCAGCCAGGCGTGCTTGATTAGGCCGCGCAGACGATCATCCTCACGACGACGCGGCCTGCCCGAATTGCCCGCCCATGCATAGTAGCCACTGCGGTTAACCCCAAGCACTCGAGACATGGCCGTCAGCCTGAACTCGCCCAAGTGATCACGCATGAAAGCGTACTTCGCCATCACCCCTTGGCGAAGTACGCCGCGGCTTTTTTTAGGATGTCACGCTCCTCAGTCAGACGTTTCACCTCGGCCTTCAGGCGCCGCACCTCGGCTGAGTCCTTGGGCGTCGGCAACATCGACCCCTCAGGCGTGCCCGCCAAGGCCTCGCTCCTGGACTTGCGGAGCCATTGGTAAAGGCTGTGGGACGAAACCCCCAGCCGCTTGGCAACCTCGGCTACAGCAAAGCCCCTTTCGGTGACCTGCTTGACCGCTTCGGCCTTGAACTCATCCGTGTACTGCTTGCTCGCCATAGACACATCTCTCGCTTCCATTGATTATGGCTCTGAGATGTCTACGAAATCCTGGCCGGTCCAACTCGCCCTCAGGCGACCTTGCTGCGAGTACCTAAGCGCTAGCTCTACGACTGGCTCTCCATCCTTTACTCACGTCGCTTCTGCCATTGATTCCGATCAAATTTTTGCTGTTCAGCTGTCATGAACTAAGGGGGAATGTCATGTCACTATGGACATCAGTCCTCCGCTGGAACGCTCATGTTCCTATGGGGTACTGCCTCATTTGGTCGCTGTCATGTCACAGGTACACAGCACGAAAGGTCCCGCGTGGAGCGGTGATTCGGCGGTTGCTAGACTCCCTCCCGGAGGAACGGCCTCCCCCACACCGGGTTGAAATGTCCAGGACGGCCTGGCCCCTGCAAAGGAGGCCGCCATGGCCTGGCTCTATCTTCTGTTTGCTGGCTTGCTGGAAATTGTCTGGGCCGTTTCGATGAAACAGTCCGAAGGCTTCAGCAAGCTCACCCCCACGCTCATCACCCTGGTCGGCATGATCGCCAGCTTCTGGCTGCTGGCCGTGGCGATGCGCAGCCTGCCGCTGGGCACCGCGTATACGATCTGGACCGGCATCGGCGCGGTCGGTGCGTTCGTGGTGGGCATCGTGTTCCTGGGCGAGCAGGTCAGTGCGATGCGCATCGGCGCGGCCGTGCTGATCGTGTGTGGACTGGTGCTGATGAAGCTGTCCAGCAGTTGATGTGCGCCAACGAGAAGCGGGGCGTCACGCGCTCCGCTTCACCACGGCAAGCAGGGTCTGCATCAGTTCGTCGCTGGCCTGTGACCTGCTGATATCGCCGTCGGCTGCGGCCTGCGACAACGTATCGGCCGCGCCCAGCACCGCCCACATGCCCGCGTTGGATACTCCCGCCGTGCCCGCGAAGGGGGCGAATATGCGCTGGCACTTTTCGATGAACGCATGCTGGTAACTGCGCTTGACCGCCTGAAGTTCAGGCGAGCCGCCGAGCGCGGCCACGACGGCTGAAATCTCCTGGCCCTGGGTCAGGACGCACTCCACATAACTGGCCGCGACCACCCGCGCTTTTTCGTGCAGCGTGGCCTTGGCAGCGTCAACGGCGGTATCGAAGATCGCCGTCTGTCGCACGTCATAGTCTTCGTAAAGCGCGGCAAGCAGGCCATTGCGGGTGCCGAAGTGATCGTAGGCCACCGGCTTGGTGACCCCCGCCGCTTCGGCCAGCCTGCCCAGCGTCAGCTGGTCGGTGCCCTCCTCGCTGATCAGTGCCCACGCCACGTCCAGCAACTGGCGCGTGCGTGCTTGGCGCGGCAGGCGACGGCGGGGGGCGGGCGTGGCAGTGGCGGAGGACTTCGGCAACGATTCAATTCCCGGGGTTGGCGATGCGGCGTCCGATCGCGTGGGCCGTATCCAGATGCGCGGCCGGGAAGCCGGGATTCGATGCCAACAGGCGCGCCGAACTGGCGACATTGGCACCACAGTAATCGAAAATGCCATGGTCGATCTGCGTGGCCATGGCCTTGGCGTAACCGTGGCGCTCGATCATCCCCGCGTCGGCGCCGCCGTTGGCGACCAGATGCACCTGCAGCCGCTGCAGTTTCTTCTGCAGCTTGCCGTCGGGGCCTTCGTCGTAGGCCCAGCCGTTGCTGAAAACGCGGTCGATCCAACCCTTCAGCAGCCCTGGAAACGACCACCAGTAAATCGGGTAGACCAGCACCAGCGTGTCCGCCCGTTCCAGGCGGGCGTGCTCGCGCGCTACATCGTCAGGAGCCGCAGCGCGCTTCTCGAAATAGGCGAGGTCGTCGCTGTTGAAAACCGGATCGAAGCGTTCGGCGGTCAGGTCCGCGAACTCCGTGGTAGCGGCTGGGTCGGCGCTGGTGATGCCGTCGGCCACGCGGTGGGCGATGGCATGGGTGAGGGAGTCTGGATTGGCGTGCGAGACCACGATCAGTGCGTGCATGGGAGTCTTCTGTTAGTTACTGTGGGTAACCTACTATAAGTAGATATCCCGCCCGCGCCATGCACACTGATGGAACGCTGTCAGCTCACCGGATGTTGATCTTGCGCGCGATGGGGCGGTAGCCCTGCCATTCCGGATGAGGCTGGGTGCCCGATGGGTTGGGCTGCAGGTGCACGTGCAGGCCGCCGAACTCCCCGAGGGCCAGGCAGTTGTCGACCTCGCGCAGGTCATCCTTGTGCAGCTGCTGGGCCCCTTGCAGCAGGCTGCGCCGCGCCTTCGCCTTGGCGCCGGCGGCATCGGCTGCGACGAACAGGCCGAACGCATGCAGCTCCGCCAGGCTGTCTGCGCGGTAGCCGCCCATGTTGACGAAGAACAGCGTGAGCCCGGATGGGTCTGGCTCCGGCGCGAGATGTACGTCGAAGCCATCGGCCCAGTCGATGCGCATGTAGCCATCCAGATGCAGGCTGCCGGGATCGCCGAACCACGCCTCGCGCAGGGCAGGGTAGGCATCCTGCACGCGGGAAACCGCGGCGAACTGGACGTCGTGCAGTTCGATGTTGGCGCGGCCGGCCGTGCCGCCGATGTAGAACTGGTAGAGGTGTCGGCTGCGGGCGAGTGGGGTGGGCATGACGAGAGAGCGTGCTTGCGGGTGACGCGTCAGCGTAGCCGCAGATCGCAATCGATGCCGTGGGAAGCGTCTGTAGTGCCGACCTTGGTCGGCAGATCTTCTCACGGTGCCGACCAAGGTCGGCACTACCGGAGCAGAAGCTGCGCGCTGCAGGGCCAGCCTTCGGCTGTCCGGATCTGCTCCTGCAGATCCGTCGAACCCCGGGGCTTCTCTCTGCCGCTCTCCCCACCAGACAAATAAAAAGGGCCGCCCGATGGGCAGCCCTTTTCATTTGTCTGGCGGAGAGAGGGGGATTGCTGGGTGCATCCATGCACCCAGCCCTTCCGCGCTGCGCGCTGCAGGGCCAGCCTTCGGCTGTCCGGATCTGCTCCTGCAGATCCGTCGAACCCGCAGGGCTTCTCATCTGCCGCTCTCCCCACCAGACAAATAAAAAGGGCCGCCCGATGGGCAGCCCTTTTCATTTGTCTGGCGGAGAGAGGGGGATTCGAACCCCCGAAGCGCGGTTTAGACGCTTACACACTTTCCAGGCGTGCTCCTTCAACCGCTCGGACACCTCTCCGGATTCCCCTGCGGAACGACAATGCCGTTGCAGGGGCCGCAGATTCTAGCTGGCTGCGCGGCTGGACACAAGGCCCTGCAGTTGCCGACGTAGGGGGCTGGACAGGCGTGGCACAATGGTCGTCCTGATGAAGACGGTGGCCTGATGTCCTATCTCGTCCTTGCCCGCAAGTGGCGTCCAAAGCGTTTTGCCGAGCTGGTGGGCCAGGAACACGTGGTCCGCGCGCTTACCAATGCGCTGGACAGCGGTCGCGTGCATCACGCTTTCCTGTTTACCGGTACCCGTGGGGTGGGCAAGACCACCATCGCGCGTATTTTCGCCAAATCGCTGAACTGCGAACAGGGCACCAGTGCCGATCCCTGCGGCCAGTGTCCGGCCTGCCTGGACATCGATTCCGGCCGCTACATCGATCTGCTGGAAATCGATGCGGCGTCCAACACCGGCGTGGACGATGTCCGCGAGGTGATCGAGAACGCGCAGTACATGCCCTCGCGTGGCAAGTACAAGGTCTACCTGATCGACGAAGTGCACATGCTGTCCAAGGCGGCGTTCAATGCGCTGCTGAAGACGCTGGAAGAGCCGCCGGAGCACGTCAAATTCCTGCTCGCCACCACTGATCCGCAGAAGCTGCCGGTCACCGTGCTCAGCCGCTGCCTGCAGTTCAACCTGAAGCGCCTGGACGAAGACCAGATCCAGGGGCAGATGACCAGGATCCTGGCGGCCGAAGAGATCGAAGCCGACGACAGCGCCATCGTGCAGCTGTCCAAGGCCGCCGACGGCAGCCTGCGTGACGGCCTGTCGTTGCTCGACCAGGCCATCGCCTATGCCGGCGGTGCGCTGCGCGAGGACGTGGTGCGCACCATGCTGGGCACGGTGGATCGCACCCAGGTGGCGGCCATGCTCGACGCCCTGGCCGAAGGTGATGGCCAGCGCCTGCTGCAGGTCGTGGCGGCGCTGGCGGAGTTCTCGCCGGACTGGAGCGGCGTGCTGGAAGCGCTGGCCGATGCCCTGCACCGCATCCAGGTGCAGCAGCTGGTGCCCGGTGCCATCGCCGCCGATGGCCTGGACCTGGGCGGCTTTGCTGCGCGGGTGCGCCCGGAAGTAGTGCAGCTCTGGTACCAGATGGCCCTCAACGGCCGCCGCGACCTGCCGCTGGCGCCGAGCCCGCGCGCAGGTTTTGAAATGGCCGTGCTGCGCATGCTGGCCTTCCGTCCGGCCGCTGCGGTGCCGCCGGTGCCGCGTGCACCGGAAGGTGGCGAAGGTCTGCAGTCGGGTGGTTCGACGGGGGCGGCGAGCGGTTCGGCGGGTTCGACCGGCATCGCCGCCGCACCCGTTGCCGCCGCACCGGCGCCGGCCGTGGTAGCCAGCGTGCAGGCCGCAGCGCCCAAGCCCGGTCCGCTGCCGGACACCACGCCGGTGGAAGATCCCGAGCCAGCGCCGCCGGCACCGGTGAAAGATCCGCCGCCGGCCTCGAATGAACCGGATCTGCCCCCGTGGGAGATCGAAGCGGCCGATGACAGCGACCAGCGCGACGATGCACTGGCGGCTGAACTGGCTGGCCCGGACGCGGCCATGCTGGCGCCGTGGCAGCCACCTGCCGAACCGGCACCGCGCGCTGCGCCCGCTGTTGCGGTGGCGGCACCGCCCAAGCCGTTCCGCGCCGAAGGCATCGACATCGCGCCTGCCGCCACGGTGGCAGAAGCCGCAGCCCCGGGCGGTGCTTCGGTGGCATTGGCCTGTGCCGAAGATTGGCTGGAACTGGTGGCTGCCAGTGGCCTGAGTGGGCCTTCGCGGCAGCTTGCCGCCAACGCGGCGTTCATCAGTTTCCAGCACGGGGTCTTGAAACTGGGTTTGTCGCCCGGATTTGAGTACCTGAGTTCCGAACGCGCGCTGGGCGCGCTGGCGGAGATGCTGGGTAAGGCGCTGGGTTCGCCGCCGAAGATCGTGGTCGATGCCACGCAGGCGCCGGCCGAGACCCTGCACCAGCGATCAGACCGTCAGCGGAGTGAACGCCAGCAGGCGGCCGAGGCGTTTTTCATGGCCGATCCGGAAGTGCAGGTGCTGATCCAGAAGCACGGCGCGCGGCTCGTGTCCGATTCCATCCGTCCCTTTGAAGAGTAAAGAACCATGCGCGGCAATATCGCCCAGATGATGCAGCAGGCCCAGAAGATGCAGGAGAACCTGCAGAAGGCCCAGGAAGAAATCGCAAAGCTTGAAGTCACCGGCAGCGCCGGTGGCGGCATGGTCAGCGTCACCCTCACCGGTGCCAAGGAATGCCGCAAGGTGCGCCTGGATCCGTCGCTGCTGGGCGATCAGGAAATGCTGGAAGACCTGGTGGCCGCAGCCTTCAATGATGCGTCCAACAAGATCGATGCCGAGTCGAAGACCCGCATGGGTTCGGCCACGGCCGGCATGCAGCTGCCCCCGGGCATGAAGCTGCCGTTCTGATGCAGCGCAGCCGGGCATGGCCCGGCTCTATCCGAGCCGAATGATGTCCGCACCCCTGCTTGACCAGTTGATTGAAGCGCTGCGCGTGTTGCCCGGCGTGGGCCAGAAGACCGCCCAGCGCATGGCGTACCACCTGCTGGAACGCGAGCGCGAGGGCGGCGAGAAGCTGTCCTCGCTGCTGGCGCAGGCGATGGAGCGCATCGGCCATTGCGCGAAGTGCCGCGATTTCAGTGAAAGCGAACTGTGCGCGACCTGCGCCAACAACAGCCGCGAGCGCAGCCAGTTGTGCGTGGTGGAATCCCCCGCCGACCGGCTGGCCATCGAAAACGCGACCGGTTTCCGCGGCGTGTACTTCGTGCTGCAGGGCCGGCTGTCGCCGCTGGATGGCATCGGTCCGCGCGAACTGGGGCTGGAGCTGCTGGGCCAGCGGCTCGATGCCGGCGAGATCACCGAAATGATCATCGCCACCAGTGCCACGGTGGAAGGCGAAGCGACCGCGCATTACCTCGCCCAACTGGCGCGTGCGCGGCAGGTGCGGCCGAGCCGTCTCGCGCAGGGCCTGCCGCTTGGTGGCGAGCTGGAGTTCGTCGATCGTGGCACGTTGTCGCATGCCTTCGGCACGCGCAGCGAAGTGCGGGAATAAAGACAGAAGCATACCCACGCGCGTAGTGCCGACCTTGGTCGGCACCCCCCAAGAGGCGAAACCCATGACCAGCGAAACGCTCTTCAGCAAGATCATCCGCCGCGAAATCCCGGCCGTCATCGTCTACGAAGACGAGGAGGTGCTGGGCTTCAAGGACATCGCGCCGCAGGCGCCGGTGCACGTGCTGTTCATTCCGAAGAACGAGGTCATTCCCACCTTGGATGACGTAACGCCGGGGCAGGCGCACCTGATCGGCAAGTTGGCGCTGGCCGCCGCACAGTACGCGCGCGAACAGGGCCTGGCCGAGGACGGTTACCGCATCGTCATGAACTGCCGCGAACACGCCGGGCAGACCGTGTTCCATATCCACCTGCACTTGCTGGCCGGCGCTCCGCTGGGCCACTTCGGCGCGCCCGCTCAGTAGCGCCGACCCATGGTCGGCGGATACCCGGGGTTGAGGGGCCTGATCGTTTCCGCCGACCATGGGTCGGCGCTACCGCTTCTGCCTTGTCGTTCGCCCGGCCAGTAAGCGGCGCTACCGCTTCTGCTTTGTCGCCGCGCGCAACAGAAAAAGCCGCCCGAAGGCGGCTTTTTCATTACAGCTCAGGCAGTGCTCACCACCAGCCGTAACGGCCGTAGCCCCACGGGCCCCACGGGCCCGGACCCGGGCCCCACGGACCGTACGGGTAGGGCACCACATCGACCTGGCGCTGTTCCGGCCACAGATAGATCACATCGGCGGCGAGCTTGGGCAGGCGATAGTCGTACTCGCCGATCTTGACGTTCTCATAGCCGTCCACGCGGCCGATGAAGGTCACATCGCGGCCTTCCTCGAACACCGCCGGATCATAGAATCCGGCGCGGCAGGCAACGAAGCGGCCGTCGCTGGCGTCGGTGGAACTGGTGGTCGGGCGACCACTGGCGTTGAGCGGGCGCGACAGCAGCTGGAAGCAGGTCTGGCCCTGGCCCGGCAGCGTTTCGATGATGCGACCGCCCCAACGCACCGGCGCGCCCACCTGCTGGGTCGCCACGGTATCGCGCGGGGTCACGGCGGCGAACTGGCCCTGCAGCGGCTTCGGTGCCGTCGCGCAGGCCGCCAGCGCCAGTGAGGCAGCCAGGGGAAGCAGAATCTTGATGTTCATGATGTGGCTCCGGAAGACGGACGATGCCTGCGCAGGTCGGCCAATAATGAAGCGTGGTCGACATGAGTGCCAGCGTAGCGCGCATGGACGAAACGCTGGCTGAGCGCCAGCAAGGCAGGATCGCTCCGATGGGCGTCAACGCGGCGTGCCCATTCCATCGCCGGCTCGGACGGTTCACGCGCCAGGCCCTGTCTCGCGTAACGGCGGCCCAGTCGGTGCCAGGCGCGCAGCAACGGGTCGCGCTCGCGTTCGCCGCGGGCCAGCACCCAGGCCATCGCCCCCAGCGCCATCAGCGCAATCACCACCAGGCTGGAAATCAGCTGTGCCGGCGACAGGTCCGGCATGCCCAGCGGCCGCAGCAGCTGCTGCTGGCGGGTGGCGTCGAAGGACAGCACCATCTCGTTCCAGCCCCTGCGCAGCCAGTC
Organism: Stenotrophomonas sp. Bg11-02; assembly: GCF_002836635.1. Taxonomy (NCBI): domain Bacteria; kingdom Pseudomonadati; phylum Pseudomonadota; class Gammaproteobacteria; order Lysobacterales; family Lysobacteraceae; genus Stenotrophomonas; species Stenotrophomonas sp. Bg11-02. The sequence continues at coordinate 84,719 of NZ_PJAY01000049.1, forward strand.
CATCGCCTGTCCGGTCTGCAGCCAGGCCCCCTGCATGCCGCCCGCTTCGGTGCCCAGGCGATCTTCCAGTGTGTCGTAGATGCGTTCGGGGGCCACCGCGGCGGTGGGGTCCACGCGCACCCAGCCGCGCCCGGGAAGCCACACTTCGGCCCAGGCGTGGGCGTCCATGCGCCGCACCACCCAGTAGTCGCCGATCGGGTTGCGCACGCCACCGGCAAAGCCGGTGACAACGCGCGCCGGCACCCCGGCATTGCGCATCAGCACGACGAATGCCGAGCTGAAGTGTTCACAAAAACCCACCTTCTGATCGAACAGGAATTCATCCACCGCGTTGCGGCCGGGCAACTCGGCATCCAGTGAGTAGGCGAACTCGGCGCGGATCCAGTCCAGGCTGCGACGCACCAGCGCGGCGTCGTCGTTGCCGGCTTCGGCGCGCCACTGGCGAGCGAGCGCAGCGGTGCGCGGATTGAATCCTTCCGGCAACTGCAGCGACAGCTGGCGCTGCCACGGCGACAAGGACGCGGCGAACACCTGCGGCGGCGCCGACTGCAGCGTCCAGCGGCTCAGCGAAGCCAGTGGGCGATCGCTGACCAGGCTGTAATCGGCGGTCAATCGCGCGCCGGCCGGTGCGCTGTTTGGCAGGTCCAGCGCCACCAGCTGGCGGCGGTCGGTGGGTTCGTAGTCGATGGTGTAGTTCCAGCGCTGCGTACCGGCCTGCACCGGAACCGGCGCGCGCCCTTCATTGCGGCGGTCGCGGATCCATGTGCGGCCATCGAAATGGGTCATGACCGGACCGCGCCAGTAGCGCTGTTCTGGCGCTGGCACCGGTCCATGGAACTGCGCGCGCAGCGCCGGGGTGTCGTCGGCCATCAGGTCCAGCCACTGGCCCGGTTCCATGCTGTCGGACAGGCCCGGCCGGCTGACCGCACGGTCCGGCAGGCCCCACAGCGGCTGTGACAGGCGCGGGAACAACCAGAAGGTTGCCATCGCCAAGGGCAGGCCGATCAGCAGCAGGCGCAGCACGCCACGCACCTGCACGCGCAGTGCCGGCGTGGGTGACCGGCCTTCGACCTGCGCCAGCCGCTGCAGCGCGAGCAGCGCGCAGACGCCGGCCAGGGTGGCCAGCAGGGTGGTCATCGGGCCTTGATCCAGCAGGAAAGCGGCGAACGGGGCGAACAGGGCGAAGCCGAGCAGGCTGCGCGCATCGCGCAGGGTATGCAGTTCGCTGGACTTGATCGCCAGCATCGCCGCCAACAGCGCACAGCCGGTATCGCGGCCGGGGCGGACGCCCATCTGCACGTAGATCAGGGCGAGCATCGCCAGCACCAGCAACAGCCGCACGGTCACCGGCAGCAGGCCACGACGTGACACCACGGCAGTCAGCAGCGCGACACCGGCGATGGTGGCAGCGAGCACGCTGGGCAGCTGCAGCAGCAATGGCAGCAGGGCCAGCGCGGTGCTTGCCAGGGCCCAGCCACGGGCATGGCGGTCCAGCAGGGAGGAGGCAGGTTCAGTCATGCGGCAGCAGCGCCAGCGCGCGCAGGCAGAGGTGGTGGTGCGAAGCGCCCTGTGCAGGCCCGATGGCCGGCTGGCCCGGCAGCTTCAATGTATAGCGGCGGCCCTCGCGTTCGGCCAGGTCCACCCAGCGCGCAAGCCGGGCGATGCGTTGTTCGGTGCCCAGTCCATGCAGCTGGCGCCAGTCCAGCATCACTTCGATGCCGGCCGGCTTTTCATACTCCCGCACCAGCAGCGTGTCGCGCCGTGCGGAATGCTTCCAGGCGATGCTGCGGCGGGGGTCGCCTGCGCGATAGGGGCGCAGTTGATGCAGTTCTTCGCCGGCCGCATCCATCCGGCTGTGCAGCGGGTCGCTGCCTTGTTCGGGCAGCCCAGGGCCTTGGGTTTCGGCATGCGGGTACACCAGCAGCGGCTGGTCCGGCCAGAACCATGACCACGCGCGCACCAGTCCCAGGGGCTGCGTGGTGGACAGGCGGATGCGGTCCAGGTCCAGCCAGCCGCGCTGGGTGGTGGGCAGTTCCAGTTCGGCATCCACCCGGCCGCCGGCGGGGACTGCGGTCCAGCTGTGCGCATCGCCGTGGTCAAGTTGCAGGCCCGGCCGGCCGCGCTGTTCGCGCTGGGAAAGTGCAACGCGTACGCGCAGCGGCTGGCCGGCCGCCACCGGTTCGGCGCTGACTGCATCGAGGCTCAGCCCGGACAAGGTCAGGTGTGCGCTGATCGCACTGGCCACGCCGGCGCCGGCCAACAGCAACGCCAGTAACAGGGCAGGGTTGTTGTTGTAGTTCAGCGCGCCGAGCAGCATCGCCGCCAGCACCGCGGCCACGAACAGTCCGAAGCGCGTGGGCAGGACGTAGATGCGGCGGCGGTCCAGCCGTTGCGGCAAGGTTTCCGGCTGGCGCGGGCGCGCCAGGTTCATCAGCCACTGCCGGCGCGTAGGCACGGGCGCGTTCAATCCACCGGCACCGTCTGCAGGATCGCCTTTGCCAGCGCCGTGCCGGCCGACGACTCGGCTTCGCCGACCAGGCGGTGGCCGGCCACGCCGATGAACAAGGTCTGCACGTCTTCGGGAATGACATGCGCGCGGCCCAGCAGCAGCGCGTGCGCCTTCGCTGCACGCAGCAGCGCCAGCCCGGCACGCGGTGACAGTCCAACGCGCACGCCGGCGTGCTGCCGGCTGCGGGTCAGCAGTGCCTGCACGTAATCGATCAGCGCATCGCTGGCATGCACCTGCAGCACGGCCTCGCGCAGTGCGCGCACCTGCTGGTCGTCCAGCTTCGGGGTGGCGCGCGCGATCAGGTCGCGACGGTCCACGCCACGCAGCAGCTCGCGTTCGGCCTCCACGTTGGGATAGCCCATCGCCAGCCGCAGCAGGAACCGGTCCAGCTGCGAATCCGGCAGCGGGAAGGTGCCCGACAGGTCCACCGGGTTCTGCGTGGCGATCACGAAGAACGGATCCGGCAAGGCGTGGGTCTGGCCATCCAGGGTGACCTGCTGTTCGGCCATCGCTTCCAGCAGCGCGCTCTGCGTGCGGGGCGGCGCGCGGTTGATCTCATCGGCCAGCAGCACGTGGGTGAACACCGGGCCAGGATGGAAGGCGAACTCGCGACTGCCCGGATCCAGGATCGACACACCGAGCACGTCGGCCGGCAGCAGGTCGGACGTGAACTGCACGCGTTGGAAGCCCAGTCCCAGGCTGGAGGCGAGTGCGTGGGCGAGGGTGGTCTTGCCCAGGCCGGGCAGATCTTCGATCAGCAGATGCCCGCCGGACAGCAGGGCGACGAAGGCCAGTCGTACCTCGTGGGCCTTGCCCAGCACCAGGGCGTTGACCTGTTGTTGCGCATCAAGCAGAGCCTGACGCAGTTCATCGGTTAGCATGCGGGGCACGGGGGGCGAAGAATCCATCGTCGTCTCTGGCTCGGTCTTCCTTCGATTCTATAGAGCAATGCAGGGCGAACAACGCGCACGCACGATATTTCTGTGGCTATGGACACTGATCACGGCAGTGAAGCTGGTCGTGGCCGCACGCCTGCCGTTGTTCGTCGACGAGGCCTTCTATTGGCAGGAAGGCCAGCACCTGGCCGCCGCCTACTCCGACCTGCCGGGACTCACCGCCTGGCTGGCCCGGCTGGGCGTGGAGATCGGCGGGCACCATGTCCTGGCGTTGCGCCTGCCCTTCCTGGCCATCGGGGCCTGGTTGCCTTGGGCGGTATCGCGCATCGCCACGCGCTGGTTCGGCAACGTGGCCGGCTGGCAGGCCGGCAGCCTGACCCTGCTGATGCCGCTGTCGGCCACGCTGGGCATGTTGGCCGTGCCGGACGTACCGATGGCGATGGCTGCGGTGCTATGCCTGGGGGCCGGCGCGCGCTTGCTGCACACGGTGGATGCCGCAGCTGCGATGCGGTTGGCGCTGGGCCTGCTGATCGGTGCGCTCAGCCATTACCGCTTCATCGGCGTGATCGCCGTCGGTTTCATCGCCCTGCTGATGTTGCCGCAAGGCCGCCGGATGCTGCGCGATCCGCGCATCTGGGTGGCGCTGGCCGTTGGCGTGCTGGCATGGCTGCCGTTGCTGGCATGGAATGCGGACAACCATGAGGCAGGGCTGAAGTTCCAGATGGTCGATCGCCATCCCTGGGATTTCCAGTGGACCGGGCTGTGGTTCCTGGTGATCCAGCCGATGCTGGTGACCCCGCTGCTGTGCGTGGCGATGTGGAAAGTGGCCGTGGCCGGCACGCGTGCCGGGGGCGGTGCGCGCGCGCAATGGCGTTACTTCGGGCTGGTTGGTGGCGTGTCCACGCTGGCGATATTCGTGCTCGGCTTCTTCACCGACGTGGAACGCATCAGTTTCCATTGGCCGCTGCCGGGCTACCTGGCGCTGCTGGTTGCCGTGCCGGTGGTGCTCAATGGCTGGCCGCGCTGGCTGCGCCGCACGGCATGGTGGACCGCCGGGGTGGGCTTGGCGTTGGCTTTCAGCTACTACCTGATGGCGTCTTCGCCGCAGCTGCGCGAGCAGTTGGCCGGTTACAAATATTACCCGCGCAATTTCGCCGGCTGGCAGCCGCTGGCCGATGCCGTGCGCGAGGAATTGCAGCAGATGCCGCCCGGCACCAAGGTGCTGGCCGGCAACTTCAAGGTCGGTGCGGAGCTGGGCTTCCAGCTGGGCGATGCCGATATCGCGGTGCTGCCGCATCCGCTCAACGACAAGCATGGGCGCAGCGTGCAGCTGGGCTTGTGGGGCCAGCTGCACGATGGCAAGCGCGATGGCCCCCTGCTGCTTGTGCTTTCGCCCAGCGACCAGCGTTACCGTGAACTGCTGGACCGCTATCACGCAATCTGCGGCCAGGTCGGTCCGCTGCCGCCGCCGCGCGTGGTCAGCAGCGACCATGGCTTCCAGCGTTTCCTGTTGATCCGCCTGCCGGCCCAGCGCGAGGAGGGGCCGTGCATTACGCCGGCGATGGCCTGGTTCGATGCGCCGTCCTCCGGTGATGTCGTGGCGGCGGACCTGCACGTGCGCGGCTGGGCGTTCAAGGACGGCGTCGGGCTGTCACGCGTGGAAGTGCTGCTGGACGGGCGCGCGGTGGCCGATGCGGTGTACGGGCGGGCCTTCGACATCCGTCCGGCGTGGCCGCAGTCCAATGATCCGCAGCATCCCAACGTGGGCTTCGATGCTCACCTGGACACCCGCAAACTGGCACCGGGACGGCACTGGCTGGGCCTGCGCCTGCATGGCCACGATGGCAGCGTGGAGCTGTGGCAGGAACAGCCGTTCGTGGTGCCCGCGCGCTGACGACCTGATGGGTGACGACCTTTGGTGTCGTGGGTGACGACCGTTGGTGTGGTGGGTGACGACCGTTGGTCGTCGCGCTCTTCGCCGGGGTCGGGAAAGGCCCGGTGACGACCAACGGTCGTCACCCACGGCAGCAGACCTCACACCGCCGCGAACCATCGGCTTCGTAGGTGACGAACTCGGTCGCCACTACGGGATCGGGATTCCCGCTTGGCGCAGCAGTGCGCACAGCGCGATCAGCGGCAGGCCCACCAGCGCGGTCGGGTCGCGGTTGTCGATGGCCTCGAACAGGGCGATGCCCAAACCCTCGCACTTGAAGCTGCCGGCGCAGTCCAGCGGCTGTTCGGCATCCACGTAGCGTGCAATCTCAGCCTCGGTCAACACGCGAAAGCGCACCGTGGTGGTATCCAGCGCCTCCCTGCGTTCTCCGTCGCGCATGAGACAGATCGCCGTATGGAACTGCACCGCGGCCCCGGACATCCCGGCCAGCTGCGTCCGGGCGGCTTCCACCGTGCCCGGTTTGCCCAACGGCTGGCCCGCCAGATCGGCCACCTGGTCCGACCCGATCACCCATGTGCCCGCGTGCCGCCGGGAGACCTCGGCCGCCTTGGCTGCCGCCAGGCGTACTGCCAGCGCGGCCGGGGCCTCGCCGGGTAGGGGGCTTTCATCTACCTGCGGGCGTGCGCAGTCGAAGGGCAGGCGCAGCCGTTGCAGCAGCTCGCGGCGGTAAGGCGATGTAGAGGCCAGCAACAGGGTATTCATGCGTGGAATCAGGGCTCTGGGCCACCCAGTCTGGCGCCTGGCTGACGCCCGCCACAAGCCTGAAGCTGCAGGTAATTGACAGCGGCCGCGACGGTCCTTAACATTCAGCGGCTTATGTCCGCGAACGTGCCCGAAACGCTGGATGCTTGGCGGATGGTCGCAGCGCGAAGGCGCTTCGACGGCCAGGTCGATCTGGCTCAATTCACCCGCCTGCAAGGGCTTGTTGCCGATGCTGAAGGTCAGTGCACGTATGCACTGGAATTCTCGCACGACGACATCCTGCGGGTATCCTATGTGGAATTGACCATCGATACCGAGCTGCCGCTGATCTGTCAGCGCAGCCTGCAGCGTTTCCTGCTGCCGGTGAAGCTGGTGCAGAAGATCGGCCTGATCCGCGAGGAAGACGAGGAATCGTCCCTTCCGGAGGACTTCGAGGCCCTGCTGGTGCCTGAAGATGGCCAGCTTGTGCCGCTGGAGCTGGTCGAAGACGAACTTGTGTTGGCGGTCCCGGTGGTACCCCTCTCGCCCGATGGCGAGGCGGTGGACCAGGAATGGGCCCCGACGAAGGAAGAAACCGACAAGGTCAACCCGTTCGCGGCGTTGGCAGCGTTGAAGAAAAAGTAAGGTCGGGCTGGCCTGACCGAGCGAATATGCAGCCGGGTATCGTCGGCGGCTGCGGCGAAAGCGAAAAGTGTGCTGGGCGCTGGCGTCCTGTGCGACGAAACGACGAAGAACATCGAACCGAGTTTGGAGCAATCCCATGGCTGTGCAGAAATCCCGTGTCACCCCGTCCCGCCGCGGTATGCGCCGTGCGCATGACGCCCTGAGCGCAAAGCAGCTGTCGACCGACCCGACCACGGGCGAAGTGCATCTGCGTCACCACATCACTGCCGATGGTTTCTACCGCGGCAAGAAGGTCATCCAGACCAAGACTTCTTCCGTCGAAGAAGATTGATGTGAGTGAAGGCCGCTGCCGTGCCGGCAGCGGCCTTTGCCGTATCCCTCCGGGCACCGGCAACGGCCGCCCGCGCAACAGGAATGTCGATGAGCAAGCGGATCTACTCGAGGATCGCGGGCACCGGTAGCTATTTGCCGGAGAAAGTGCTGACCAACGCCGACCTGGAAAAAATGGTCGAGACGTCGGACGAGTGGATTGTTTCGCGCACCGGCATCAAAGAGCGGCACATCGCCGCCGCAGAAGAAACCACCAGCGACCTCGGCTACCACGCTGCGGTGAAGGCGCTGGAAGCGGCCGGCATCGATGCCAGCCAGCTGGACATGATCGTGGTCGGTACCACCACACCCGATCTGATTTTCCCGTCCACCGCGTGCCTGATCCAGGCCAAGCTCGGTGCGACCGGTTGCCCTGCCTTCGACGTCAACGCGGCCTGTTCCGGCTTCGTGTTCGCGCTGGGCGTGGCCGATAAATTCATTCGTTCCGGTGATGCACGCCATGTGCTGGTCATCGGGGCGGAAACCCTCACCCGCATCGTCGACTGGAATGACCGCACTACCTGCGTGCTGTTCGGCGACGGTGCCGGTGCGGTGGTGCTGAAGGCCGACGAAGAGACCGGCATCCTCAGCACCCACCTGCATTCGGACGGCAGCAAGAAGGAACTGCTGTGGAATCCGGTCGGCGTCTCGGCCGGTTTCGGCGAAGGCGAGCAGGCACGTGGCGCGATCCTGATGAAGGGCAACGACGTCTTCAAGTACGCGGTGAAGGCGCTGGATTCGGTGGTCGACGAGACCCTGGAAGCCAACGCGCTGAGCAAGGCCGACCTGGACTGGTTGATCCCGCACCAGGCCAACCTGCGCATCATCGAAGCCACCGCCAAGCGTCTGGAGATGTCGATGGACCAGGTAGTGGTGACGGTGGACAAGCACGGCAATACGTCGTCGGCATCGGTCCCGCTGGCGCTGGACCACGCGGTGCGTTCGGGCCGGGTAGAGCGCGGCCAGCTGTTGTTGCTGGAAGCGTTCGGTGGTGGCTTCACATGGGGTTCGGCATTGCTGCGTTACTGATAACGCGAGTGTCCATTTCGTTAGAACGTCGTTACGGCCCCTTGGGGCCGTACTGCGTTATGGAGAATGCCCATGGTTGATCCGATTACCCTTGAGGGGCAGCGGGCGTGGTTGAAGCAGTACGGTGAGGGGAGTCGCGCCGTTGCGCTGGGCCTGCTCAATTTCGTCGCCCGCCGTTTCCACTTGGATGCACTGCGCCCGCCGCCGCACCGCGGCGGGGATGCCGCCCGCCAGACCGAGGCACGTCGGCTGGGCGAACTGCAGGCGCAGGGCGTCAACGTGCCTTCGGTGCTGGGCAGTGGCCATGCCGCACTGGTACTGGGCGACAACGGCAGTTCCTTCAATACCTGCCTGCGCGAGGCCGACGATGCCGGCCGCGATGCGCTGGTGGTCGCCGCCATGCAGGCGATGGCGGCAGCGCATGCGCGCGGCGCGTATTTCGGCCAGCCGCTGCCGCGTAACCTGACCTGGGACGGGCAGCGCGTGGGCTTCATTGATTTCGAAGAAGACCCGCTGGAAGTGATGGACCTGGACCAGGCGCAGGCGCGCGACTGGCTGATGTTCGGCTATGGGGTGGCGAAGTACTACGCCGATCGCCCGCAGCAGCTGCAGGCGATGATGGCCGCCGCGATGGACGGTGCGCAGGCGCCGGTGCGCGAGCACGCGCATGCGGTAACCGGGCGGTTGCAGCGCTTGGCCAAGGCCAGCCTGGGCCTGGGCCGTTCGGCGCGCGCGCTGGCCCATGCCATCCTGATCGTGCATGGCGCCACCACGCTGGGCGTGCTGATGGTGCTGGTGGTGTGCGCGGACTGGTTGGCCGATGGTCAGCTGGACCTGCTGGAACTGCTGACCTGACGCAGGGTAGTGACGGCCCCCGCCGAGCATGGCTCGGCGCTACCGAAAGCCCCATGTGCGTGGTGGGTGACGACCGTTGGTCGTCACGCCCCCGCCCGCCCTGCATACGCGCACGTACAGACGGCAGGCGGCAATCGCCTTTATCATGGCCTGCTTCGATTCAAACCAGGCGGATGACCGCGTGACTGATTCCACTCTTGCTTTCGTTTTCCCCGGCCAGGGCTCACAGTCCGTGGGCATGCTGGCCGAGCTGGCCGAGCTGCACCCGCAGGTGCGTGAAGCCTTCACGGAAGCATCCGATGGCGCCGGCGTCGACCTGTGGGCACTGTCCCAGGGCGGCCCGGAGGAAATGCTCAACCGCACCGAATACACCCAGCCGGCCTTGCTGGCTGCCAGCATCGGCGTGTGGCGTACCTGGAAGGCACTGGGCGGCGCGCAGCCGTCGCTGCTGTCCGGCCACAGCCTGGGCGAGTACTCCGCGCTGGTTGCCGCCGGCGCCCTGAGCCTGCACGACGGTGCGCACCTGGTGCGCCTGCGTGGCCAGTTCATGCAGGACGCCGCACCGGCGGGCGTAGGCGCGATGGCCGCCGTGCTCGGCGCTGAAGACGCACTGGTGCTGGACGTGTGCAAGGAAGCGGCCGGCAGCCAGGTATTGGTGCCCGCCAACTACAACTCGCCCGGCCAGATCGTCATCGGTGGCGACGCCGCCGCGGTGGATCGCGCGCTGGCGCTGCTCGCTGAAAAGGGCGTGCGCAAGGCGGTGAAGCTGGCCGTCAGCGTGCCTTCGCACACCCCGTTGATGCGCGAAGCTGCCAACCGCCTGGCCGAGACCATGGCCGGCCTGTCCTGGCAGGCGCCGCAGCTGCCGGTGGTGCAGAACGTCGATGCCACCGTGCACGAAGGCGTGGACGCCATCGCCGCCGCGCTGGTGCAGCAGCTGTACCAGCCGGTGCAGTGGACCGGCTGCGTGCAGGCGCTGGCCGCGCGTGGCATCACCCGTATCGCCGAATGCGGCCCGGGCAAGGTGCTGACCGGCCTGGTCAAGCGCATCGACAAGACCATCGACGGCCGTTCGCTGGCCACCCCGGGCGACGTCGAAGCCGCCCGCGAGGCATGGTCGGCCTGACTCCCTTCCCGTTGCCCGCCTGCGTCGTGCCCCCCGGCATGGCGCCGCGCGCGGGCGACCGCACCATTCGAGGACAGCATCATGAGCAAGCCCCTGCAGGGTGAAATCGCACTGGTCACCGGCGCAAGCCGCGGTATCGGTGCCGCCATCGCCGACCTGCTGGCCGCCCAGGGCGCCACGGTCATCGGCACCGCCACCACCGATTCCGGTGCCGCCGCCATCGGCGAGCGCCTGGCCGCGCAGGGTGGCCACGGCCGCGCGCTGAACGTCACCGACGGTGCCGCGCTGGATACCGTGCTGGCCGACATCGCCAAGGAATTCGGCGCGATCAGCATCCTGGTCAACAACGCCGGCATCACTCGCGACAACCTGCTGATGCGCATGAAGGACGAGGACTGGGCGTCGATCATCGACACCAACCTGACCAGCGTGTTCCGCACCAGCAAGGCGGTCATGCGCGGCATGATGAAGGCGCGCAAGGGTCGCATCATCAACATCGCCTCGGTGGTGGGCGTGACCGGCAACGCCGGCCAGGCCAACTACGCCGCCGCCAAGGCCGGCATCATCGGTTTTTCCAAGTCGCTGGCCAAGGAAATCGGCTCGCGCGGGGTCACCGTGAACGTGGTGGCCCCCGGCTTCATCGACACTGACATGACCAAGGCGTTGCCCGACGAAGCGCGCGCGGCGCTGGTCAACAACATCGCCCTGGAACGCCTGGGTTCGCCGGAGGACATCGCCCATGCGGTGGCCTTCCTGGCCAGCCCGGCAGCCAACTACATCACCGGAGAGACACTCCATGTGAACGGCGGGATGTACATGCCGTAAGCACGGGGCGCACGGAGCGCGCCGCAAGTGGTTGATCTGGATGGCGTTTTACTTGCATGCAAGGCGCCGCCGGTTTCCACTACACTATCCCACGGCCATCGTCTGCGATGGCGTCTTTTTGAACCACTACTCCATCTGGAGCAATACCCCATGAGCACCATCGAAGAACGCGTCAAGAAAATCGTCGTCGAACAGCTTGGCGTCAAGGAAGAAGAAGTCACCACCAGCGCATCGTTCGTCGATGACCTGGGCGCAGACTCGCTGGACACCGTCGAGCTGGTGATGGCGCTGGAAGAAGAGTTCGAGTGCGAAATCCCGGACGAAGAAGCCGAGAAGATCACCACCGTCCAGGCGGCGATCGACTACATCAAGTCGCACACCAAGGCCTGATGCAAGGCGGCTGGTGCGCGGCGGCGGCTCGGCCGTAACCGCGCACGGCATCCCATGGGGCCGCGAATGCGGCCCTGTGTATTTGCGCTGCTGCATACGGGCGCGGATCCAATTACGTTCCACCCCGTGTCATACCCGCACTACTTTCGGGTCAGGAGAAAGCAATGAAGCGTCGCGTCGTCGTTACCGGCATGGGCATGGTTTCGCCTCTGGGCAATGACCTGGCCAGCAGTTGGCAGGGCATCACCGAAGGCCGTTCGGGCATCGGTCCGCTGACCCACGTTGCCGACGCCTACCTGGACCGTTTCACCACCAAGATTGCAGGTGAGGTCAAGGATTTCGACATCACCGCCGACAACGAACAGTTCGGCAAGTACCGCGTGTCCGGCAAGGACGCCAAGAAGATGGACCCCTTCATCCACTACGGCCTGGGCGCGTCCTTCATGGCGCTGGCCGATTCGGGTCTTGAGATCAACGAAGGCAATGCCGAGCGCATTGGCGCCATCGTCGGCGCCGGCATCGGTGGCCTGCTGGGCATCGAAGAACAGACCATCGACTTCCACGAAGGGAAGAAGATTTCGCCGTTCTACGTGCCCAAGACCATCATCAACATGCTGCCGGGCCAGCTGAGCATCATCGCCGGGCTGAAGGGTCCGTCGTTCTCGGCGGTGTCCGCGTGCGCCACGTCGAACCATTCCATCGGTACGGCGATGCGCATGATCCAGTACGGCGATGCCGACGTGATGGTCGCCGGTGGCGCCGAACGCGGCTCCTCGCCGACCGCGCTGGGCGGCTTCTGTGCGATGAAGGCGATGTCCACCCGCAACGATGACCCGACCGCGGCCTCGCGCCCGTGGGACAAGGACCGCGACGGCTTCGTGCTGGGCGACGGTGCCGGCATCCTGATCCTGGAAGAGTACGAGCACGCCAAGGCGCGCGGCGCGAAGATCTACTGCGAGCTGGCCGGCTTCGGCGCCAGTTCCGATGCGTACCACATGACCGCACCGGCAGAGAGCGGCGAAGGTGCTGCGCGCTGCATGGCCGCGGCGATGAAGGACGCCGGTGTCAACCCGGACCAGATCGGCTACCTCAACGCGCATGGCACGTCCACGCCGCTGGGCGACCTGGGCGAGACCATGGCGATGAAGACCGCCTTCGGCGACCACGCCTACAAGATGCTGGTCAGCTCCACCAAGTCGATGACCGGCCACCTGCTGGGTGCGGCCGGTGGCGTGGAAGCGATCTTCTCCGTGCTGGCGCTGCAGGACGGCGTGATTCCGCCGACCATCAACCTGCACCAGCCGGGCGAAGGTTGCGACCTGGACTACGTGCCCAACGAAGCACGCCAGGCCAAGGTGGACGTGGTGATGTCCAACGGCTTCGGCTTCGGCGGCACCAACGGCACGCTCGTGTTCAAGCGCGTCTGAGGCCGTTCCCGGCCGCTACCGCGTAGTGTCGAGCTTGCTCGACACCCTGGGCCGGCCCCCGTCGCATGGTCCTGGTAGCGCTGAAGGCGGCGGCAGGAGCCGCTGCTGTTGCGGTCGCGTTTGCCGCTGCGCTCGCCGAGCAGGGCTCGGCGCTACCGTCCCGGCGCTCGCCGCCCTACATCCCCTCTTCCAGGCGCTGCGCCGACATGCCCGATCCGATCCTGATCCAGCCCCTGGACACCCCGGCCGACCTGCTGGCCCTGCAGCAGGCCGACCCGGCGCGCTTCCCGCTGCTGATGGAATCGACTGCTTCCGGCACCGCACAGGGCCGCTGGGACCTGCTGCTGGTAGCAGGCGAGGCGTTCCTGCGGCTGGATGCCGATGGCATCGTCCGCGACCATACCGGCCAAGCCCACGCAGGCGCCTTCCTGGACCTGCTGGACAGCGCCTGGCAGGCCGAGCGCCTGCCACCCGCGCGCGCGCCCGCACTGCCCTTCCGGGGCGGCTGGGCGCTGCTGCTGGACTACGAAGTCGCCAGCCAGATCGAGACCGTGCTGCCGCCGATGGCGCGCACCGATGGCCAGCCCACCGCGCTGGCGTTGCGCTGCCCCGCCGCCGTGCTGCATGACCACCTGGAGCAGCGCAGCTACCTGGTGGCTGAAGCCGGCCAGCAGGCGCTGCTGAGCACCCTGCAGGCGCAGCTGGCCGCCGGCGTACCGCCTGCAGGGCAAGGATGGCAGCCACCGATCCGCATGGAAGAAGACGCACCCGCACGCTTCACCGACGGCGTGCGGCGGGTGATCGACTACCTGCTGGCCGGCGATGTGTTCCAGGTGAACCTGTCGCGCCGCTGGTGCGCCCACTTTGCCGATGCGGTGAGCCCGCAGGCCCTGTATGCCCAGCTGCGTCGCGCCAACCCGGCACCGTTCGCCGGCCTGTTCACCGGCCACGGCCGCCACGTGGTGAGCTCATCACCGGAACGGCTGGTGTCGGTGCATGGCGGCCACGCGCAGACCCGTCCGATTGCCGGCACCCGGCCGCGCTTCGATGGTGACGACGATGCCGCGCGCATCCAGGAGCTGGTCGGCCACCCGAAGGAACGCGCCGAACACGTGATGCTGATCGACCTGGAGCGCAACGACCTGGGCCGCATCTGCACGCCCGGCAGCGTGGTGGTGGACGAACTGATGACCGTGGAAAGCTATGCCCACGTGCACCACATCGTGAGCAATGTCAGCGGCACCCTGCGCGATGACGTCACCCCGGGGCAGGTGATCGCCGCGACGTTCCCCGGCGGCACCATCACCGGCTGCCCGAAGGTGCGCTGCATGCAGATCATCAGCGAACTGGAACAGGTTCCGCGCGGCGCCTACACCGGCGCCTTCGGCTGGCTGAACCGCGACGGCGACCTGGACCTGAACATCCTGATCCGCACCGCCGAAGTAGCGGGCAACGAAGTCAGTTTCCGCACCGGCGCCGGCATCGTGGTCGATTCGGACCCGGACAAGGAACTGGACGAAACCCGCGCCAAAGCCCGCGGCCTGATGCGCGCCCTCGGCCAGCAAGGCTGACCCCGCGCCACGGTAGTGACGGCCGCTGGCCGTCTGCCTTTGCCCGGTCCTGGTGGGTGACGACCGCTGGCCGTCTGCTCCTGCTGTTGCCCTGGTGGGTGACGACCGTTGGTCGTCACGCTGTCGCCGTCGCCCCACCCCCGCGCCCGCCGAGCACGGCTCGGCGCTACACGTTCGCGGTATCCTGCACACCTGAATAATTCTTCGAGGTAATCCATGGCGGCAGCCAAGCGCGGATGTCTGATGGTGGTGACCATCCTGGTGCTGCTCGGTGCAATCGCCGTAGGCGCCGGCGCATGGTTCTTCTACCAACAGGGCCAGTTCGCTGACCGCCCGCTGAGTCCCGACCAGCAGAGCATCGTCATCGCCAGCGGTGATGGCTTCAACACGGTGCTCGGCAAGCTGCGCGAAGCCGGCGTGGACGAAGGCCAGGACGCGCAATGGCAGCTGCTCGCCCGCCAAATGGATGCCGCCGGCAAGCTGAAAGTCGGCGAGTACGCGCTGGATGCCACGCTGACCCCGCGCGAGCTGCTGACGCGCATGCGCCAGGGCCGCGTGCTGCAGCACCGTGTCACCTTTATCGAAGGCTGGAACATCCGCCAGGTGCGCGCCGCACTCAAGCGGGCCGAGCCGCTGGTACACACCACCGACGAACTGGATGACGCCGCGCTGATGCAGCGCCTCGGCTTCGGCGGCCAGCATCCTGAGGGCCGCTTCCTGCCGGAGACTTACGTCTACCAGCGGGGCGACACCGACGTGGACGTGCTCAAGCGCGCCCATGAGGCGATGGAAAAGGCCCTCGCCGAAGCCTGGGATTCGCGCGCCGACGGCCTGCCGATCAACTCGCCGTACGAGCTGCTGACGCTCGCTTCCATCATTGAAAAAGAGACCGCGCTGGCCAGCGAGCGCCCGCAGATTGCCGGCGTGTTCGTGCGCCGCCTGAAGATGGGCATGCGCCTGCAGACCGATCCGACCGTGATCTATGGCATCGGCCCGGCCTACGACGGCAACATCCGCCGGGTGCACCTGACCACCGATACGCCGTACAACACCTATACCCGCGCCGGGCTCACCCCCACGCCCATTGCCATGCCCAGCCGCGATGCGTTGAACGCCGCCGCGCAGCCCGCACCCGGCGATGCGCTGTACTTCGTCGCCGTCGGCGATGGCAGTGGCGCACACGTTTTTTCGGCCAGCTATGCAGAGCACAACGTCGCCGTGGCGCGTTACCTGCAGCAGCTGCGCCAGAACCGCATCAAGGAGAACCAAGCGCAATGAGTGCCGCGCTGCTACGCCACCCGCGCCTGATCAGCCTGGAAGGCGGCGAAGGCGCGGGCAAGACCACCGCCATCAATGCCATCCATACCTGCCTGCGCGCCCATGGCCACGAGGTCGTGCTGACCCGCGAGCCGGGGGGCACGCCGCTGGCCGAACGCATCCGCGCGCTGGTGCTGAAGCCTGATGAAGCGATCGCCGCCGAACCGCTGAGTGCCGAAGCCGAACTGCTGCTGGTGTTCGCCGCACGCGCCCAACACGTGCGCCAGGTGGTCCAGCCGGCACTGCGCCGTGGCGCCTTCGTGTTGACCGATCGCTTCACCGATTCCAGTTACGCCTACCAGGGCGGTGGGCGCGGGCTGGACGTCGCGTGGATTGCCGACCTGGAACGCCGGGTGGTCGGCCTGCTGCCGGGCCTGACCCTGCTGCTGGACGTGGACGTGGAAACCGGCCGCGCGCGCGCCAACGGCCGCGACCTGTGGCCAGACCGCATCGAGAGCGAACAGGATGATTTTTTCCAGCGCGTGCGCGCAGTATTCCGCGAACGTGCACAGCAGGATCCGCAGCGCTTCGCACTGGTCGATGCCAGCCAGGTGCAACAGCGCGTAGCGGCTGATGTAGTGGCCCGCGTGGAGCAGTTCCTGCAGAACGGGGAGGGCGCATGAGCGCGACCGGAAAGGCGGCATTTTCACCGTGGCAGCAGCGCGCCTATGACCAGATGATTGCCGCGCTGGATGCGGGCCGGCTGGGCCATGGCCTGCTGATCTGCGGACCGGCCGGGCTGGGCCAGCGTGCCGTGGCCGATGCACTGGCCGAACACGTGCTCACCCAGGGCGGTGGCCCGCAGGCCGACCGCGCGCGCCAGCTGATAGCGGCCGGCACGCATCCGGACCTGCAGATCATCAGCTTCATCCCGAACAAGAGCGGCGACAAGCTGCGCACGGAGATCGTCATCGAGCAGGTGCGCGAGATCGGCCAGAAGCTCTCGCTGACTCCGCAGTACGGCATCGCCCAGGTGGTGATCGTGGACCCGGCCGATGCGATCAACCGCGCGGCCTGCAATGCGCTGCTGAAGACGCTGGAAGAACCGCAGCCCGGCCGCTACCTGTGGCTGGTGAGCAGCGACCCGGCGCGCTTGCCGCAGACCGTGCGCAGCCGCTGCCAGCGGCTGGAATTCAGGCTGCCGCCACGCGAAGAAGCACTGGCGTGGCTGCAGCAGCAGGGCCACCGTGAGGACGATGCAATCGAGGCGCTGGACGCCGCGCGCGGCCATCCCGGACTGGCCGATTCCTGGCTGCGCGAAGAAGGCCTGGAGCTGCGCCGCGAGGTCACCAAGGACCTGGAATCGCTGGCTGCCGGACGCACTGGCGCCGTGGCGCTGGCACAGAAATGGACCGGCGACGAAGACGCCGCGCTGCGGCTGCGCTTTGCCGCCGACCTGGCGCTGGCGATGGCCAGCAGCGATGGCTTGACCGCGCCGGAACGTTTGAACAAGCTGGCAGCCTGGTTCGACGCTGCCAACCGGACCCGCGACCTGCTGCGCACCACCGTGCGCGCGGACCTGGCCGTGGTAGAACTGTTGCTGGCCTGGAACAAGGTCAACGAACGGCAGCACCCAAGGGGTAATCGATGAGCGCCACCAACGCCCGACAGGGCATCCTGTCCCTTGCCGTAAAGGACAAGGCCGCGCTTTACGGCGCCTACATGCCGTTCGTGAAGAATGGCGGGGTGTTCGTGCCCACGCCGAAGCGCTATTTCCTCGGCGACGAGGTGTTCCTGCTGCTGACCCTGCCCGATTCCAGCGAACGGCTGCCGGTTGCCGGCAAGGTGATCTGGGTGACCCCGGCCGGCGCGCAGGGCAACCGGCCTTCGGGCATCGGCGTGCAGCTGGCGGATGGGCAGGAAGGCGAGGCGGTTCGGCACAAGATCGAGACGCTGCTGGCCGGCCTGACCACGTCGGAAAAGCCGACCCAGACGATGTGAAGAAGTGATCTGAAAAGTATTGACGCTCTCGGGAAAGCCCCTATAATGAGCGGCTCAGCAGCATCGGGCGGTTAGCTCAGCGGTAGAGCATTGCCTTCACACGGCAAGGGTCACAAGTTCGAACCTTGTACCGCCCACCATGATCAAGTTGAAAAAGCCTCCGGAAACGGGGGCTTTTTTGCGTTATTCGCCATCCCCGGACTCTGCTTGATGATTGACATCGTTTTCGTCGACGTCATTGGCGATGTTGCGCGCCCGCAGGAGGGTACCAAGGCTGCACCCCGCATCGACCTGCACATCACACATCCAGCTTCAGCCAAGCTACCAGTGCCGTGAACGCGGGCGACGGCTGCCGGCGGTTAGGGTAGTAAAGGTGGTAGCCGGGGAAGGGGACGCACCACTTGTCCAGCACAGCCACCAACCTGCCCTGTGCAATGTGCTCGGCTACCATCGGTTCCGGCGCATAGGCCAAGCCCAGTCCATCCAATGCGGCATTGATTACGTGGGTCATGCTGTTGAAGACCAACGGTCCGTCGCCACGTACGGTGAATTCCTTGCCCTTTTCTTCGAACTCCCAGGCATAAATGGCGCCGTTTGGGCGATGCCGGATGTGCACGCAGCGGTGTCGGGTGATGTCGGCCGGCTTCCTGGGCTTGGGATGCTTCTCGAAGTAATCGGGCGATCCCACCACGACCAAGCGCCAATCGGGGCCAACCCTGACCGCGATCATGTCCTTGCTGAGCGCCTCGCCCAGCCGGATGCCGGCGTCGAAGCGCTGCTCCACCACATTGGTAAAGCCGTAATCCAAGTAGAACTCAAGCGTTATATCCGGGTACTCGGCCAGGAATCCGGCAAGCCGCGGGCGGATGATGGTCTCCATGGAATCGTCCGTGCAGGAGATCCGCAGGGTTCCAGCCGGACGGTCCCGCAGGTCTCCCAGTGCCTCCACGCTGGCACCGATGGCCTCGAAGTGCGGTGCGATGGAGCGCATCAGGCGCTCACCCGCCTCGGTAGGGGAGACGTTGCGGGTGGTCCGCGCCAGCAGGCGGATGCCCAGGCGCTCTTCCAGCAACCGCATCGAATGGCTGAGCGCAGAGGGCGTCACCCCGAGGCGAACCGCCGCTTTGGTGAAGCTCTGCTCCTGTGCCACCACCAAAAAGGCTTGGAGGTCATTGGTCTTCACGGTGCTCATGAGGCAATTGTGAGCTCAACTCATCAATGCATCAACTTTAAGCCGGCTTATCGCAGTAGCGGCCGGGGCCTATCTTGGCGACCTGAGTCCCCACCGAGGCCGCACGCGCATGAAACCCACCACGTTGCTGCTGGCGCTGCTTGCCAGCCACCTCCTCCCGCTTTCCGCGTTGGCCGCTGTCGCGCCGGTGTCAACCCGTCCCGCCGGGGCGGACAACTTCTACCGTAGCCCCACGGTCACTGGTGAGCGCGTCAGTTTCCGCAACCAGTACCAGATGGAAGTGGTAGGCACGTTGTACCGCCCTCAGGGCCTGCCTCGCGGCAGCCGCGCCCCCGCCGTGGTGGTCGGCCACCCGATGGGCGCGGTGAAGGAACAGAGCTCGCAACTCTACGCGCAGAAGCTGGCCGAGCAGGGCTTCGTTACGCTGGCGATCGATCTTTCCTTCTGGGGAGAAAGCGGCGGTGCTCCGCGGCACCTGGTTGCTCCGGAAATCTATTCGGACGACATCAGTGCGGCCGTGGACTTCCTGAGCACGCAATCCTTCGTGGACCCGGATC
This sequence comes from Stenotrophomonas sp. Bg11-02, assembly GCF_002836635.1. NCBI lineage: Bacteria > Pseudomonadati > Pseudomonadota > Gammaproteobacteria > Lysobacterales > Lysobacteraceae > Stenotrophomonas > Stenotrophomonas sp. Bg11-02. The sequence continues at coordinate 104,003 of NZ_PJAY01000049.1, forward strand.
GGATCGGCGGCCTGGGTATCTGCGGTAGCGGCAGCTTTGTGATCAGCGCGGCCAAGATCGACCCGCGCATCAAGGCCATTGCCACAGTAAGCATGTACGACATGGGGGCGGCGGCACGGCAGGGGCTGAACAACGGGCAATCGCTGGAACAGCGCAAGACGGTGATCCAGTCTGCAACCGACCAGCGCCTGGCCGAGTTCAAGGGCGGGGCGGCTGTGTACGTGCCAGGCACAGTGAACAAACTCGATGCTGACACCCCTGCCATCCAACGCGAGTTCTTCGACTTCTACCGCACCCTTCGCGGCGCCTACACGCCCAAGGGCGATACGGCGGAGCTGACGACCCAGCCGCTCTTCAGCAGCCTGGTCAAATTCATGAACTTCTATCCCTTCAATGACATCGAGACCATCTCGCCCCGGCCGATGCTGTTCGTCTCTGGCGACGCCGCGCATTCCCGCGAGTTCAGCGAAGACGCCTACCAAAGGGCGGGCCAGCCGAAGGAGCTCTACTGGGTGAAAGGTGCGGGGCACGTGGACCTGTATGACCGTACCAACCTGATTCCCCTGGAAAAACTGACGACGTTTTTCCAGCGCGGTCTTGCCTCGAAATGAGCCGCAACGACGCAACTCCAGGTCGCGCCAATTGGGGCGGCGTGCTCGCGATGACGCTGTGCGTCTTCGCGTTGATCGCGTCTGAATTCATGCCGGTGAGCCTGCTTACTCCCCTGGCGGAAGACCTGGGCGTGACCGAAGGTCTTGCCGGGTACGGCATTGCCATATCAGGTGCCTTTGCGGTGCTGACCAGCCTGTCAATCTCCCGGTTGGCAGGCAACATGAACCGACGAACGTTGCTGCTGATCCTCACCGCGTTGATGGCGGTGTCGGGTGTGGTGGTGGCCTTGGCTCCCAACTATCCGGTCTACATGACAGGGCGCGCGCTGATTGGCGTGGTGATCGGTGGGTTCTGGTCACTGTCTGCCGCAACGGCCATGCGGCTGGTGCCTGCTGCAAAAGTCCCGCGAGCCTTGGCGATATTCAACAGCGGCAACGCGCTTGCAACGGTAGTTGCGGCGCCATTAGGCAGCTACCTGGGCGGCATGATCGGCTGGCGCGGTGCTTTCCTGTGCCTTTTGCCGGTGGCTGCCATAGCCCTCGCATGGCAGTGGCTTTGTCTGCCCTCCATGCCCGCAGAGAGCGGGCAGTCGCAAGGCGGGCTGGTCGCGCTGTTCCGGCGGCGTTTGGTGGCAATTGGCATGCTTGCCTGCGGTGCCTTCTTCATGGGGCAATTTGCATTGTTCACCTACGTGCGGCCGTTCCTGGAACGGGTGACCAGTGCGGGAACGTCCGCTGTACCACTGGTGCTGCTGGCCATCGGCGTAAGCGGCTTCGTGGGCACGCTCGTCATTGGCGCGTTCATCAGGCGTGGGCTTTACCGAACGCTTGTGATCATTCCAGCCTTGATGGCGCTCATTGCCGTGGCCTTGGTTGCATTGGGGCCCCACCTTTGGCCGACCGCCGCGCTGCTCTCGGCATGGGGCCTGCTGGCAACGGCAGCGCCAGTGGGCTGGTGGAGTTGGCTGGCCCGCACGTTCACTGACAACGCCGAGGCCGGCGGCGGGCTGATGGTGGCGGTGGTGCAGTGCTCCATCGCACTCGGCTCGACCGTCGGCGGACTGCTGTTAGACAGCGTCGGCTTTGCCAGTACGTTCCTGGCCAGTGCGGGCCTGCTGCTGATTGCCGCACTGCTCGCCTATGTCACGGCGGCCGGCGCCGCGGCCCCGTCCGGGCCGGCGGTCGCCGCGGAGGCCCGGGGCTGATGGGGCGCCTGTCGTCGACCGCAGAGCCCCTGCTGTGCCTTTCTCTTGCATTCGGAGCGGTGTCGGCATGCTCTGCCGAGCACAAACATCCCCCCATCGTGCCCATGAAAGTACGGTCCAATCCGGAGGTCCATTCCATGAAGATTCGACTGATCATCAATGATCAGACGCTGTCGGCCACCCTGGAAGACAGTATCCCCGGACGCGAATTCGCGGCCCAGTTGCCCCTGACGCTGCAGCTTGAGGACTACGCCGCGACTGAAAAGATCGCGCAGCTTCCCCGCCGTCTCAGCGTGGCGGGCGAGCCGGAGGGAATCACGCCAGTGGCAGGCGATATCGCCTTCTATGCGCCGTGGGGAAACCTGGCCATTTTCCACAAGCCCTTTGGATACTCGAAGGGTCTGATCCGACTGGGTCGCATCGAAGGAGGACTGCAGACCCTTCGCACGGAAGGCCCCCTTGAGGCGCGCATCGAGTCCGACCAGCGGTTGGCTGCAAACCCTCTACACACCACAACGAGGTGAGCTACATGGAAATCAAACGCGTTGGTACGCAAGCATCCATCAAGGGGTCGGCGGAATGGTTTACCGGCACCGTCCGCATCGACCCCCTCAATGCTGCGCCTGCGCCATCGAGGGTATCCTGCGCCGCGGTCACCTTCGAGCCGGGTGCGCGCACTGCGTGGCACACCCATCCGTTGGGGCAGACGCTTATCGTTACTGCCGGCTTCGGTTGGACACAGTGCGAAGGCGGCCCGATCGTGGAGATCCGCGCGGGTGACGTGATCTGGTGCCGGCCGGGTCACAAACACTGGCACGGTGCATCGCCCACCACCGCCATGACGCATATCGCAGTCCAGGAGGCGTTGGATGGCAAGAACGTTGACTGGCTGGAGCATGTGACCGAAGCGCAATACCTGGCCGGACCTCCCGCAGCTGACGCACCGGCCCGCTCCGAGGGAGGCGCCTGACATGGTGGTTCGATCCGCGTTTCGCGGGCTCATGGCCCTCTTTGTCTGGGCGCTGCTTGGCCTTCCCCATGGAGCCCAAGCTGCGGCGCCCGAACAGCAGATCACCGCTGCCGGGAATCAGGCTTCGATGAATGGTCCTGCGGAGTACTTCACTGGCAGAGTTCGCATCGACCCGCTCTGGCCCGAGGACGCCGGTATCACCGCCTCCGGCGGGCTGGTGACGTTTGAGCCGGGTGCGCGATCAGCGTGGCACACCCATCCCGCGGGCCAGCGTCTGGTGGTCACCTCTGGCGTTGGGCGCGTACAGGAGTGGGGTAAGCCCCTTCAGGTCGTTCGTCCCGGGGATGTAGTGTGGTGCCCGCCAAGGGTGAAGCACTGGCATGGAGCTGCCCCCGGTACCGCTATGACGCACCTTGCCGTAACCGGCGTGCGCGAGGGTCAGAACGTGAACTGGTTGGAGAAGGTGACCGATGCCCAGTACCAAGGCGATTGATTGGAAATGGCGGTCCAGTCGTCTCGCCTGCCTGTTGGGTGCGGCGATGCTTGCCTCCGGTCCGGGACAGATGGCTTTCGCATATGAAGGAGCAGCTATGAACGTCAAATCATACGGGGGTTCTACCACCGAACTGGACACCCGCCAGCAGGCCATTATTCCGATAAGCGCCTCAGCAGCGGCTGGCAACATGGATAGCCTTCGGGGCGCGCTGAATCAAGGCTTGGACGCGGGACTGAGTCTGGCCGAAGCAAGAGAGATCCTCGTGCAGGTTTACGCCTATGCGGGCTTTCCACGGAGCCTGAACGCATTGAGCGAACTGATGAAGGTGGCGGAGGCGCGCAGGCAGAGGGGCATCCAGGATGAAGCCGGGCGCGAGCCCGGCAAGCCGATTCCCAAGGGCGACGCGTTGCTCGCTGCAGGCACCGCGAACCAGACCCAGTTAGTTGGTGGTCCGGTCTCAGGGCCATTGTTCGATTTCGCACCGCAGGCAAATGAGTATCTGCGTACGCATCTCTTCGGCGACATCTTCGAGCGCGACAACCTTGATTGGCAGAGCCGCGAGCTGGCCACGGTCAGCATGCTGGCTGCCATGTCCGGGGTGGAAACTCAGTTGCAGTCCCACATAGCTATCAGCATGAACATAGGCGTGCGCCCTGAGCAGCTGTCCAGGCTGGCCGATGTTCTAGAAGCGCGCTTCGATTTGGAAGCAGCGGAGCGTGTTCGGGTCGGTATTCAACGCCAGCTCGAAGCCCGGCAGGAATGAGGTGCCGGAAAACTCTGCGCCGACTGGCGCGCGCACATCGGAGGCTTGATTGAAAATAAAACTCATCGGAACCTTGATCGGAATGGCTGCATGTTCCTTCAGTGTTGGAGCTGAGGAGTTGCAGATGACAAGGCTGTCAAAGATCACCGTAAACGCGGACCATTTGCCCGCCTATCGAGACGCCCTGGCTGAAGAGGTTCGCGCCTCGATGGAGCTCGAGCCAGGCGTGCTGTCGTTGTACGCCGTCTTCGACAAGAAGGACCCGACCAGACTGACGATTCTTGAAATATATGCGAGCCGGCAGGCATACGAACAGCACGTGAAGAGTCCCCATTTCCTCAAGTACAAGAACGGGACGCTGCACATGGTCAAGTCTCTGGAGCTGGTTGATGTTGATCCTCTTCTGCCGGAGCTGAAGATCAAGTAGCAGTGAACCGTGCTGCGCGGACGTGACCGAAGCAATCATGTGCACGGCGACCTCAAAGCTTACCGACTGCTTTGTAGCGGGAAGCGCCCTGTTGGACAAGGCGTTGCAGTTCTTCCAGCACAGCCGGATCCGAAGAAGTGAAATTGAAGCACGACTTTCCCTGCATTTGCTTTTTCAAGGCTGGACCGAGGTCGCAAAGCAGTTCGGGAAAGTCATACACCGGCATGAAGTGAAACGAATGCTTGCGGCCCGATACCTTAATCGCCCCGAAGAACTGAACCTTGCCCTTCGCATCAAGCTTTCTACAGTTTGCGTAGAAACGCCCATTCTCATCGTGCACAACCGAAAGCTCGCTTCGATAGGCAAGGAACAAGTCGCGCAAAGCAGCGAAAAGCTCAGGCGACGTGCCATCCGCAGCCGGCTCCATATGGGTGGCAGGTACTTGTGGCGTCTTCATGCGCCCAGCCCGGTCGGAAACCCCGATTCTGCACCTATCCGAGGAACCCGGCCCCCTATTCAGCTTCCGTCCAAACTATGAACGCATTCAGCTGTTAAGGTTTCTCCTTGCTTAGTTCGCGCAGAAGCGCAAGGAGGTTTCATGTCCTTGGAAGCTGTGGTGTACACAAGCCGGGTCAGCAAGCGCATCGACCCGCAGGACCTTCAGGCGCTCGTTGCCGATGCCGCAGCGTTCAACCGTGCTGCCGATGTCAGTGGCGTGCTGCTGTTTGACGGCGGCCGGTTCCTTCAGTATCTGGAAGGCCCCGGCGAGGGCGTGGCACAGGCTTACGGGCGCGTGCGCCAAGCTGGCCTGCACACCGGCATTGCCGAGATCGCCAAGGGCGTGACCGGCAAGCGCCTGTTCCGCCATTGGCCGCTGAAGAAGTTCGAAGTGGACAGCATCGTGCTGGGCTCCATCGCCCGCGCGGACTGGTCCGGTTTCGTGCAGGGCAACCGCCGACCCGGCGCGGTGGACCATCTGCTGGACGTAGTGAACGGACGTTTCAGCCACGCCTGAAACTGCGAAGCGCCGTCCGTGCGGCGCCCGCCATCGGCATCGCGCAGACGAATGCTACGGGAGGCAGGGAGTCCTGGAGCTACACATGGGTCACGGGCGAGGACGCCGCAGCCTTCTGGCAACTCACTGCCTACGACTACAAGAAGGGTGAGTCAGACCCCGGGACGATCAGCGCAAGCGCATCGCCTCGGTGAGCTTGACCCGAGGCGTGTTGTCGGTAGGTCGGCCGGGCAGGGGCGTGACGACCAACGGTCGTCACCCACCAGGGACGGTCGTCACCCACCAAGGACAGTCGTCACCCACCGAGGGCGGTCATCACCCACTCGATGCACCCCACTGCCAATGAGATCAATCAGCGGTAACACGGTCTTCCACCCGTAGCTGCAGGTTCATTGCGCGCATTACACCGAGCACGGTTTCCAGGTATAGCGGGCGGGTGCCGTTCAACTGGCGGCGCAGGGTTACCACGCTCACGCCGCACGCCTGCGCGATGCGTGACATGCCGTGCAGTTCTGCAACCAGCAGCAGGGCGCGCCCGATGCTCGGTTCGTCACATCCCTCCATCCGCATCCGGACGTCCAGGTACTCCGCGCGCTCAGCGTCGCGGGCGGCGGCGCTGTTGATCGGCGGGATCTTGAATTCGATATCACTCATGTTGCACTCCGCATGGATTCGATGGATGAGTTCACCAAGGCGCGGCCGGCGGTGATCAGGCCCTCCACCAGGTGATCGCTCAGCACGGCATGCGTGCCGCCGTCCTGCCTGCCCACTTGCACCGAATGCAGGATTTCAAGGATCGCGCTTATGCCCTGCAGCGTGGCGCGCGGCACGGCTACCTTGCTGTGGCGGTCGGCGTAGCTGTCCAGGTCGAACACACGTGCGTCTCTGGGTAAGTCAGGCACCAGCTGCAGATGCACCACGCCCGCCGGATTTTCGCGGGAGTGTTCGAACTCCTCCAGCTTCCTTTCCAGCCGCTCCATGAACTAAGGCGGAAACTCGTGGATCTCGTCGCCGATCAAGGCGTGCAAGCGTTTGGCACTAAGCGGATTCTGCGATTCCATCGGTCATCCTTCCCAAGGCGTGTGGCCACCTGCGCGGACGCGCGAGGTGGCGGGCGATGCGGGTTGGCATACCGGGGCAAGTTCAAAAAATGGCCGGCGGATCAGGGATCCCCTCACATCGCCCACCATGAAACCGGCACGCGATGCAGTGCATTCTCCGCCGTGCCCAGAGGGCAAAACAGAGCCAAAATTGAACTTGCCGAACAGGATGCCAATCCCGACTGACGCTTCTACGTCGCCAGCATCTACATACCAACAGCCGCAGGCATCCACGTACATGGGCCGATCTTCAAAAGCACAGCGCTCAGTGGACATCTACGTCACCGCAGGCAGGCAGGGGCGTCACGCCGAACGCATGCTCAGACGTGCACGTGTCGACGATCCGGTAGGCAGCCGATCAAGCCATCACAACGTAGCAGGCTGCGTGTTGAGCAGCTTGCATGCATCGTTGCATTCGGTGGTGTTGAATACAGCAAGCAGGGGTGCAACGAGCGATTCATCTGCATTCGCTACTTGATTGACCTGCTGCTGCACTTTTTGCTGATGTTGCGCACGTGAATGCAGCGATAGCGAGCGAACGGCCATGTCGGCCGCCGGCAATGCCTCGCGCAGGATGGCCTGGCGCTGCAGCAGCGGTGTGTCGGGCGAGGCTACGGTGACGCTCACACGTGCATAGTAGCCAACCAGCAGCTCGGCATGCATGCGCAGGGGCAGCAGATAGTCATCGGTCGGCTTTGCATCTGGCTGTCTTGCCATGGTCGTTCCGCGCAGCGATACGTGCCTGGCGTTGCACTGCAACGCGAACACTTTTGCGTCACTCCACGCCGGCGCCATCTGCTGCAGCAGGGTCCGGTTGGCGCTTTCACCTATCATGTCCGAGGAGACCAGCACGGCGTGTTCGGCGAAGCCACAGATCCGCAGTGCTTGGGTGGGCGTCATGGCGTCCATGCCAACCAGCACATCAGGATTGTTGGCGCTGCGTACTTGGGACGCGATTTCGCTTACTGCGGGTTTCTTGGTAGAAGCGGCCATCGCCTTGAGCGTCTTCATGGCCTGGTATTGCCGTACGGCGGCAGGGGTCTGCACCGGCTGGGCGAGCGCCACGAGTGGTGCCAGCAGTAGGCCGGCGAGCAGGGCAGGGCGGAATGAGCGCGAGCTGGTCATGGCGGCTTCCTTGCATGCGGAGATCAGATTCAGGGCACTCTACACGAAGGCAGGTTGGTAACCGATCAAGCGCTGCCGTTTCCGGACCCGTCCGGGCCGAAGCGCTGCACAACCGATCTGCACGCCGCAACGGCTTGCGGCAGGGCCCATTCGATGGCTTGCTGTATTTCCGGCTCCAGCTCGGAGGTTGCGGCTGATCTGCTCAGACGATCTCTAAGCGCCAGTGGCCCGCGATAATCGACCGTGATCGCGTCGAAAGGCCGCACTCAACTAACGTTTCCCATTGATATGAATAGTGTCAGCACTGCCCCGCCATAACAGGCGAGCAACGCCGCACTTACCAACCGCCGCCTATTTTCGGCAAGCGCAACCGACAAAATTGTACAGATCACGGACGCCAGCAATCCCGCAATGAGGAGCTGCATGCCCGCATACATTCTTGGCCCCGCTGAAGAAGTGAAAAGCAGCCACGCTGAGAGCGCAGCGCAGAGCAATGACAACGCCGCCAGCACGTTCCAAGCCGTTTTCATCCAACGTACTCCAGAGGAAGGCCTGGCTGCACAACGCAGCCGGCAATTAATTTACTGAACGCGTACCGACACGCCCGAGAACGCAGACTCACCACTGCCAATGAAGTAAACCGCATTACCTGCCAAGCCGATGAAGCGGATCGTCTCGACGTTCCCTTGCCGCGTAGAGAACATGTCGTACGATCCGCGCGAGGCCGGACGGCCATCGGCGCCAAACAACGAATTATTCCCTGTGCCACCGTAGCTGAGTACGCTAGTCATTGCGTCATGGCTCTCGTGGCCGATGTGGTGGCTGGTGCCAAACCTTACACCGGCTCCCCAACACGCGCATACCGCGTCGGCGACATTCCCATCTGCCGCGCGAAAGCCACGCTGAAGGTCACCGCGCCCGAATAGCCCACGCGTTCGGCCACCTGTTCCAGACTGAGTTCGCGGGTGCGCAGCAGGCGCTTGGCCAGTGCCATGCGCCAAGTCAGCAGATACTCCATCGGGGCCACGCCGACCACCTTGGTGAACCGCGCCGAGAACGCCGAGCGCGATAGCGCGGCCTGGTCGGCGAGTTCCGCCACTCTCCATCCGTGTTGTGGCCGCGCATGCATCGCACGCAGTGCGACGGCCAGGCGCTCATCGGCCAACCCTCTCACAAGGCCGGTGCCTTCGGCAGGCGTCCCCCGGCTGCGCAATGCCTCGATCAGCAGCACGTCCAGCAGGCGCTCCAGCACCACTTCCCGCGCCGGCCGCCGCGAGCGCGCTTCGTCCCCGACCATCCGCACCAACGCGGTCAGCCGTGCTTCCCCACGCACGTGCACCAGGGCGGGCAGCAGCGCCACCAGCAGCGCGGCATCCGGCGACCCGAACTGGCAGTGGCCGACCTGCATGCGCAGGTCCACCGGTCCGTGCTGGCGGCCGATGCGGAAATGGTCCTCGCCGAGCTGCGTGGGCAGCGTAGCGGGCAGGTCCGGCGCCGCATCCAGGCTGGCGGTCACCAGCGCGTGCACGGCCGGTATCAGCACGAAGTCGCCGGCCTGCAGCCTGATGGGCGCGCCTCCGTCGATCATCAGCTGGCAGCCACCTTCCAGCACGGCGGCGTAGAACGGTTCACCCGGAATGTCGCGTCGAATGCACCATTCACCCGCCCCCTCCACCCGCTTGGAGTAGCGCGCAGTCGGCTGCAACAGGGCGACGACCTCGGACAGGGGATCGGACATGGCAGGACGATCAGAGAGGTTATATGGACGCTGGAGTGTAGCGCGTCCTGCGGACGGGACCGACCATGGACACCTGTTCCCACGTAGAGGTTTGCTGATGTCGACTGTGATGATTACCGGCTGTTCCTCCGGCTTCGGGTTGGAAACCGCCCGTCTGTTCCTGGCACGCGGGTGGGATGTGGTGGCCACCATGCGCACCCCCGACGCCGAGCTGCTGCCTGCTTCCGATCGCCTCCGTGTGCTGGCACTGGATATCACCGATGCTGACAGCATCGCACGCGCCATTGAGCAGGCCGGGCCACTCGACGCGCTGGTGAACAACGCCGGCTTCGGTGCGCCTGTGCCGGTGGAGCTGACGCCGATGGACACCGCACGCGCGCTGTTTGAAACCAACACCCTGGGCACGCTGGCGATGACCCAGTCGGTGCTGCCGCAGCTGCGCGAGCGCGGTGCCGGGGTGATCGTCAACGTGACCTCCTCGGTGACCCTGAAGGCGCTGCCGTTGGTGGGCGTGTACTCGGCCAGCAAGGCCGCGGTGAATGCCTTCACCCAATCACTGGCGATCGAAGTGGAACCCTTCGGCGTGCGGGTGCGGCTGGTGTTGCCGGGGCGCTCGCCGACCACGCGCTTCGGTGCGAATGCGGGCGTGCATCTTGGCGGATTGGAACACCCGGACTACGGACCGATGGTGCAGGGCATCCTGGCAGGTTTCCGCGATACCAGTGGGCCGGTCACCGAGGCGCAGGACGTAGCCGAGGCAGTGTGGCGTGCGGTGACCGACCCGGGCACGCCGCTGCGGACGCCGGCCGGCAAGGACGCAGAGGAATGGATGCGCGAGGCAGGGTGAGGCGGCCGATGGTTTGAACTGGGTCAGATAACGCCCTGCGGATCTCCCATCAGTCTTGGAGCATCGTCGGCAAGCTCAGCGCAGCACGTCCCCGGCATCCACCAGCTGCACGTCGTGCATCAACTGCAGATAGGCCTCGTAATACGGTTTGTGCGACGCGCCGACGATGGCCAGCATGCGCGTGCCGGGCGTCTGCCCGAGCACGTCGCGGATGTTGGCGACCATGCGCAGGTTGCGGGTTTCCCAGTAGCCCACGTAGTTGCGTCCGAATGCCTGCGGCGAAGGCTCCACCAGTGCGGCGCCGAAGTCGGCGTGGAACGCCTGCATCGCCGCTTCTGGGGCGTCGTACGTGCGGTAGATCGCCAGCAGGCCATCGGGCTTGCCCAGGTCGGCGTGCAGTGCAACGTCCGCCTCGGCGCGCGCCTTGTTATACGGGTTGTCCCACGCCTTCATGATCGCCTCGCCGGAGGCCTTTTCCAGTTCCTTGGGCGTGGCCGAATCGGCAGTATGGTCATCCACCGCCCATACCCGTTCCAGGCCGAGCCGCGCGGCGAGCGTGGCCGCCACCAGCAGGGACTCGTCACGACGTTGCAGGCGCTTGTCCAGATAGGCCACCAACTCATCGTTCAAGCCGTCGGCCGCCCTGCGTTGCGCCGTCGGCAGCCGCAGCCATTGCACCAGGGCCGAATTGCGCTCACCGGCCGCAAGGAACACGGCGGCCAGGTGGCGTCGCTGCGCTGCAGTCGGCTCGGTGGGCCAGGTAGCCAGCAGACGTTCTGCTTCCGCGTTGGCCGCCGGCACATCCAGTCCGGTGGCGGCCTGCGCCGGGGCAAGGTCCGGGCAGTAGCTGTCGATGCTGTCCACGTAACGGGTAGGGAACCGGCGCATGTAATCACATTGCATGCCGGATATCGCTTCAACCGCGATCGCGTCCGGTTTCCAGGCTTGAAGGCGCTCCAGCAGGGGCTCCAATTGGGCCGGCGCGAAGGTGTCGGGCAGGGCGGAAAGGTGCGGCGAACCCAGCACCAGCACCTCGTTGGGGCGGCCGGCGGGCGGGCCCTTCAGCTGGTCCGGGTGGAAGCTGGGCTGATAGCCGGGGGTGGCGGCCAGCGCGGTGGCGCTGCACAGCCCCAGAATCAACATAGTGCCGATGCGCCTGATCATGCTGCCGTCCCCGCAAGGACGGGTGCCTTGCCTGCAGCCGATGGTGGCGCACGTGCGGGGGCAGGGCAAAGCCCCGTTGGTCATTGCAACCTTTACGCCGGCTGCTGCATCGGCGGGGAATCAGTCCCCTTCTCGCTGCAGCACGCTGTCGATCCATTCCGCATAGCGCGAAATGCGGACGTTTTGGACCACCTGGCCATAGAATCCCGCCTCCAACGCGTGCTCCGGCACCGCGGTGATCCACGAGCCCAGCCCGATAAGCTGCCAGCCGTCCTCGTCCTGAATCATCAGCGGCCCGCCACTGTCTCCACTGCCCAGCACGCCTTCATGTGGCAGCGCGTGCGGCGGGGCATCAAAGCGATACCAGAGATAACGCGCATTGGCTCCGGTGATAGCATTTTCCGCCCGTCGCAGCGTGTTCCTGTGCGCATCGTGCAGGTTCTGGCCGCGGTCGCCGTTGCCGGTGGCGCCCTTGCCGATGAAGGTGGCGATGCGGGCAACTTCCTCGTTGCCGCGGTATATCTGCATGGGCCGTACGTGTGCTGCGGGCGAGGCGAGCTTGACCAGTGCGATATCGTCCGAGGCTGCGAGGAAGGCATGGATCCGGGACGGGCTTCCCGTCGCCAGCGCTTCCTGACCGAGTAAATCCGGCATGCGCCTGTAGCCAGGATGCACGAACACGCGCTCCACCGCGTAGGCCTGGCCGTCGATCGTCACCTGTGCGTGCATTCCCTCCATCGGCGCTGCGTGCGCTGCGGTAACCACCCAGCGCGGGGCGATGAGGGCTCCGTGGCCTTCGCCGGGCATGTCGGCCAATGCGGGAAATGCCGAACCATCGATACGGTACTCGGCATCATCCACATCGCCGCGGATGACAACCGCCGCGGCGGTGAGGGGCAGGCTGATCACAGCCAGGAAAAGCCAGCGTTTCATGTGTATCTACGTCCCTGTCGGCATTGGGTCCAGAGGAAGCAGCTGTGCGGCGACGGCGCGCCTTGGCTGGCCATCAGGACACGTTAGCGGATCCCGCCCGGACCGGTAGCCGTCATGCGACAAAGCAGAGGTTACGGCGACGAAGCCGGGAAAAGCACGCCTGGAACAGGTGTCTTATCCCGGTACGGGCCGTCATCACTCGCGCATCGGGAAGGTCCATGTCGTGGGCACCGAGCTCCAGCGATAGTGGCGCACCTGCAGCCTGGCGATGGGCCGGGCGGTGGCGATCTCGGTTCGCATCGGCAGGCTGCCGTTCTCCCAGGCCAGTGGCACCTGCGCCAGCCGCGTCGGCTGCGCGGGCTTCAGCGGGGCAATGATCATCTGCTCGGACGGCAACACATTTCCTTCCTCATCCAGCGGCACGACCACGCTGTACAGGCCGGTCTTCGCCTTCCAGGACTGCCTGCCCTGCAGCAGCGTCGCGCGATGGGCAGCGGGGCGCAGCAAGGTGATGTCAGGATTGAGTTTTGAACGCTCACCGGGCTGCAGGATCTCGGTCGTTTCGAATGCATAGACCTCGGCGTCGACGGACATGCGCACCGCTTCGATGCGGCCCAACACATCACGCGGCGCGCCCAGTGGCAGATGGAAGGGGAAGCTCACCTCGTTCTGCGTGGCCGCGTATTTCTCAGGGAAGAACAGCGTCGGGGTGACCCGTTTGGTCGGCAGTCCGGCGATCTCCGCGCCATCCGAATCCAGCATCACCACGCGATGCAGGCGGGACATCAGGATGCGCTCGTGCTGTCCTTGGCCGGCCGCTGGGTCGCGTTCCAGGCTGGAGCGCGCGCCGATCGCCAGCCAGCGTCCTGCGCCGCCCTCTGCGGGAATCCAGAACGAGCCCATGTACGGCATCAGCGCAGGAAGCGAGGCCGCGCCAACCATGTAGTCCTCCAGCTCGCCGAGCACTGCCGCGCGGTGCGTGTAGGCCGAAGGATCCGGCGCGACGCCGCTGTACGGCGGGCGCTGCAGCGTGTGGTTCACCTGCTCGACATAGCTGAGGTAGCTCTCGACATCCTCGCTCATCTGCAGCATCGGGTCGTGCCCGGTATCTGCCAGGTGCACGCGGTGGAGGGAAGCGGGCAGCCCTTGCTGGCCGCGTAGCGCACTTCCATCCGCAGCTCGATCGGCATGCCGTCGCCACGCGCCACCACCAGCCGGCCATCACCCTGCGCGCCGGGGCCTGCAACGGACAGCTCCATCAGCACCGCCTTCGGGGTGACTTCGATAACACTAAGGGTCGTCTCGACGCTGCCGTGGGGTTCGATCCGCAGCGTTCCTGCCAGCACGTCGCCCACCGCCACGGTGGCGGGCAATCGCACCGGCCGCAGTCCCGCTGCCTGTTGCCGGGGGAGCAATGCCTCAGCTGCGTCGGGTGATTTCCGGGACAGTGCAGACCATGCGCTCTGGTCCGCCGCACGCAGCGCGCCGAACTCTCCAGATCGTGTTGCCTCAGCACTGAAGCCTTCGGCAAGCACGGCCAGTTGCGCCGCCTCGGTCGCGTCGTTCGGGTCCAGGTCCATCAGGTAGCTTGCATGACCTGTCGCGTCTCTCTGCTGCGACCAGATGGGCAGGACTCGAAGCTGGCTGCCTGCGCGCGACGCCGGCTGCAATGCCGCTTCGTAATAGCCGGACAGCGTTGTCTCATCGCCTGCATCCGGCCCGCTGCTCACTGCATGGCGCACGTAGTAAACAGACGGCACAGCGGGGTGGGAGTCCACGGTGGCGGCCGACGCGGCAGTGGCAACCATCGCCATCGCCGCCCACGTGATGATGTACAGCCGTTGGAGGAAGTCCATTTGCCCTGCTCCCCATATCCATCGAAAGCGGGGGAGTGTAGCAATGCCGCGGTCTACTGGATCCGGCTCGCGGGGTGGCCCTTGGCCGACTCCGCTGCCCTCACTTCCCGGTACAGTGCGTCGGTGCGGGCCTGGCCTTCTGCACTCGCGCGGGCATCGGCCTCCTTGTTCTGCCGATCCATTTCCTGGTACTGCGCCCAGACCTACGGGGTGATCGTCTTGAGCGTGTTGTCAGGACGAAGCTGGATGGAGGCAGGAACGCCCAGGCTGACGGAAAAGTTGCTGAACAGCCATTGCCTGCGTGCGTCCGGCGAGGCATGAAGCAGATCAGGCTCCGCATAGGTGTTCATCGGCAGGTGCTGCTCGGCAAGCGTTTCGTCTGCGGATATCCGTACGAGCCTGACGATGAGTCGCTCCTTCGCCCGCTCCTCGGCGTACAGCGCCACAACATCGCCCTCTATCCAGAGGACCTGCCAGTAGCCGGTGATCGGATGCACCGCGAAGGGATGGGTACGCACCAGGACCAGGTTGCTGGCTTCATCGTACAGCGTACTCCAGCCCGGCGGCGCCGGCCCCGGGGAGCAATCAACCGTACTGGTGATGATCTTTTCCAGGGTCGCCTTGCCGCCGTGCGCGGACAGATGGGTTGTCCAGCAGGCCGACCCGTCGCGGGTGCGTGATGCCAGCAGGACGGTGTCCTCGGCAACCACGATGGCATCGGTGTGGACGATCTGCTCGTCCCTGGCATCCGCATCCTGCAGCAGGTCTGCGAATGCCTTGTCTGAAAGCTCCGTGCCATCGACGTACAGCGTGTACGTCGTGTAGTGCTGGTACTCGCCGACGTTGATATCCAACCTCGACTCCGTGACGGCCACCACCTTCAGGCTGTCAGTGGAGAGGACCGTCTTCCGCGTCGTTCCGCCACACCCAGCAGCAAGCAAAGCAGCAGACATCGCCAGCACGGCTGAGCACAGCAGGGATGCGTTCTTGACCATCATGGTGCTGCGTCCTGCAGGGTATGGAAGGCGGGTTTGATGCCGCGCCAAGCATAGCGGTTCCTGGGACGGCGATCGGGCGACGTGATGTGCGGCTTACGCCGTGGGGATGGTGCGGCCGCCGGCCAGTTGGAGGTCGAAGTTCATGCCGAGATCTCCAGCGTGGCGATCTTGCCGCGTTCCAGGGTGAAGGCGTAACGCAGGTCGATCGGGCTGCCGGGGAAGTCGCCCACCACGTGGCTGGTGACGAAGTAGGTGCGCTCGTTCTTTTCCACCTTGATGGGTGTGGCGGTGTAGCGGTAGCGGTCGGCGGTGTGCGCTTTCCAGGCCTCGATGGCGGCAAGACCGGTGTGGGTCTTGCCCTCGTCCCGCACCGATCCATCCGGGTTGAAGCAGCGGGCGACGGCACGCCCATCGTTCGCGTCGGCGTTGAAGTAGGCAGTGATCGGCTCGGGCAGGTTCAGGTCTTTCATGGGCAGGCTCCGGTTGAGGACAGGGGCTCAGGATGGCCCGTTCCTGCCGTCAACAGAATCGCCTACTATCTGATCAGCCTATGTAGGAAGCAGGGCACAATGCGCGGCTCCGAATTCGCAGAACTCAAAGCATTCGCGGCGGTGGTCGAACGGGCCAGTTTCGCCCGCGCCGCCGACCATCTAGGGCTGTCCCGCTCTGCGCTCAGCCAGATCGTGCGGCAGTTGGAGGCGCGCTTGGGCGTGCGATTGTTGAACCGCACCACGCGCAGTGTTTCGCCCACCGAGCCCGGACGCCGGCTGCATGAGCGTATCGCCCCGATGCTGCGCGAGATGGATGATGCCGTCGCGCAGGCGCTGGGCAGCACCGCGCGAACTGCAGGAACGCTGCGGATCAACACGCTCAGCATGGCAGCGCACAAGCTCATCGCGCCGCGGCTGGGCCGCTTTGCGCAGGCCCATCCGGATGTAGTGCTCGACATCGTGGTCGATGATGGCTTGAGTGATATTGCCGGCGAGGGCTTCGATGCCGGCATCCGGGTGGGCGGGCGGCTGCAGAAAGACATGATCGCGGTGCGCCTGACACCGGATGTGGAGCTGCTGGCGGTGGCGTCGCCCGACTACCTGGCGCGGCATGGCGAGCCCAAGGTGCCGGCCGATCTGCAGCAGCACGCCTGCATCGGGTGGCGCTACCCGGGCAGTGGCAAGATCGCCGGTTGGGAGTTCCGCAGGAAAGGGAAGAGCGTGGAGTTCGTCCCCGAGGGCAGGGTGCTGTCCAACCACCAGGACATCGTGGTGCCTGCCGCACTGCAGGGGCTGGGGATCCTGTACGCCTACAACGACGACGGCATTGCCGAAGCACTGCGGGATGGGCGATTGAAGCGCGTGCTCGCCGACTGGTCACCCACCGTGCCGGGCCTGTTCCTGTACTACTCCAGCCGTCGCTACCTGCTGCCGGCGCTGCGTGCGTTCATCGATTGTCTGCTTGATCGTGACCTGGGACAGGAGCAGGACATCCAGGCGTAGGTCGCTGCGGGTTGGCATGAAGCATCCATCTGCGTTGGCCGGTGTCGTCCGGGATCTGCGTAGACCCCCTTTGTGGGGTCATCAGTGACGCAGCGTGGCGGACGCCCGAAGGGGCGTTCGTGGGTGTCCGTGACTTCGCTTCCTCCCCCTTCACAGAGGATCTGCCATGGACACTGCCTTCCCTGCTGCTGCAGCACACGCGCCACCGGTTGATGCGCGCATGCCCGGCCCGTCGCGTACCGAAGAGCTCATCGCCGGTGGCGAGGGTGAGCTGTTCATCCGCAGTTGGCGACCGAGTGGACCGTTACGCGCGGTGCTGGTGATCGTGCCGGGATTCAATTCACACAGCGGCCACTACCAGTGGGCCGCCGCGCAGTTCACCGCGATCGGGCTGGCGGTGTACGCCGTCGATCTGCGTGGGCGCGGCAAATCCAGCGGGCTGCGCTTCCATGTGCAGCACTTCGAGGATACCTGGCGGACGTGCAGTCGGTGATGGACGTGGCGCGGTCGCGCGAGCCGGCCGTACCGGTGTTCCTGCTTGGCCATAGTGCCGGCGGGGTGATCGCAAGCGCCTACGCCCTGGAACACCAGGATGAGCTGGCCGGGCTGGTCTGCGAAAGCTTCGCCCTGCAGGTTCCCGCACCGGCCCCGGTGCTGGCGCTGGTGCGCTGGCTCAGCGGACCATTCCCGACGCTGCGGGTGCTGAGGCTGCCTAACAAGGAGTTTTCGCGGATGCCCGATGCGGTCGCCGCGCTTGATGCGGACCCACTTATCGCGGGGGAGAAGCAGACCGCGCTGACGGTGGCGCAGATGCTGGCAGGCAGCGACCGGCTGCGGCGTGGCTTTCCGACGCTGCGCCTGCCGGTATTGATTGCCCATGGCACCGCCGACAAGGTCACCGTACCCGGTGGCAGCCAACTGTTCCATGACACCGCAGGATCTGCCGACAAGACGCTGCGGCTGTACCCGGAGCACGCGCATGACCTGCTCAATGATGTCGGACGGGAGCAGGTGATGCACGAGTTCAAGCAGTGGATCGAAGCGCGCCTTGCTACCCCGGACTGGAGACTGCAATGACCCTGCTCCCGCGTTCCTTGTGCCGCACGTCCTTCGCGCTGGTGGTGCTGCTGGCCATCCAGGCCACCGCGAAGGCCGCCAGACCCGCCGCGATCCAGAGCCACGCGAGACCCCGCTGAAGCTGGTCCACGGCCGTGAGCGCATCTACTTCGAGCACTTCTGGAACGACCTCGCGGCAGACCGCAGCAAGTCGATCCCGGGGGCCGACCGCCAGTTCTACGCTGCCGACTATGCACGGCCCGGTGGCATGCGCTCCGGCTTCGAATACTTCAGGAACTTCGAGCAGGATGCGAAAGATTTCGCAGGCTTCGCAAAGACAGCGCTGCACATGCCGATGTTGGTATTGTCCGGCGAGATGGCTTGCGCTGATAGCTTTCCTGGACCAGCCGCCGGTGCGGCAGAACTGACACCTGCCGAGAGGAATCAGGTGGCCTGGGATTCCGGCCTGCAACCTGCTACCCAGGCAGCGATCCGCTCACGTTGGCATGGCTCCAGCACGCGGTACGGGATCGGTACCTCTGATTCGCTGAGTTCCATCAACATCGCATGCCGGTACCAGTGCAGCTTCTTCACCGCTGTCCACGAAACCGATTGCGGCCCACCCCGGCTGTGGCGGGTGAAGCCTTGCGCGTCCATTTCAAACCGGCAGCGGCCGACCCGGAAGGACTTCCAGGCGAACAGCCCGAGGGCGAAGGTGCCCAGCATCAGGTTCACGAACAGCAGGTTCCACCAGCGGCGGTTCGTCGGCATGATCGTGGTATGGATATGCTCGCGCAGGAGAGCAAGATACTCGCCGGGATGGCATCGAACCTCGAACTGGAAGGGTGCTGGCGGATCCATTCCGGGCTCCGTTTGGGATGGCTCATCTTCAATGCAGCAGCTGGGCGCGTCCAGAGGTTACGTCCGGCATGTGGGTGGATACAGGCTGGGCCGCGCTGCCCGCTGCGCGGAGCCTGCATCGGCCTGAGCACAGCCCGGCAGGCGATCAGCCACCTGCCAACGCGTCAGCTTCCCGCAGGTTCAACAATGACCGCCGTGCCATAGCACAGCACCTCGGTCAGCCCGGTCATGATGTCGGTGGCGTCGTAGCGCATGCCGATGATCGCGTTGGCGCCCAGCATGCGTGCGTGCTTCACCATGTCCCGGTAGGTCTCTTCGCGTGCCTGCTCGCACAGCTGGGTGTAGATGGTGATGTTGCCGCCGAACAGGGTCTGGATGCCGCCGAGGAAGTTGCCGACGATCGAACGCGAGCGCACGGTGATGCCGCGCACCACGCCGATGTTCTGCACCACGCGGAAGCCCGGCAGTTCGAATGCGGTTGTGATCATCGAATCGTCCAGCCGCGCTTCGCCGGCAGGACGTCGGGCCGTGTTGTAGGGGTCAGCCATGGGTGTCTCGAAGTGGTGTGGGTGAGGGGGATGGTTGATCGCGCGGCAGGCGCGGCAACCGGTCGGCGTCAGTCGCGCGCTGCGATCACCCGCAGTGCCAGGGCAGCCTGATACACCCGCCCGGAAGCTTCGTCCAGTGCTTCCATGCCGGCAATCAGGCGGCCGTGCTTGAAGGGTACGTAGTCGTTGAAGCTGCCCATGCCGCCGAACACGGACATGACCGAGCCCGAGAGCATGTTGAGGGAGGGTTGGTCGTGCGGGGTTGCGGCAAGTGCCTCGGCCTGGCGCAGGCAGGAAACGAAATGGCGCCGCCATTCGCACTCGCTGTCGCGTGCCAGCAGGTCGCAGAGCGCACTCAGTTCCATGATCAGCTCATCCAGTTGCGCGGCTCTGTCTTCCATGCGGCTGACTATACTGGCAAGACTGCGGCAGGAGACCCTGCCACGGTCAGTCTTTTGCATCCCACTGCGCGAGGTGCAACAGCACACCTGCGGGATCCCAGACGTAGGTTACCTGCGCTCCATAGGGCTCGCTCCGTGGGGGTGCTACGCGCGCGCCGGGGTACTTGCCGGTGTCCAGCAGTGCGCGGATGGCGTTGAAGCAGGCGGCAGCGTCCTGCACGGCAACATGCAGCATGGTGTTCTCCGCCCATTCCTTCGCATAGCCGCGTTGCAGGTAGAAGCGCGAGGGGCCCAGCTTGAACAGGGCCAGGTTGTCGTCCGCCCACTCGCGCTCGCAGCCCAGCGCTTCGTAGAAGGCTTGCGAGAGTGCAAAGTCCCGGGAAGGAAGAAACATCCGGACGTCGGTGGCCTGGAGATCGATCATGGTCTACGCCTCTGGGGGTGCATGCGGGAGGGTGCCACGGTCCAGTGTGCGCAACCAACTTGCCACGCGGGCTGCCGCTTCCACGGGCTGGGCCTGGAGCAGCAGGTGCGGCCCGTCCAGAAGATGCGACTCGGCGGGCTGCTGCAGTCCATGCTCGATCGATCGCAAGGCGCTGGCCTGCAACAGTCGATCCTCGTTTGCATGCAGGCAAAGGACAGGCGTTGAGACCAAGGGGAGCAACGCCCGAACGTCGATCCGCAGCGTCTCCACTGCGCGTGCACGCAGCACCGACGGCGACGTGCCGGCCAGCGCGTCCCGCAGCGCACCTTCGAGTGATGGCGTCCGCCAGCGTCCAAGCAGAAGCCTGGCCAACGGCGCGACAGGCGGCAGCGGGAGCGGCAACTGCAGCACGCGGGCCAACACAGACGGGGCAGGCACCGGGGCACGTGCAAACGTGGTGGAGAGGATGATGCCGCGAAGCGAGGTCAGTCCGGTCGTCCCGAGCATTATCGCCAAGGGACCCGCAAATGATTCACCGAGCAACACGAAGGGCGGTTGCCGGAGCAACTGGGGGCGAAGCCAATCACGCAGTGCGTCATATCCCATCGCCCGGTCTTTCGGATATGCGATGACCTGGGATTCAACCCCCTGCGCCTCGAGCGCGTGCATGAAAGGGACGGACAGGCGGCCGCTCCCATCGAGCCCTGGCAGGATGATCAGCAGCGGGGCGGAGCTGTTCGTCATTGTCGAGATGAAGAGCCAGGTGGGCCTGTAGCGTGCCATTCTGGCCAGAATGGTTTGGCAATATTCGATGATAGTACGAAGGGAGCTGGCGAGCTCATTGTGTCGAATGCGACGCTTATTCGGCTCATCCGGTGAGCCGAATAGGCCGTCTATTCGGCTCACGGCCTTGCCAGCATTGACTCTACGCCCTTCGATACCCATAACGGATCACCCCTGCCTGTGAACGGTATTGGCCATCGTTGCCGTGCCAGTCCACGCTGTGTGGATGATGGATACTCCCCTTGATTTCAATGGACAGGTCGGCCTGATCACTGGTGCGGCGGGCGGCTTGGGCCTGGCCTATACGCGCCTGCTGGCACGCCTCGGCGCCAGGATCGTGATGCAGGATGTCGGCGCCGACCGCGATGGCGAAGGGCGTGACCCGGGCCGGGTGGCCAGTGCCGCTGCACGCCTGCGCGTGGACGGCCTGGATGTCACCAGCCGCGCGCTTTCCATCGATACGCGCGCGCAGTGCCACGCATTGGTCGACGAGGTTCTGGCCCAGCACGGGCGGCTGGACTTCATCATCCACAACGCCGGTTGGGTGCATTACCAGCGCATCGAAGACATCAGCGAGGTACAGCTGGCGCACATGCTGGATATCGCCACCAAAGCGCCTTTGTGGCTTGCCCAGGCGGCGTGGCCGGCGATGCGTGCGGCAGGAGGGGGGCGCATCGTGCTGACCACCTCCGACCGGGCGTTGTACCCGCAGTACGTGCAGCACGGGCTGGCCAGCTACGCGATGGCCAAGAGCGCCGCCGTGGGCCTGATGAACGTGCTGGCTGCAGAGGGCGAGGCGTACAACATCATCGTCAATGCGGTATCGCCGGTGGCCAAAACACGCATGTGGGGCGTGCACGGCGAGCCCGATGAACTGCATCCGGATACCGTGGCGCCCGGTGTGGCCTGGCTGGCCTCGTCGCGCTGCGTGCAGGGCGGGTGGGTACTGCGCGCCAGCAATGGCCAGTTCCATGCGACGCGCACGCAGGAGCCTGCCGGCGTGAGCTACCCGCGCGATCTGCAGGGTGTGGCTGCCGCCAGCGTGGAGGCTTTCGATGCGGCGTGGCCGGAGATTGCGCTGCCGGCGATCGAGCCGCGGAGCAGGCACCGGGACTGCTAACCTGAGCCGGCCATTCCTCGCGCGGTTGCCATGATTGATCTTCGTTTGCTGCGCCAGTTCGTCGCTGTCGCGGAAGAACAACATTTCCACCGCGCCGCCGCGCGCCTGCATATGTCACAGCCCCCGCTGACTGCGGCGATCCGCCGGCTGGAAGAGCAGATCGGGGCGCTGCTGGTGATACGCGGGCATCGGACCGTGGGACTTATTGCTGCCGGGGAGGTTTTGCTGGTGCAAGCGCGGCACACCCTGCAGCAGGCCGCCCACGCGGTGGAGGCCACGCGCGAGGCCGCGGCAGGACGCAGCGGGCAGGTGCGCGTGGCGTATGTCGGCAGCGCGCTGTACGGCCGCCTGCCGCAGCTGATCCGTGCGTTCAGGCGCAGCCACCCGCAGGTGCGCCTGGAGTTGCGCGAGGCGACCTCGCGCCAGCAGCAGCACGTGCTGGCCAAAGGCGAGATCGACCTGGGCGTGCTCATTCCTCCCATTCCCGTTTCCCCTGGGATGCAGCTGCAGGACTTCGATGTGGACGCGCTGGCTATTGCCTTGCCGCACGCACACCCGTTGGCGTCCGTCGTTTCCTTGCGGATGGAGGATCTTGCCGGTGAGGAGTTTGTCAGCTGGCCCGCCGTGGAAGGGGAGGGATTTCATTCGCATGTGATGCGCCATTGCGTGGCCGCGGGATTCATGCCCAAGGTGGTGCAGGAAGCGCACGGCATGCATGCGGTGCTGTCATTGGTGGCGGTGGAGACCGGTATTGCGATCGTGCCGTCCAGCATGGCGGGATTCCGCGATACGGAGGTCTGTTACCGCCCCGTGCAGTCGGAAGACGCGCACTTCAGCCTGAGTTTCTGCCTGCGCACCGATATGGATAATCCGGCCTTGCATGCGTTCATGGGAATGGCGCGTAGCGGGTGAAGGGCGGAAGGTGTTGCGATACTGCGCGTCGCTTTTGCCTCTTCAATGGCGAATCACCACCCTATAGCGTTTGCACTCACGGTTCTGGTGATCCAAGGAAGATGTGATGAGCGCAAGCTATGACAGTATCGTCGACCAGTACATGGCCTACGCCAATGCCTCGCCGACCCGGCCCATCGAAGTGCGCACGATGCTGCGCTTGTCCGGTGAGGTGAAAGGAAAAAGCGTGCTGGACCTGGCCTGCGGATCGGGCTACTACGGACGCGAATTCCTGCGTCACGGCGCGGGAAGTGCGCATGGCGTGGACCAGTCGCAGGGCATGATCGATTTCGCCCGCGCCCTGTCCACCTATCGCGGCGATGGCATGACCTTCCAGACCCACGATGTGATGGATATGCCATCAGGCAGCGAGCATGACATCGTGCTGGCTGCGTATCTGTTCAACTATGCCGCTTCACTGGAGGAGCTGCGCCGGATGTTCGTCGCGGTGGTTCCGCATGTGAAGCATGGCGGCAGACTGGTGGTGCAGACCTTGAATCCGGACTATCGGCTGGGCTTGGGGGACTACGCGGCGTACGGGGTGAAGGTTCTGGAAGAGACACCCTGGAAGCAGGGTGCGCGGCTGCGGCTGGAGTTTCCGGGTACGCCGCCGGCATTGATCACCAACTACCGCTGGGAGCGTGCACATTACGAGCAGGCCATCCGCGCGGCGGGCTTCAGCGCGGTCAGCTGGCATGAGCCGGTGCTGGAGCAGGCCGATATCGATGCGCGCGCTGAAGGTTACTGGGAGGGCTACGTGCACAACTGCATGTCGGTGAACCTGGTGTGCGAACGTTGAAACGGGCGCGGGCGGTTTCGCTTTCGCCTCTTCAATGCGTAGGCGACGTTGCGTAGCGTGGACACCTCTGTTGAAGAGGATTTCCACGATGAAAGCGCACTACGATGACATCGCAGGCCAGTACGCGGCGTATGCCAACGCATCGCCCACGCGCAGGGTCGAACTGCGGACCATGCAGCACATGGTCGGCGATGTGACGGGCCGCAGTGTGCTGGATCTGGCCTGCGGTTTCGGCTTTTACGGCAGGGCAATGCTGCTGGCCGGCGCCGCCAGCGCGCACGGTGTGGACCAGTCGCCGGAGATGGTGGCAATAGGGAGGCGGGTATCGGCGACTGCCGGCGACGCGATGACCTTCCAGGTCAGTGATTTCCTGCAGTTGGCACCGGTGCGCGAGTACGACCTGGCGGTGGCCGCCTTCCTGTTCAACTACGCGCAGTCGCTGGACGAACTCGCACGGATGGCCGCGGCGGCGTTCGAGCATGTACGCGCCGGTGGCAGGATCGCCGTGGAGACGATGAATCCTGATTACTGCCTGGCGGACGGTGATTGTTCGAAGTACGGCGTGCGGGTGCTGGACGATGTGCCGTGGCAGCAGGGCGCCAGGATGGAGATGGAGTTCCCGGGCGATCCACCGGCGCGCATCACCGTGTTCCGCTGGGCACGCGAGCATTACGAACACGCATTCGCACAGGCGGGTTTCACCGACCTGGTGTGGCAGGCTCCCTGCCTGTTGGAGCAGGACCGGCTGGCCCAGCCGGCGGGGTACTGGGATGACCTGCTGCGCAACGGCTTGGCCGCGTGGTTCTCCTGCACCAAGCCGTAGCGCTGAGCCATGCCCGGCGGGCACGCAGCCTGGCGTGTGTCAGGCATCCCGATGCCGGAACGGAGAGCCGCCGAGCATGGCTCGGCGCTACCAGGATGGGCCGCGCGGCGTGCACTTGGAATCAGCGCATCAGCGCCGGTCGCGCTTCATCCATGCTCGCACGAACAAGGCGATGAGGCCGCTGAAAACCACCCACGAAATGAGGTCGAACAGGCCATCGCCGATCAAGGCACTGACCAGCCCGACCAGGCTGGCCAGCGTGATCCACGCCGGTGCGATGAAGGGGCTCTTCATGCCACCTCCTGCGTCTGCGCGCGTTCGATCTCGGCCACGCGCGTGGCGGTGTTGCCGCGCTTGAACCACAGGTACAGGCCGCTGACCAGCACCGCGATGGTCAACAGGTCCAGCAGCGCCCACAGGATCTTCAACGGCAGCTTGCCGTAGTCACCAAAATGCAGCGGCTGGCTCAGCAGCAGCACGGTCATGTAGGTCGGCAGCTGCGGCTGCGCGGTCAGCGCGCCGGTGCTCGCATCGATCAACACCGGGCGATACAGGCGTTCGGTGAGCGGTGAATTGCCCTGCATGAACACGCCGAAGTGATGATCACCGCTGTAGCCGGTGCCGGGGAAGCTGACGAAGGCCGGGCGCATCTCCGGTTCGGCCGCGCGCGCGGTGTCCACCGCAGCCTGCAGCGAAGCCAGCTGGGTGGGCTTGGGCTGGCCGGCATACCGCGCGGCGAACTCACCCAGCTGCTGGGTTTGCCAGGCCTGTTCCAGCGGCTTGGCCAGGGTGTTGATGGCCCCGGTCAGACCCACCACCAGCGCCCAGCCCAGCGTGACGATGCCGATCACGTTGTGCAGGTCCAGCCAGGCCAGCCGGCGGCTGCGACCGGTGCGCAGGGTGCCGAAGCGCTGCTTGCGCATGAAGGGTCCATACAGCACCAGCCCGGAGATGATCGCCACCACGAACAACAGCCCCATCGCACCCATGAACAACAGGCCGGGCAGGCCGAGGAACAGATCCGTATGCAGGCGGTACAGGAAGTACATCACGCCTTCGTTGAACTGCGGTGCGGGCACCTGTTCGCCACTGACGGTATTGAGCAGCACGGTCTGCATCTGCGCCGGCGGCGTATCGGTGCGCGCGCCGGTGTTGACGTACATCAGCGGGGCGTCCGGATCCCAGCCGACAAACAGCGGCACGTTGCCCGGGAAGTGCTGCAATGCCGTCTGCACCTGCGCGTCCAGGTCGCGCAGCGTGGCATCGGCGGGTGCGGCCGGTACTTCCGGGTCGGCGCCGGTGAGGTGGGCGATCTCGTGGCCGAACACCAGCGGCAGGCCGGTCAGGCACAGCAGCAGCAGGAACAGCGTGCAGACCAGGCTGGTCCATTTATGGACCACGAACCAGGCTTTGATGGCGGAGCGTTGCATGCAGCGGGAATCCTCGGGCGACGGCTGGAGGGAACAGTAGATGGCGCGGATTATCCGCAAGCATATATGCAAATACAAATGATTCGCAGGCGCGAAGCCCGCGACAGCGAAGGCTGCGACCTTGCCTGAAGCGGGAAGCCTGAATCAGTGCGGTGCGCGCGTTCAGCACGGTCATCGCGGTGTCATGGCCGGATCACACGGCAGTCGCCGGGGCGGGGATAGCGTGGACCTGCCCGCCCCCAACGGAGACCTGCCATGTGGCTCATCAACCTTCTGCTTGCCACCCCCTCGTCGCCGTCCACGCCGCCTGCGCCGCAGCCATTGCCGGAAGCGCACGCGCGCCGGCTGACCCTCAAGCGTCCCGCGCGTGCCGGGCGCATGGCGATCTCACCGTGGCAGAAAGTCGCGATGCCGGCGCGCCGCAGCCGCCACTGATGGCCTGTTCGCGGTCCGCCGGATGGTGCACCCCATCGTTGGTCGGCACCTCGCCGAGCGCGAACGGATTGATGCCTTCCAGGCAGGCCACGTTGTAGCCGAACTCGCGTGGATTCGAGCGTCGCCGGTGATGGGTGTAGATGCCGCAGACGCCGCAGAACCAGTGCTCGGCCACATGGGTGTTGAACTGGTACAGCCGCAGCTGCTCGCCGCCGCGCACCACCTGCAGGCCATCCTCTGCAACGGTGGCGGCAATGGCACCGCGCCTTCGACACATCGAACAATCGCAGCGGCGCGGCTCGACGATGCCGTTCGGCAGGTGCAGCCGCAGCTCCACCGCACCGCAATGGCAGGTAGCGGTGTGGTGCTCGTTTACAGGAACTCCGGCAACCGATGTGATTCCCATGGGGTTCTCCAGGGTGACGCACACATTGTGTAGGAGCCCGTACTGGCTGACGACCGTCGGTTCTGATGGATGACGACCGTTGGTCGTCACTCCCTCTCCCCCCAACCTGAACAGGCGGCGATTCCGCCAAAGCGCCGGCTGTGGCTAACTAGGCGCCCCACGGATGAAGTGACAGCACCACAGTGAAGGCAGCAGGACGTTGGACGATTGCGATCATCATGCTGCTTGGCGCCCTGTGGGCCGGCGGACTGCTGTTCTACCAGATGCCTGGCCCGGTCTGGCTCGGCGCGCTGCTGGCGCTGGCCTGGGTGTTCTCTGCCGGCTGGATGGCGCTGCGCTTCGCGCGCGGACGCGCTGGCCGGCGCATCGGATCGGCCTACGTGCTGGGCATGGCCTGTGCCGCCCTGTGGTGGACGGCGCTGAGCCCCAGCCAGGACCGCACATGGGCTGACGACGTGGCCGAGCGCCTGCACGTGGTGGCCTTCGATGGGCACCACGTGGTGCTGGACAACGTGCGCGACTTCACCTGGCGCACCGAGCAGGACTACGACGCGCGCTGGGTGCGGCGGGAGTACGACCTGCAGCAGTTGCGATCCGCCGACCTGGTGATGTCGTACTGGATGGGCCCGGCCATCGCCCACACGCTGGTGTCGTTCGGTTTCGCCGATGGTCGCCAGCTGGTGTTCTCGCTGGAAATCCGCAAGGAACAGGGCGAGTCGTTCTCCGCACTGGGCGGCTTCTTCCGCAAGTTCGAGATGACCCTGGTGGCGTCGGAGGAAACCGACATCATCCGCACGCGTACCAATGCACGCGGCGAGGATGTCTATCTGTACCGCCTGCACGGGATGACGCAGCCACAGCTGCGCACCCTGTTCGCCGGCTATATCGAGCAGGCGCGCAGCCTGGATGCCGCCCCTGCGTTCTACAACACGCTGACCAGCAACTGCACCACCATCGTGTTCGACCTGGCGCGCCACATCGCGCCCGGCCTGCCGCTGGACTACCGCCTGCTGGCATCGGGCTACCTGGACGAATACGCCTTCGACCAGGGCGCGCTGGCGCCGGGTTATCCGTTTGCCACGCTGAAGTCACGTGCGCGGATCACCGAGCGCGCGCTGCAGCCGCAGGCCCAGACTGACTTCTCCGCCTGGATACGCCGCGGCGTTCCCGGTACCGCACAGGAAGACCAACCATGATGGCCGCGGCATACCCCTTCAACTGGCAGCGCAGCCTGCGACTGCTGCTGGCAGCAACCGCGCTGCTGATCGGCAGTGGCTGCGCGATGGTGACGGTCAAGCAGGTCGCCAACACCGATTACCTGACCACCAAGCGGTCCGACGTGCTGACCACCGGCAAGCTGAGTGCGGCTTCGCAGGAGACCCTGAGCGTGGTCGGGCTGGATGCGAGCCAGTGCGAAAAGGATCTGGTCGCGTGCCGCCGGACCCTGCTGGATACCGATGGCGTCAGCGCCGAACAGCGCATGTCCGCGTTGTCCGAGCTGTGGGTGCAGACCGCGCTTGCCCTCAGTCCCAAACCGAAGCACGCCGACAAGGAGCCGATGAGCGATGCGGCGGTGGATGCCTGGCTGGAAGCGGCCCGCTTCGCGTATGCATACCTGTTCTTCAGCGGGCGCGCGCCCTCGGACCGTGCCTTTGAGGACCGCCAGACCCAGGTGCGCGACTACTACAATTACGCCGCCGAACAGACCGCATCGGTGGTGTTCCGGCGCTCGCGCGCCTCCGCGCTGGACGGCGAGGATTACAACGCCCCGGTGGCCGGCGAGCGCTGGACCATCACCTCCGACTACGACCGCCTGTCGATGCCCAGCATCCCGACCCGGTTGGTGTCGGCGGCTACGATCAGTTTCGTCGGCCTGCGCAGCACCTACCGTCGCGATGGCTTCGGCGCGGAGCTGGTGGTGGTGATGGATCCACCGAAGTTGAGCACGCCGCTGCCGGATGCTGATGCGCCGGTGGATGGCGCAGCACCGAAGCGCAGGCATGAGGTGCCCCAGTACAGCGAGATGTCCTCGATCAATGCCACCGCGCTGCTGCGCTTCAAGGGCAACTCGTTGGACGAGGTACTGCAGACCAGTCAGGTGCTGCTGGACGTGTACTCGCCCGAGGCCACCGAGCGCGTGGACCTGCACGGCCAGCAGGTACCGCTGGCCGGCAATTTCACCGCAGCGTATGGGCTGTGGCTGGCGCAGAGCGGCTTTGCCACGCAGGCGCTGCGCACCCTGTTCGGCATGGCCGAAGGTATCAAGGAACCGCACATCTACCTGATGCAGCCGTGGGACCCGGACCGCCGCATCATCTTCATGCTGCACGGCCTGGGCAGCAGTCCCGAAGCCTGGGTGAACGTGGCCAATGAGATCATGGGTGAAGAGGAACTGCGCCGTGAGTTCCAGGTGTGGCAGGTGTATTACCCCACCAACGCCCCGATCGCCCTGAACCGCTATGAGATCTCGCGTGCGTTCAACAGCACGCTGAAGCACTTCGATCCGGGCGGGCAGTCGCGCGCGTCGAAGGATCAGGTGTTCATCGGCCACAGCATGGGCGGCGTGCTCGGCCGCTTGATGCTCAGTTCCTCAGGCGATGTGCTGTGGAATGACCTGTTGGCACGCTATGACCTGAAGGGCGAGCGCCTGCAGCGGGTAAGAACCAAGTTGGGGCCGTTGCTGCAGTTCCAGCCGCAGCCGAACGTGGAACGGGCGATCTTCATTGCCGCTCCGCACAAGGGTACGGACATCGCCGGTAACCGCGTGGGTCGCCTTATCGGCCGCCTGGTGCGCCTGCCGCTGACGATCCTGGGCTCGTTCGAGGATGCCTTCAACACGCTGCAGCAGGCCGATGCGCAGCGCAGCGGCAGCGAGAAGCTGCGCGTGCCGAACAGCATCGACAACCTGAAATCCAGCGATCCGTTCGTGATGGCGGCGGCCTCGCTGCCGATCCAGCCGGGCTTGAAATATCACTCGATCATCGCCCATCGCAAGGCGGATGTGCCGCTGCTGCAGTCCGATGACGGACTGGTCCCGTACTGGAGCGCGCACCTGGACGGTGCGGTGTCGGAGAAAGTGATCATCTCCGGCCACAGCGTGCAGGAGACCCCGCAGGCGGTGCTGGAAATCCGCCGCATCCTGCGCGAGGACGTGGACGAGGTGGGCGCACGGCCCTGATCTGGAATCCGGAGCTGGGTGGGAGCCCGGAGCTGGGTGGGAGTCCGGAGCTGGGTGGGTGACGACCGTTGGTCGTCACAGCGCCGCCCTTGATCAATGGCGTGACGACCAACGGTCGTCACCCACAACCACCGCTCGCCCACCAACCGCAGCTGCGATCAGATGCGCCGCGCGACCACCGTGGCCAGCAGCGCCAGCAGCAGCGTCACGGCGAAGCAGAGCAGGTAGCCCAGCGTCTCGCGGCCGTCGACGAAGGCGGCAAACAACGATCCCGACAACGCCAGCGTGGTCGCCACGCCGACCCCTTCGCTGAGCTGCAGGGCTGAACTGTTCGCGCCCTGTTCGTGCGGCGCCGACATCGACAAGGTGAGCACCGACAGGCTGGGGTAGATCAGGCCCATGCCCAGCCCGGTCAGTGACCAGCCCGCGAGGGCAAGTAACAGCGGCACGCCCTGCTGCAGGGTCAGCGAGGTCAGCAGCAGACCGCCACACATCATCCACGCACCGGCCTGCAACAGGTGGGCGCGGGTCCAGCCGCGGCGCTGGTGTCCCTGCATCCATGAGCCGGCGAACCAGCCCAGCGCGCCCATGCTCAACGCGGCGCCGGCCCACAGCGGTGACAGATGGCGTTCGCGCTGCAGCAGCAGCGGCAGGAACGCTTCGGCCGCGAAGAAGGCCGACGCGGCGATGCCGCGCATCGCGATCACGCTGGGCAGGCCGCGGCCGAGGCGCAGCGTACCGGTGGGCAGCAGGTGGCGTGCGCAGGCCACCAGCAGGACCAGCGCCGCAGCCATCAGCGCCACGGCGACGATGCCCTGCTGCTGGCCGCCCAGGTACAGCAGCAGCGCGGCAAGTGCGGTGCCGATCGCCCAACGCACCACCGGCCGTGATGCGACCCCGGTGCGCGGATGCTGCGCACTGGCGCGCAGTGCCGGCACCAGCAGCAGGGCGGCGGGCAGGGCCAACACCGGTACCGCCAGGAAGACCCAGCGCCAGCCGACGTATTGCACGATCAGCCCGCTGATCGACGGCCCGATCAGCGAAGGCACCACCCAGCCCGCGGAGAATGCAGCGAACACCTTTGGCCGCAGTGCTTCGGGGAAGGTGCGCGCCACCAGCACGTACAACGACACCGATACCGCACCGATACCCACGCCCTGCAGCAGGCGCCCAGCCACCAGTACGCCCATGCGCGGGGCCAGTCCGGCCACGATCAGGCCGGCCAGGAAGAAGCCCAGTCCGAACCACAGCGGACGCGCCGGACCTTGCTGGTCGCACAGACGGCCGGCCACGCTCATGCCGATCACACTGGTCGCCAGTGCACCGCCGAAGGCCACTGCGTACAGGCGCAGGCCATCCAGCGCCTGCGCCACGGTGGGCATGGCGGCGGCCACGGCCAGGGCCTCGAAAGCGACCAGCGCGACCAGCGCGACCATGCCGATGGTGGTGGCGCGATAGCGCGGCGAAAGGATGGAGGCATCATCCGGGGAAGCGATCGAGGCGGCGGGGGCGTTCATGCAGGCACTTGTATTGGCGAAGCGGAGGCGGCAGCATCGCGCCTCAACCAAGGTTGAGGTCAAGGGATGGCGACGCAGGAGCTTAGTGTAGGCGAGGTGGCCAAACGCAGCGGCGTCGCCGTGTCCGCATTGCATTTCTATGAGCGCAAGGGGCTGATCCGCAGCCTGCGCAACGCAGGCAACCAGCGCCGCTTCCCGCGCGATGTGCTGCGGCGGCTGGCGGTGATCCGCGTGGCCCAACGCGTGGGCATGCCGCTGGAAGCGGTGGGTGCGGCGCTGGCCGAGCTTCCCGAAGGACGCACGCCGACCAAGGCCGAATGGGCACGCATGTCCGCGCGCTGGCGTACCGAACTGGATGAGCGCATCCATCTGCTGCAGTTCCTGCGCGACCAGCTGACCGGCTGCATCGGCTGCGGTTGCCTGTCGTTGAAGCGCTGCCGCCTGGCCAACCCGGATGACATGCTGGGTGAGCAGGGCGACGGGCCGCAGCGCTGGGAATAGCGCTGCCTCGTGCCGCCGCCGGTCGGCGCCGCTTGCCTTACCAGACGTTGAGCGTCTGGCCACTCTGGATGCCTTCCAGCGCGCGCTGGTACGCCAGTGCGACGCGGCGTGCAGGTGCCGGTTCAAAGCCGGGGAAATACGGCGCATAGGCGGCGGCCGATTCTTCCAGCACGGTCGGGCTGACGATGTTGATGCGCAGCCCGCGCGCGGCCAGTTCGAACGCTGCAGCGCGCACGAAGCCTTCCAGCCCGGCGTTGACTGCGGTGGCGTTGCTGCCGTCGCGGATGGGTTGGGCGCTGATGATGCCGCTGGTGAGGGTGATGGAGCCGCCCGCGCGCAGGTGGTGCTGGGCGGCCAGTGCCAGCCGCACCTGGCCGAGCAGTTTGTCCTGCAGGCCGCTGTCGAACTGCGCTGCGGACATGTCCTGCAAAGGGCCGAAGTGGACCTGGCCGGTGGTGGCGATCACCGCGTCCAGCGGGCCGGTGGCTTCGAACAGTGCCTGCACGCTGCGGTCGTCGGTGAGGTCGACCTGGTGCTGGCCACTGTGGCGACCGGCCGCCAGGATTTCATGCTGCTGCCCCAGGTGGGCGGCGACGGCTTGGCCGAGGGTGCCGGACGCGCCGACGATCAGGATCTTCATGCAGTTTCTCCGTTGGGGACGCGCTCAGTCTGCTACTTCGTTGAGGTTTCGGTAAGCAGCGTATGATTTGCTCATTCCTAACCTGGGGTTTGCAATGGATACTTTGCGCTGCATGCAGGCCTTCGCGGCGGTGGCCGACCACGGCAGCTTCGCGCGCGCCGCCGAACAGCTGCAGGTATCGGCGGTGATGGTCGGCAAGTACATCCAGCAGTTGGAGAGGCACCTGGGCACGGCGCTGCTGCAGCGGAATACGCGCCGGCAACGGCTGACCGAGGCCGGCGCGGCCTATCTGGCCGGATGCCGGCAGGTGCTGGAGCAGGTGCAGCAGGCCGAAGCGAGCGTGGCCGGCCTGCAACTGCAGCCGCGCGGGCTGCTGCGGGTGAGCGCGCCGAGTACGTGGGGAAGCTGCGTGCTGGCACCGGCGCTGGCATCGTTGCTGCAGGCGCAGCCGCTGTTGAACATCGAGCTGGACCTGAGCAACCGCACCGTGGACCTGATCGAGGATGGCTTCGACGCCGCCATCCGGGTGGGTCCGCTGCCGTCGCGTGAGCTGGTGGCGCGGCCGCTGCCGCCCTATGCGATGAGCCTGTGTGCATCGCCGGCATACCTGCAACGCAGGGGTACGCCGCAGTTGCCGTCCGACCTGGCAGCGCATGATTGCCTGGGCCATCTGGCCTGGCGCGGTGGCCATGGCTGGCAGCTGGCCAGCGGTGAGCCGGTGGACTGGGAGCCGCGGGCGCGGCTGAGCAGCAATGACGGGCAAGCGTTGCGTCAGGCGGCACTGGCCGGTGCTGGGCTGGTGCTGCAGCCGACGGCGCTGCTGGGTGAGGACATCGCCGCTGGGCGGCTGGTCAGCGTATTGGAAGCGTATCTACCGGTGCCACGCCCGATGCATCTGATCTACCTGCCGGACCGCTGGCCGCGTCCGCGCCTGCAGTGTTTCGTGGATTTCCTGGTGGAGCGGTTTCCGGTGGCACCGGAAACCTGGAGCGGTAGCGCCGAGCCACGCTCGGCCAGCGCGCAGCGCGGCGCGGCATGACGGCCAGCGGCCGTCAGTGCCGTCGGGGTTCAATCGTTGGCGGCGGACAGTTCGCGGCCGCGTGCCTGGGCGGCGGCCAGCGCCTTCGCGACCAGCGCCTCGAAGCCGCCGGCCTGGAAGGCCTCGATCGCCGCCTGCGTGGTGCCGCCCGGCGAGGTCACCCGGCGGCGCAGTTCGGCCGGCGCTTCACCGGCTTCATCGAGCATCCGTGATGCGCCCAGCAGGGTCTGCTGCACCAGCGTGCGCGCCGCCTCGGCCGGCAATCCCTGCGCGATGCCGGCCGCTTCCATCGCCTCGGCCAGCAGGAACACGTACGCAGGGCCGCTGCCGGACACCGCAGTGACCGAGTCCATCAGCGCTTCATCGTCCACCCACACCGTGCGTCCGGCGCTGGACAACACCCGATCAGCCTGCGCGCGTTGATCCTCGCTGACCTGGGCGGTGGCGAACAGGCCGGTGACTCCCGCACCCAGCAGGGCAGGGGTGTTGGGCATCGCGCGCACCACGGCGATGTCGCCGCCCAGCCAGCGATCCAGCTGGCTGCTGGTGATGCCGGCGGCGATGGAGACCAGCAGCGGTCGCTGCGCGGCCGCCACGGGCTGCAGCGAGGCACACACTTCAGGCAGCACCTGCGGCTTCACCGCCAGTACCCAGGCGCGGGCCTGGGCAGCGGCCTCACCCGCGGTGGCATACGTGGTGACCCCGAAGTCAGCAGCCAGCGCATCGCGAAGGGCGTCCACCGGCTCGGCGACATGGATGTCGGCGGCCGGGATACCCTGTCGGACCAGGCCGGCAATCAGGCTGCGGGCCATGTTGCCGCCGCCGATGAAAGCGATGGAGGAATCGGTCATGCGGATGCTCCTTTCAGTTCAGGCCGGACGGACGCGCGCGCCGAACAGCGCGGTGCCGATGCGGACCATGGTGGCGCCATCGGCGATGGCCTCGGCGTAGTCGCTGCTCATGCCCATCGACAGCGTGTCGGCCTGCGGGTATCGGCTCTGCAGAGCCTGCTGCAGCGCCTGCATGCGGCTGAACGCCGCGTGGCGTTGCGCAGGATCGGGCCACGGCGCCGGGATGGCCATCAGCCCGCGCAGCTGCAGGGTGGGCTCGGCGGCGATGGCAGCCGCCAGCGCGTCGACCTGCGCAGGCAGGCAGCCGTGCTTGCTGCTTTCATCGTCGATGTTGACCTGGATCAGCACGTTCAAGGGCGGCAGATCAACCGGCCGATGGCGCGCCAGGGCGGTGACCAGCTTGCTCCGGTCCACGCTCTGCACCCATTGGAAATGACGCGCGACAACCTCGGCCTTGTTCGACTGCAGGTGGCCGATCAGGTGCCATTCCAGCCCAAGGCCTTGCAGCGCCTCGATCTTCGCCAGCGCCTCCTGCACGTAGTTCTCGCCGAAAGCGCGCTGGCCTTCGGCCGCCAAGCCAGCAATCGCCGACGCCGGCTGGTTCTTGGACACGGCCAGCAGAGTGGGCACTGGCCGCCCGGCGGCCTGCGCCGCGTTCTGCAGGTTGCTCAGTATTCCGGGCAGGGGACTTTGCACGTGACGCGTTCCGGTCTGACAGGACGCTATACTGACGCCCGGGGAAAGATCCTTCCAGTCGAAGCCGTTATTGGGGAGTAGCCGCTCATGGATATCGCCGAGCTGTTGGCGTTTTCCGTAAAAAACAAAGCATCCGACCTGCACCTGTCCGCAGGCCTGCCGCCGATGATCCGCGTGGATGGTGACGTCCGCCGCATCAACATCCCGGCGCTGGACCACAAACAGGTGCATGCGCTTGTCTACGACATCATGTCGGACAAGCAGCGTCGCGATTACGAAGAGTTCCTCGAGGTCGATTTCTCGTTCGAGATCCCGTCGCTCGCGCGCTTCCGTGTCAATGCCTTCAACCAGAACCGCGGTGCCGGTGCGGTGTTCCGTACCATTCCCTCCGAAGTGCTGACGCTGGAGGACCTGGCCTGCCCGCCGCTGTTCCGCGAGGTGATCCAGCAGCCGCAGGGCCTGATCCTGGTGACCGGCCCGACCGGTTCCGGCAAGTCGACCACGCTGGCGGCGATGATCGATTACATCAACAAGAACGAGTACGGGCACATCCTCACCGTCGAGGACCCGATCGAGTTCGTGCACACCTCGCAGAAGTGCCTGATCAACCAGCGTGAAGTGCACCGTGACACGCACGGCTTCAACGAAGCGCTGCGTTCGGCCCTGCGTGAAGATCCGGACATCATCCTGGTCGGCGAACTTCGCGATCTTGAAACCATCCGCCTGGCCCTGACCGCGGCGGAAACCGGCCACCTGGTGTTCGGCACGCTGCACACCAGTTCGGCGGCCAAGACCATCGACCGCATCATCGACGTGTTCCCGGCTGGCGAAAAGCCGATGGTGCGCTCGATGCTGTCCGAGTCGCTGCGCGCGGTGATCTCGCAGGCCCTGTTGAAGAAAGTGGGCGGCGGTCGTACCGCGGCCTGGGAAATCATGGTCGGCACCCCGGCCATCCGCAACCTGATCCGCGAGGACAAGGTGGCGCAGATGTATTCGGCCATCCAGACCGGCCAGCAGCACGGCATGATGACCCTGGACCAGCACCTGCAGGACCTGGTCAAGCGCAGCCTGATCACGCGCAACCAGGCCAAAGAGTACGCCAAGGACAAGCGCCTGTTCGAGTAAGGCAGGCGACGGCGGGCGGCGCGCGTCGGCTCGGCGCGCACCGCGGGCCGCCGTGCCGAGCCCCCGTCCCGTTTCCTGGAGTCTGCCGTGAACAGTGCCGCCACCAACACCATCGATTTCACTTCCTTCCTCAAGCTGATGGCGCACCAGCGCGCCTCGGACCTGTTCATCACCGCAGGCATGCCGCCGGCGATCAAGGTCAACGGCAAGATCTCGCCGATCACCCAGACCCCGCTGACGCCGCAGCAGAGCCGCGACCTGGTGCTGAACGTGATGACGCCGGCACAGCGCGAGGAATTCGAAAAGACCCACGAGTGCAACTTCGCCATCGGCCTGTCCGGTGTCGGTCGCTTCCGTGTCAGCTGTTTCTACCAGCGCAACCAGGTCGGGATGGTGCTGCGCCGGATCGAAACGCGCATCCCCACCGTGGATGAGCTGGCGCTGCCGCCGATCATCAAGACGCTGGCGATGACCAAGCGAGGCATCATCCTGTTCGTCGGCGCTACCGGCACCGGCAAGTCGACTTCGCTTGCGGCGATGATCGGCTACCGCAACCACAATTCGACCGGGCACATCATCACCATCGAGGATCCGATCGAGTTCGTGCACCGCCATGAGGGCTGCATCATCACCCAGCGCGAAGTCGGCATCGATACCGACAGCTGGGAAGCGGCGCTGAAGAACACCCTGCGCCAGGCGCCGGACGTGATCATGATCGGCGAGGTGCGTACCCGCGAAGGCATGGACCATGCCATCGCCTTCGCCGAAACCGGCCACCTGGTGCTGTGCACGCTGCATGCGAACAACGCCAACCAGGCGATGGACCGCATCATCAACTTCTTCCCGGAAGACCGGCGCAACCAGCTGCTGATGGATCTGTCGCTGAACATCAAGGGCGTGGTCGCGCAGCAGCTGATTCCTTCGCCCGATGGCCGTTCGCGCAAAGTGGCGATGGAGATCATGCTGGGCACTCCGCTGGTGCAGGATTACATCCGCGAAGGTGAGATCCACAAGCTGAAGGAAGTGATGAAGGAGTCCACCCAGCTGGGCATGAAGACCTTCGACCAGAGCCTGTTCGAGCTGTACCAGGCGGGCGAGATCAGCTACGAGGACGCGCTGCGCTATGCGGATTCGCAGAACGAAGTGCGCCTGAAGATCAAGCTGAGCCAGGGCGGCGACGCCCGCACGCTGGCGCAGGGCCTGGACGGGGTGGAGATCTCCGAAGTCCGCTGAGCCCGGACGGGTGGAGGCGGCCCCGGAGGTGCGGACCTCGCTCCGCATGCGCGCAGCGCGGCTTGCCGCGCCCGCCGAGCATGCAGGCGCCGGCTGGGTGCAGGAGTGGGACAAGCCGCGGCAGGCCTTGCGGACCGGCGACGTGGTGTGGATTGCGCTGGGCGTGAAGCGCTGGCACGGCGCGTAGGCGATGGATGGCAGCCCGGTGACCTGGCTGGAACAGGTCACCGATGCGCAGTACGAAGAACGGTAGTGACGGCCGCTGGCCGTCATGGCGCAATGCGGACGACCAGCGGTCGTCACTGCCCTCATTCCATGCCGAGTTTCTTCAGCTTGTAGCGCAGCGCGCGGAAGGTGATGCCAAGCTGCGCGGCGGTGCGGGTCTTGTTCCAGCGGTTCTCTTCCAGCGCGCGCTGGATGGCGGTGCGCTCCATCTGTTCGATGTAGGAGGGCAGGGCGGCACTGCCTGCCGGCAGGTCGACGACCGCTTCCACCGGCGGTGCGGCGTTGCTGCCACCGTTGCGGCCATTGGGCTGCGGCAGGCGCAGGTCAGCCGCGCCGATGCTGTCTCCCTCGGCCAACGCCAGTGCCCGCTCCAGGATGTTTTCAAGTTCGCGCACGTTGCCGGGGAAGCCGTACACAGCGAGCGCTTCCAGTGCCGACGGCGCCAGCAGCGGCACGGCGCAGCCGTGGGTGCGCGCCAGCCGTGCCAGGATCGCAGCAGCCAGTTCGGGCAGGTCTTCATGGCGCTCGCGCAGCGGCGGAACGCGCAGTTCGATCACGTTGATGCGGTAGTACAGGTCGTGCCGGAAGCGTCCTTCGTCCACCAGCTCGGACAAGTCCTTGTGGGTGGCCGACAGGATCCGCACGTCCACCGCGATTTCCGCCGAAGCACCGACCGGCCGGACTGATTTTTCCTGGATGGCGCGCAGCAGTTTGACCTGCATCTGCAGCGGCAGTTCGGCCACCTCGTCCAGGAACAGGGTGCCGCCGTGTGCTGCCTGGAACAGACCGGGTTTGTCGGCGTGGGCGCCGGTGAAGCTGCCCTTCTTGTGGCCGAAGAACTCGCTTTCCATCAGCTCCGACGGAATGGCACCGCAGTTGACCGGAATGAACGGGCCCGCCGCGCGCGCGCCCTGCTCGTGGATGGTGCGCGCGACCAGTTCCTTGCCCACCCCCGATTCGCCAAGGATGTACACCGGTGCCTGGCTGCGCGCGACCTTGCCCAGCGTGCTGCGCAGGGTATCCATCGCCGGTGAACCGCCGAGCAGGCGTCCTTGCTGTTCGGCCGGGGCGGCCGCGGGTGGCCGTTCGGTGTTGTTGAGTTCCAGCGCGTGCTTGACCAGTCCGCGCAGCACGGAGATGTCCACCGGCTTGCTGACGAAATCGAACGCGCCGGCCTTCAGCGCTTCCACGGCCAGGTCCATGCTGCCGAAGGCGGTGATCATCGCTACCGGCGTGCGCGGGTAGTGCTGGGCGATCTCGGTGACCAGTTCGATGCCGTTGCCATCGGGCAGCCGCATGTCGGTGATGCAGAGATCGTACGGATTGCTGGCCAGCAGCTCGCGTGCTTCGGCGAGATTGGCGGCGGTGTTGATACGCAGGCCCATCCGGCCCAGGGTCAGCACCAGCAGTTCGCGGATGTCGCGCTCGTCATCGACGACCAGTGCGCTACGGGTTTCGTTCATGGTTGAGAAGATAGCGGAGGGGGGCGATGCCGACAAATGTTTGACGCATGGTGCAGGCCGTCATCCCGACGACAAGGTATGCGGGGCGGGCAGGATGATGCGGAAACAGGCGCCGCCTGCGGGCACGGGCACGTATTCCAGGCGTGCCTGGTTGGCGCGGCACAGCTCG
Organism: Stenotrophomonas sp. Bg11-02; assembly: GCF_002836635.1. Lineage (NCBI taxonomy): Bacteria > Pseudomonadati > Pseudomonadota > Gammaproteobacteria > Lysobacterales > Lysobacteraceae > Stenotrophomonas > Stenotrophomonas sp. Bg11-02. The sequence continues at coordinate 143,418 of NZ_PJAY01000049.1, forward strand.
CGGGCGATGTACAGGCCCAGCCCGGTGCCGTGCTCGGACGTGGTGAAGAAGGGATTGAACAACTGTGCGGCGACAGCGTCGGGAATGCCGGGACCGCGATCCATCACGTCGATCACCGGGCTGCCTTCCAGCCGTGCCAGGCGCAGCCGCACGCGCGCCGGCTGTTCGCCGATGCGGCCATACTTCAGCGCGTTGTGGACCAGCGCGGTCAGCACCTGGTGCAGGTGGCGTGGATCGACCATCGCGGCGACCGAGGTCTCGGAGATGATTGATTCCACGCTGTCCGTTTCCAGCGACAGGCCCTGCTTGTACTCCAGCACGAAGCGGCGGATCAGCGCGGCCAGGTCCACGTTCTCCGGGTTGGCGCGCTCGCGGCGGGCAAGGCCCAGCACGCTTTCCACGATGCCGTTGGTGCGCTGGCACTGCTGGTGGATGATCTGCAGCAGGCGACGGTCGCCCTCGCTGAAGTTGGCGTCTTCTTCTTCCAGCAGCTGCACCGCGTAATTGATCGCCGCCAGCGGATTGCGGATCTCATGCGCCAGGCTGGCAGAGAAACGACCGAGCGCGGACAGGGTCAGCGATTCGGCCCGCTTGGACACCACGCTTGAGTCATCCAGGAACACCAGGGTGAGGTCACTGCCGGCCAGCAGGCGGGCGAATCGCGGCTGGACTTCGGGCTGGTCCGGGGACAGCATCAGCGGCGTCTCTTCCTGGTTCCCGCCGGTGCGCCAGCGGTGCAGCCGGCGCGCCAGTTCAGGCGCTGTGCGGGTCAGGCCCGGCCGCTCACCGCCGCTGCCGCCTTCGTGGTCACCGAGCAGCGCCGATGCGGCTTCGTTGACCAGGGTGATGCGGTTCTGGCCGTCCACCACCATCACCCCGGTGCGCATGCGGCGGATGATCAGCTCATTGATCTGGTAGAGGTTGGCTACTTCGTCGCCGCGCTGGTTGGCCAGCTGCTGGCTGTGGCGGGCGCGGTTGGCGACCTGCGAGCTGATGAACGCCAGCGCCAGGTAGCTGGTGGTGAACATCGCCAGTTCGGCCAGCGTACGGGTGGGGGCGCCGCCTTCCAGCAGCTTCCACAGGTACTCGGCGACGGTGGCGACGCTGGCCCCCACCGCCAGCCCCAGCGCCATCGGGAACGGCAGCATGGTAGCGGCGGCGGCGATGTTGAACAGCAGCGACATCGAGATGCCGGCACTGGCCCCGGGCAGGGCATGGGCCAGCAGCGAAGCGGCGACGATGTCCAGGCTGACGCCGACCAGCACGAACTGCCGCAGCCAGCGCTCGCTGCGCCCCAGCAGCAGCATCAGCACCGAGAACAGCCAGTAGCCACCGGACACGTAAGCGGCCAGTTCGGGGTGGTCGGCCTGCCCCAGCAGGTCGGCCATCGGGCTGAACATCAGCCCGGCGATCGCGGTGGCGATCAGCAGCCGGTACAGGGCAAAGAAATACAGTTCGCGTCGAGGAATGGACTCGATGCGGTCGATCAAGGATGTGGTCGGTGCCACGCCAAAACTCCCCTTCTGGCTTGCGTGCAGTATAGGCATGGATGGGCGCCTGGCCGGCCGATCACTGCGCAACGAACGCCCGCACGTGCCGTGAGCGGTGGCCGGGCAATCCCGGGGGGGTGTCACAAATAACTGAAAAACCAGAAAAATCCGGCGCCATGCGGCGCGTCATCCCGCTGTCTTTGCGCCACGCGCCGGGGTCAGCCACAATAGCGGGCCCGCCGCGGTCCGTGCCGGTGCCCGTGAGGGAGCCTTGGAGGAGATGCGTGCGGTCGTTCCTATTCCCACGGTGACGCATGAATTTCCACGAATACCAGTCAAAACAACTGCTTGCCGAGTACGGCATTCCCGTCCCGGCCGGCAAGGTCGCGGCTACCCCGGACGAAGCAGTCGCAGCAGCGACCTCGCTGGGCCAGGGCCCCTGGATGGTCAAGGCGCAGATCCATGCTGGCGGTCGCGGCAAGGCAGGCGGCGTCAAGTTCTGCAAGACCACCGACGATGTGAAGGCCGCTGCGGCCAAGATGCTCGGCACCAAGATGGCTACCTACCAGACCGCTGGCGTCGAGCTGCCGGTCAACCTGGTGCTGGTGACCACCGCCGGTGAGATCGTCAAGGAACTGTACCTGTCGGTCCTCGTCGACCGCGGCACCAAGACCATCACCTACATCGCTTCTTCGGAAGGCGGCGTGGAAATCGAGCAGGTCGCTGCTGAAACCCCGGAGCTGATCCATTCGCTCAACGTCGACTTCGTTGAAGGCGTGCAGGGTTACCACGGCCGTGATTTCGGCTTCAAGCTCGGCCTGACCGCCAAGCAGGCCGGCCAGTTCGCCAGCATCATGGTCAACCTGTACAAGCTGTTCAACGAAAAGGACCTGGCGCTGGTTGAAATCAACCCGCTGGCGATCCTGGACGATGGCAACCTGTACGCGCTGGACGGCAAGTTCGACAGCGATGACAACGCCGCGTTCCGTCAGAAGGCGCTGGTTGCGATGCGCGACAAGACCCAGGAAGACGAAACCGAAGTGACCGCTTCGGAGCTGGACATCAACTACGTCACCATGGACGGCAACATCGGCTGCATGGTCAACGGCGCAGGCCTGGCCATGGCCACCATGGACGTGATCAAGCTCAACGGCGGCGAGCCGGCGAACTTCCTGGACGTGGGCGGCGGTGCCAACAAGCAGCGCGTCATCGAAGCATTCAAGCTGATCCTGTCCTCGGACAAGGTCGAAGGCATCTTCGTCAACATCTTCGGCGGCATCGTCCGCTGCGACATGATCGCCGAAGGCATCATCGCCGCGGTCAAGGAAGTGGGCGTCAAGGTTCCGGTCGTGGTGCGCCTGGAAGGCACCAACGTGGAAGAAGGCAAGCAGCTGCTGCGTGACAGCGGCATGGCCATCATCCCGGCTGACAACATCAACGACGGCGCCAAGAAGGTCGTTGAAGCTGTCAAGAACGCCGCCTGATCCGACACCGAAGGAAATCCAATGTCAGTTTTGATCAACAAGAACACCAAGGTGATCGTGCAGGGCTTCACCGGCCAGCAGGGCACCTTCCACGCCACTCAGATGATCGAGTACGGCACCCAGGTCGTTGGCGGCGTGACCCCCGGCAAGGGCGGCACCACCCACATCGACCTGCCGGTCTTCAACACCGTGGCCGACGCCGTGCAGAGCACCGGCGCCAACGCCTCGGTCATCTACGTGCCGCCGCCGTACGCCGCTGATGCGATCCTGGAAGCCGCTGCTGCCGGTATCAAGGTCATCGTGTGCATCACCGAAGGCATCCCGGTGCTGGACATGCTGCGCGTCAAGAACGTGCTGACCCGCGCCCATGCGGACACCGTACTGATCGGGCCGAACTGCCCGGGCGTCATCACTCCGGGCGAATGCAAGATCGGCATCATGCCGGGCCACATCCACAAGCCGGGCAAGATCGGCATCGTGTCCCGTTCGGGCACGCTGACCTATGAAGCGGTCAAGCAGACCACGGAAGTGGGCCTGGGCCAGTCGACCTGCATCGGCATCGGTGGTGACCCGATCAACGGCCTGAACTTCGTCGACTGCCTGAAGCTGTTCAACGAAGATCCGCAGACCGAAGGCATCATCATGGTCGGCGAAATCGGCGGTGACGCCGAAGAAGCCGGTGCCGAGTACATCAAGCAGTTCGTGAAGAAGCCGGTGGTCGGCTTCATCGCCGGTGCGTCGGCTCCGGCCGGCAAGCGCATGGGCCACGCCGGTGCGATCGCATCGGGCGGCAAGGGCACCGCGGAAGGCAAGTTCGCCGCCATGGAAGCGGCCGGTGTTGTCACCGTCCGTTCGCCGGGCGACCTCGGCGCTGCCATCGCCAAGCTGGTCAAGTAAGGCCTCTGCCGGCCCCGGCCGGCACGATTCTGTAGCGCCGAGCCATGCTCGGCGGCTGCAGGAGTAAACAGAAAGCCGCCTTCGGGCGGCTTTCTGCGTTTGGGCGCGGCGCTACAATGGCGGCATGGCAACCACAGGCTGGAATCCCTAATGGCTTCGATCCGCATCGCGATGGCGCAGTTTGATTTCCCGGTCGGCGCAGTCGCCGCCAATACCGACCGGATCATCGAGATGATCGAGCAGGCGCGCGACGACCACGGCGCCGACCTGGTGCTGTTCCCCGAACTGGCCGTCAGCGGCTATCCGCCGGAAGACCTGCTGCTGCGGCCGGGTTTCCTGCAGCATTGCGAACAGGCAATGCAGCGCATCGCGCTGGCCTGTACCGGCATCACCGCCGTGGTCGGTTGGCCCGAACCGGCCGGCGCAGTGGTCTACAACGCGGCCAGCGTGCTGCGCGATGGCATCGTGGAAAAAACCTACCGCAAGCGCGAGCTGCCCAACTATGCGGTGTTCGACGAGCGCCGTTACTTCGATATCGACCCGGACGGCCCGAGCTGCGTGTTCGACGTCAACGGCGTGCCGGTAGGCGTACTGATCTGCGAGGACCTGTGGTTCGCCGAGCCGCTGGCCGACACCGTGCGCAATGGCGCGCAGCTGGTGGTGGTCCCCAATGCATCGCCCTATGAGCGTGGCAAGCATGCGCAGCGCGATGCGGTGCTGGCCGCGCGGACGCGCGAAAGCGGGGCCGCCATCGCCTACCTCAACGTGGTCGGTGGCCAGGACGCGCTGGTGTTCGATGGCGCGTCGGTGGTGGCCGATGCCGACGGCACCGTGCACCCGGCCGCCGCGGCCTTCGCCGAACAGTGGCTGGTGGTCGAGTACGAAAGCGAAGCCCGGCGCTTCATGCCGCTGCAGTGGATGGACGACGGCGATGAGAGCATGGACGCGCTGGCATGGCGCGCGGTCACCCGCGGCCTGCAGGACTACTGCAGCAAGAACGGGTTCCGGAAAGTCTGGCTGGGCTTGTCCGGTGGCATCGATTCGGCGCTGGTGCTGGCGATGGCCGTGGATGCACTGGGCGCGGAGAACGTGACCGCCGTGCGGCTGCCTTCGCGTTACACCGCCGGACTGTCCAACGACCTGGCCAGCGAACAATGCGAGGCGCTCGGCGTGAAGCTCGAAGAAATCTCCATCGAGCCTGCGTTCAAGGGCCTGATGGAGGCGCTCGGGCCGATGTTCGAAGGCACCACGCCGGACATCACCGAAGAGAACCTGCAGAGCCGCAGCCGCGGGGTGATCCTGATGGCGCTGGCCAACAAGTTCGGTGGCCTGCTGCTGACCACGGGCAACAAGAGTGAGTACGCGGTGGGTTACGCGACCATCTACGGGGACATGTGCGGCGGATACGCACCGCTAAAGGACCTGTACAAGACCGAAGTGTTCGGGCTGGCCAAGTGGCGCAATACCGTGGGCGGCGCACCGGTGATTCCGCCGGCGGTGATCAGCCGGCCGCCGTCGGCCGAACTGCGTGAGAACCAGACCGACCAGGATTCGCTGCCGGCCTACGACGTGCTGGACGGCATCCTGTACCGCTTCGTGGACCAGGAACAATCGCGCGAGGAAATCATCGCCGCCGGTTATGCCACCGAGGTGGTGGAGCGTGTGCTGCGGCTGGTGCGCATCAGCGAATGGAAGCGCCACCAGGCCGCGCCGGGCCCGAAGGTCTCGCGCCGCGCATTCGGGCGGGAGCGACGCTATCCGATCACCAACGGATACCAGGGTTGAAGGGCGCGAACCCCTGAGAGCAGTGCTCTGAGCGAAATCTGCATGCAGCCACCTGTGATAGCGGCAATCTTGGTAGCCCCGATCAGCAGGAGTGCATTGCATGAATCTGACTCCCACCGTGCCGGTACAGGCGACGATCAGCGCCGTGAGCGCAGCCCCCGCCCGACGGCGCTGTCCCGCCCCCCACGCCGGGTCACTGCCGGGCCGTTTGAAGCAGGTGTCCAACGCGGCGGGGTGCTTGGCGCTGCGGGGCCTGAAGGCGGCATGTCGTGAGCCTGGAAGGGCCCTCACCTGGATGGCGGCGATGCTGGCCGGCCTGCGCCCGGTCGGCGCGGGGCCGTCCGGCTGCCGGTATCCTGGCCTGCCCGGCCCGGTGGGTGTTGCCGATGCACCCGCTTCGACGGCTGCTGACCAGTGGGAACAGACAGGCCGCCACATCGGTGCCGAGGTAGCGCTGTGCATGCGCACGCGCCATCTGGCGGGTATCGTTCCGGCCGCCACCGAGGCGCACTGCATGGGACAGATCGCGTTCAATCGTGCGATGGAGATCCCGTTCGATCCGGATCAGTTCCGCGAGGTAGGGCGTGAGGCGCCTGACCTTGATTCCGAAGCCGGCCAGTATGTCGCCCTGGTCGAGCGTGGCATGCATGCTTCGGTGACGATGGTGAAGCCCACGCCGGTACTGCAGAACATCGAGGATGCGGCGCGCCTCGCCAATGGGCTGCCTGCGGTCCAGCATCGGATCAAACACGCCGCAGGCCGCATCATCAGGGACTGCAACCTTGACGAGCGCGTGGACAATGATGCGCTGGGTCAACCAGGATTGTTCATCCGGGCGGACCTGGACCTGGTCCTGCAGGAAGCGTGCAGCGAAGAGATATTGGTTCCCCCAACCACCATGGAGCTGCGGCGCGCCAATGCGGCGTTGTATTACCAGTCTGACCGCGTGAAGGACGAGCGCGCCTTCCTTGTCGGGCAGCATCGCATCCATGCAGGCCAGGCGTCCGCATCGGCAGAGCGGGCCTTCGAAGCGAAGGTCGTCGATCTGATCGCCGAACGCACCGGGATCTGAGTTCCAGGCGCGCGCCGGTTGAGCGGCGCAGCCTGCTTTCCAGCAGCACGCATGTGCAACCCAGGAGCAACCAGATGAGACTTGCCGAGATGTTCGTCGCCGGCCTTGGCGCCGTGGCCGGGCTGCAGGGCCGAAGTGCCCAGCGGGCCAGCCAGCCTTCCGTCGACTCCAGATTGATGCATCTGCCCATTGCCGATATCTGCAACCACGGCACCCACTGGATGGTGCCGAACGGTGCCGGCCGCCAGCTGCAGGATGCGCCGATCGGCTTGGCGGACGTGGAGGTCGCATTCGAGAATTGCCTGTATCGCATCTCGTCTCGTGGCCTGCCGGAGCAGCGCAGGACTGTGTTGTGCCTGCTCGAGCTGGCAGGCGATGCCTGCGCCGACGGCGACGATGTGTGGTGCGTCGATGCACTGAGGCGATCAGCGATGGATGTGATACCAGAAGCGGGCAGGAGGCTTGCCGCTTCCTTCGAGCCCGGCACGTTGCCCAGGGCGACCTATCGCTCGCTGGACCAGCTGCGCAAGGACGTGCATGCCGAGTTCAGCGGAAAGAGCACGTATCAGGATGCCATGTTGGCGCTGGAGATCGAGTTGGTCGACCGCACTGGACTGGGCCTGGAGCGACTGACGTCGCCGCTGACCGTGGCCGATCTGATGCAGGTACTGAGCGAAAAGGACAGCGGTGAAGTGGTGGGCGCCACCACGATGGATCGTTTCGACTGGGTTGCCAAAGACGAGGGGCTCAAGCTGGGCGAGCCGCTGAGGGCCATCGGGCAGGAGACGATCAACGCCCGGCCCGAGGATTACCCGGAAGATCTTGGCGTCGAGCTGGCGAACTGGCTGGGCCGGAACTTCCCCGATGATCCTGCCGTGCCGCTCACCCCGCACCAGCGGCGGCATGTGCTACGCCTGTTGGTGGACCACATCAATGCACGTATCCCCCAGCGCAGCAGCAGCGCCGAAGCAACCGACTGACTGCGGAAACGGACCGGCCCGCCACAGAAAAGCCCCGCAGCAGAACTGCGGGGCTTTCAGTTTTTCAGCGACGCGTGAGCTGATTACTTGCGGTTCATCGTCGCGTTGCGCATGCCGGTGGTGGCCGACTTCTCGCCCGCGAACGGGTTGAGCTTGCGGATCATCCACGGGTAGTTCGGCCAGTCGTTCTGCAGCCACGGGTGGTCCGGGGCGTTGAGCTCCAGCACACGGCGGGCGTCACCGGCCAGCGTCTCGTTGCCGGCGCGGGTGTAGGCCTCGGCCAGCACCGCCACCGCATCGTACTGGTAGGCACTCTGCGGGTAGGTTTCCAGCAGGTAGTTGGCACGGCCCGCAGCGGACAGCCACGCTTCCCGGCGCAGGTAGTACAGCGCGTTGTCCAGCTCGTGCTGGGCGAACACGTCACGCAGTTCGGTCATCCGGCGGCGTGCATCTTCGGCGTAGCGGCTGTTCGGGTAGCGGTCGATGACGATGTTGAAATCGGCATAGGCCTGGCGCGGCGTGGACAGGTCGCGGCGGCTGGCGTCCAGTGACCATACGCGGCGCAGGAAAACCGTATCGCGGTTGCTGTTGGACAGGCCACGCAGGTAGTACATGTACGCCACGTTGCGATGGGTGGGGTAGGTCCGGATGAAGCGGTCGATGCTGGACACCGCATCGTCGTGCTTGCCGGCCTTGAACTGGGCGTAGGCGGTTTCGATCATCGCCTGTTCGGTGTAGGGGCCGTACGGATACTGGGCCACCAGGCGGCGGAAGCTGGTTTCCGCACCGCTCCAGTTGCCGCCTTCCATCAGGCCGTGGGCCTTCTGGTACAACGTCTCGACCGGTTGGCCTTCATCGGGGTTGTCCCCCTTGGTGCCACGGTTGCAACCAGTGGCGGCGATCACCAGGACCAGCAGCAGGGCGGTCAGGCGGACGGGCGCAAAGAGCGGGGAAGAGCGTCGGATCATGAGGTCAAGGCGGGACGCGGCTGGAATACGAAGGGTCGATGATAGCCTAGTGTCCTGTCCCGCGACTGAAACCTGTCCACGGGACCCCCAATTTCGTCTCCAAAAGTTGCCGCCATGTCCGAATCTGCTGCTGAACAGGCCCGCCAGGCCGTTGTCCCCGATACCGCCGCCGGTCGTCGTTTCGACGCGGTGCTGGCCGAACTGTTCCCCGAATACTCCCGTTCCAAGCTGACCGAGTGGATCAAATCCGGCGACGTGCTGCTGGACGGGGTGACCGTGCGCGGCCGTGACCCGGTGCGCGGCGGCGAGGTCGCCACGCTCAATGCGGTGCTGGAAACCCAGACCCACGCAGAGCCGGAGGACATCCCGCTGGACGTCCTGTTCGAAGACGAACACCTGCTGGTGATCAACAAGCCGGTGGGCCTGGTGGTGCACCCGGGCGCCGGCAATTCCAGCGGCACCCTGGTCAACGCGCTGCTGTTCCGCGATCCGTCGGTGTCGGCGTTGCCGCGCGCGGGCATCGTGCACCGGCTGGACAAGGACACCAGCGGTGTCATGGTGATCGCCCGCACCATCCAGGCACAGACCGCGCTGGTGGAACAGCTGTCCGCACGCCAGGTGCATCGCCAGTACCTGGCGGTGGTGGTCGGTGCGCTGGTGGCCGGCGGTACCGCGGATGCGCCGATCGACCGCCATCCGCGTGACCGCCTGAAGATGGGCGTGCGCGAAGACGGCAAGGAGGCGATCACCCATTACCGCCTGCGCGAGCGCTTCCGTGCCCATACGGCGCTTGAGTGCCGGCTGGAAACCGGCCGCACCCACCAGATCCGCGTGCACATGGCGCACCTGCGCCACGCGATCGTCGGGGACCAGCTGTACGGCGGCGCGCTGAAGCTGCCGAAGGGCGCCAGCGATGAGCTGGTCGCTGCGCTGCGTGGTTTCAAGCGCCAGGCCCTGCATGCCGAAACGCTGGAGTTCGTGCACCCGATCACCGGCGAGATGGTGCGCAACACCGCGCCGGCGCCGGCCGACATGCTGCAGCTGTTGAAAGCCCTGCGCGATGACAGCGAGCTGTTCGCCGAGCGCGAGCGCGGCCGCGACCGCCGCTGATGGACAGCGCGCTGCCCCTGCTGATGCCGCAGTGGCCGGCCCCGGCCGGGGTGCGCGCGCTGACCACGCGGCGGCATGGGGCGGGGGTGTCGTTGCCGCCGTTCGACCAGTTCAACCTGGGCAACCGGCATGCCGCCGATGGCGACCAGCCGGCCCACGTGGAGCGCAACCGCGCGCTGCTGCACGCCGGCCTGGCCTTGCCCTCGCCGCCGCACTGGCTGCGCCAGGTACATGGCACCACGGTGTTGCGGTTCGACGCAGCGCCGGTGGCCGGTGCGAGTGAGCCGGTGGCCGATGCCGCGGTGACCTCGGTGCCCGGCGTGGTGCTGGCGATCCTGACCGCGGACTGCCTGCCGGTAGTGCTGGCCGCTCGCGATGGCAGCGAGGTGGGGGCCGCGCATGCAGGCTGGCGTGGGCTGGCCGATGGCATGCTGGAAGCGACCGTGGCGGCGATGCAGACACCGCCGTCCGGGCTGCTGGCCTGGCTGGGGCCGGCGGCCGGACCGGCTGATTATGAGATCGGCGAAGAGGTCCACCATGCATTCGTGGGTCATGACCCTGCCGCAGCGGCCGCCTTCGTGGCGACGCGTCCGGGCCACTGGAAAGTGGACCTGTACGCCTTGGCGCGGATGCGCCTGCAGGCGGCGGGGCTGAAGGGCGCTGACATCCATGGCGGCACGTACTCGACGATGGCCGACCCGGATCTGTTCTCGCACCGCCGCGACCGCCGAACCGGGCGCATGGCGACCCTGGCCTGGATCGGATAGCGCCGAGCCGTGTTCGGCGGAATGGATCGGCCAACGGCCCGCTGCGCTCGCCGACCATGGGTCGGCGCTACCGGGATGTCAGGCCTCCAGGGCCTGCAGGAAGGTCTGCCGCCAGTGGTTGATGTCGTAGCGGCGCAGGTGGTCCATCATCGCGTTCCAGCGCTCCTGGCGGCGCTTGAGCGGCATGGTGGCCGCGGTGGCGATGGCATCGGCCACACCGTCCAGGTCGTGCGGATTGACCAGCAGCGCCTGCTTCATCTCATCGGCCGCACCGGCCAGCAGTGACAGCACCAGCACGCCGGGGTTGTCCGGGTCCTGCGACGCCACGTATTCCTTGGCGACCAGGTTCATGCCGTCACGCAGGGGTGTCACCAGGCCCACGGCGGCGGCACGGTAGAAGCCGGTCAGCGTGGCGTGGGTGAAGTTCTGGTTGACGTAACGCAGCGGCGTCCAGTCCGGTGCCGCGTGGCCGCCGTTGATGTGCCCGGCGATCTGCTCCAGCTGGCTGCGCAGATCGCGGTACTCGGTGACGTCGCCGCGCGATACCGGGGCGATCTGCAGATAGGTCAGGCTGCCATGCTGGTCGGCATGCCGTTCCAGGTAGCGCTCGAAGCCCTTGAAGCGCTCCGGCAGGCCCTTGGAGTAATCCAGCCGGTCCACGCCGATCGCCAGTTGGCGGTCACGCAGGCTGTTGCGCAGATCCTTCACCGCCGGCTTGTTGGCCGCAGCCTTGGCCTGCTGGGCGATGCGTTCGGTGTCGATGCCGATCGGGAAAGCGGCCGCGCGGAAAGTGCGGCCGTCCGGAGCCTCCAGCTTGCCATCACCCAGCACGCGGCCACCGCCGAACAAGCGCAGGTAGGTCTGGAAGCGGTCCGCATCGCGCTGGGTCTGGAAGCCAACCAGATCGCAGGCGTACAACGCGGAGAACAGCCGCAGGTGGTCGGGCATGGCCTGCAGCAGATCGGCCGAGGGCAGCGGGACATGCAGGAAGAAACCGATACGGCAGCCGATGCCGCGTTCACGCAGCATCGCCGCCAGCGGGATCAGGTGGTAGTCGTGGATCCAGACGATGTCGTCTTCGCGCAGCAGCGGCGCCAGCTTGCTGGCGAACAGCTCGTTGACCCGGTGGTAGGTTTCGCGGGTGCCGCGATCGTAGTCCACCAGGTCCAGGCGGAAGTGCAGCAGCGGCCACAACGTGCGGTTGGCGAAGCCGTTGTAATACCCGTCCACGTCACGCTTGTTGAGGTCCATGGTGACATAGCGGATATCACCGTTGACCTGCTCATGCAGCGCACCGCTGTTGTCCTTCACCGACTTGCCGCTCCAGCCGAACCACAGGCCGCCGCGCTCCTTCAGCGCGGCCAGCAGGCCCACTGCCAGGCCTCCCGGACGGGTATCGCCGGGAATGGCGACGCGGTTGGAAACGACGACCAGACGACTCATGAAGCCTCCTGCCAGGAACGCGAAAGCCGCATCGCGGCGGTGATCAGGCCGACGTGCGAATAGGTCTGTGGGAAGTTGCCCCAGGCCTCGCCGCTTTCGAAGGAAAGGTCTTCGGAGAGCAGGCCCAGGTGGTTGCGCCGCGACAGCAGTACCTCGAACATCGCGCGGGCTTCTTCCATGCGACCGATCGCCGCCAGCGCGTCGATGTACCAGAAGGTGCAGATGGTGAAGCTGGTTTCCGGCTCGCCGAAGTCGTCGGGTGCGACGTAGCGGTACAGCGCGTCGCCGTGCTTGAGGTCACGGCCGATGGCCTCCACCGTGGTGATGAAGCGCGCATCCATGGGTTCGATGAACCCGATGTCGGCCAGCAGCAGCAGCGAGGCATCCAGGCGGTGCCCGCCGAAGGCATCGGTGAAATGGCCAAGCTCCTCGTTCCACGACTCCTTCATGATGCGCTGGTGGATGGTGTCGGCGCGCTCGCGCCAGTAGAACGCGCGGTCGTCCAGCTTCAGGCGCACGGCGATCTTGCACAGGCGGTCACAGGCGGCCCAGCACATCGCGGCGGTGTAGGTGTGCACTTCGGTGCGGCCGCGGAATTCCCACAGGCCAGCATCGGGGACGTCGTGCAGCAGGTAGGCCTGCTCGCCCAGCGGCTCCAGCCGCGCGAACGCGTGTGCGTCGCCGGGGTCCTGCAGGCGGCGGTCGAAGAACAGCTGGGTGGAGGCCAGCACCACGCTGCCGTAGACATCGTGCTGGCGCTGCACCCAGGCCAGGTTGCCGCGGCGCACCGGCCCCATGCCGCGATAGCCGGACAACGAGGGCACCTCGTGCTCGTCCAGGGTGGCCTCAAAGCCGATGCCGTACAACGGCTGCAGGGTGCCATCGGCAGTGGCCAGGTTGAAGATGTAGCCGAGGAACTGCTCCATGGTGCGGGTGGCGCCGAGCCGGTTGAGCGAGCGCACCACGAAGGCGGCGTCACGCAGCCAGCAGTAGCGGTAATCCCAGTTGCGGATGCTGCCCGGCGCCTCCGGGATGGAGGTGGTCATCGCCGCGATGATCGCGCCGCTGTCTTCGTACTGGCACAGCTTCAGGGTGATCGCACTGCGGATCACCGCCTCCTGCCATTCCAGCGGGATGGACAGGTAGCGCACCCACTCGCGCCAGTAATCGCGCGTGCGCTGGAAGGATTCCTGCACGTAGCCGCTCAGCGAGCGGTTGAGTGATTCATCCACGCCCAGCACCAGGTGCACCGGGTGGTTGAGCACGAACGGCAGGCCGTCGCGCACGAAGCGGATCGGCACGTCGGTGGTCAGGCGCAGTACGTGGTCGGGCAGTACCCAGCGCACGTGGTTGCTGCCCCAGGTGGAGTCGGGCACGCGCTGGCCCCAGTCGGCAAGCGGACGCGCCAGTACCCGGATGCGTGGGCTGCCGGCGATCGGGCGCACTTGGCGGATCAGGCTGACCGGGCGGTAAAAGCGGTCGTTCTGGCGCCAGCGTGGAGCGAAATCGATGATCTCCAGCGCGCCGCCGTGGCTGTCGCGCAGCACGGTGCGCAGGATCGCGGTGTTGCTGAGGTATTCCTGTTCGGTGCTGGCCAGGTCTTCCAGTTCGATGGCGAAATCGCCGCCTTCCTGCTGGTTCGGACTGAGCAGCGCGCAGAAGGTGGGGTCGCCGTCGAAGGTGGGCAGGCAGCTCCATACAACGCGCGCCTGGCGGTCGATCAACGCGCCGAAACTGCCGTTGCCGACGACACCGAGGTTCAGATCATGTTGGGACATGGGCGAAGCTTCTCGTCTGCGGCCGTGGGGGCCGGCCTACCACGCATTCTCACGCAACCATGCGTGCACGCTGCGTATGTCCGACAACTGGAAGACCGCCACGCTGGGCTCGCGTTCACCGACCAGCACGCTCCAGCCATGCAGCCCGTTGGAGGCTTCAAAGCCGTGTTCGTCGGTCAGATCATCGCCGATGAACACCGGCAGGCGACCGCGGAAGGGCAGGTACTGCATCATCCGGCGGACCGCGCGTCCCTTGTCGCTGCCGACCGGGACGAATTCGACGACGTGGTCGCCCGGCTGCAGTCGATAGCCGGCATTGCCGCGGATATGGCGGTTGGCGAAGGCGCGGACGTCGCTGGCGGCGTGCGGCGCACCGCGCCAGTGCAGGGCCATGCTGGGGCCTTTGTCTTCGACCAGCACGCCAGGATGGCCGTGGGCGAAGCGCATCGCCTGCTGGTGCAGGGCATGCAGCCATTCGGTGGTGCTTTCGTCCTCGGCGCTGTCGTGCAGCGCGCCGCCGGCATCACGCAGTTGGTGGCCGTGCAGGCCAGCGGCGGGCAGGTGCAGCGGCGCGAACAGCGCATCGAGCTGGTCCAGCGGGCGACCGCTTACCAGCGCCACGGCGCCTTCCAGGCGGTCGCTGATGCGGCCGATGGCCTCACGCACTTCCGGCAGCAGGGTGACCGCGTCGGGGCGGTCGGCGAACTCGATCAGGGTGCCATCCACGTCGAGGAACAATGCGCAGGCATCGTCCAGCAGCGGCGGTGGCGGACGAAGGGGGAGGTCGTTTGCCATGCCCGGCACGATGCCAGCGCAGGCGTGAGCATGGGGTCATCGCAGCGGACTGACCGGAGGGTGAGTTAAAGGGTGAGTGAGTGGGTGGGTGAGGGAGTGGGTGGGTGGGTGACGACCGTTGGTCGTCACCGCTTGGAGGCGTGACAACCAGCGGTCGTCACCCATCAGGCCGTCACCCAGTCCCTGCCCGCGCTTAGAAGGTGTAACGCACGCGGCCGTAGAAATACGCGCCATTGCTGCCGATCGGCGACAGTACGTCGTACGGCAGGTTGCCGTAGTAGTAGATGTCTTCGTTGGACAGGTCCGGGTAGTTGTCGGTCAGGTTCTGTCCGCCGATCGCCACGCTCCACTGCGGGGTGATGCGGTACTCGGCTTCCGCATCCAGCTGCCACTCGGCCTGGTAGGTCTGGGTCGGTTCGAAACCACCGCCGAAGTTGAACACGCGCGTGGCGCTGCCATGGCGGCTGACGCGGCTGGTCAGCGACCAGCGGTCGTTGCTCCACGAAGCAGAGAACTGCGCGCGCGTACGCGGCGTGGCGTCGGTCAGTGTGTTGCTTTCCTCCACGCCGAACAGCACATATGCCGAGTCCAGCGCCTGCAACGCGGCCGGGGTCGGCAGCACGTTCTTCAGCTCGGTCTTGGCGTAGGCCCAGGTGCCGGTCAGCTGAAGCTGGCCATCGCCCAGCGCATGCCGCCAGTTGGCCACCAGTTCGGCGCCACGGGTGCGGGTGTCGGCGGCATTGACGAAGAAGCTGGCGCTTTCCAGGCCGGTCACGCCGTACTGCTGCTGGACGAAACCGGTCAGCGCATCGCCGGTGATCGCTTCGGACAGCGCGATGCGGTCATCGATGTCGATCTGGAACAGGTCCAGCGAGACGTCGAAGTTGTCACCGATGCGGCTGGTGAAGCCCAAGCTGGTGTTGAGCGACTTCTCCGGCTTCAGGTCGGTGGCGCCGAGCCCGCGGGCGATCGGATTGTTCACCGACAGCAGGCGGCCCTGCACCAGCTGGCCGGCCGCGTTGTAGCCGGTGGAAGTCGACTCGTAACCGATCTGCGCCAGCGACGGGGCGCGGTAGTTGTTGGACACCGAGCCACGCAGCGCGAAGGCCGGGCTGAACGCATAGCGCAGGCCCAGCTTGCCGGTCAGTTCGCCACCAAAGTCATCGTGGTGTTCGTAGCGCGCGGCGATATCACTGGAGAAGTTGTCGCCGATCTGGCTGGACACGCTGGCGTAGACGCTGGCCACGTCGCGCGCCAGGTCTGCCGCATCCTGCGGGGTCAGGCCACCGCCGGCCTGCGAGCCGGTGGGACGATCGGTGAACGGACCGGCAGCGTAGCTGCCCGGATCGCCGGGGCGGGTTTCATAGCGTTCATGGCGGGCTTCCGCGCCCAGGCCAAGGGTATGGGTGATGTTCCCGCCCTGCTCGAACACCCGGCCCAGGTCCAGGTTCGCCACCGACTGCGCGTACTGGTAATCGGCGGTCTTGAAGCGCGTCGGGCTGGTCGGGCCGAGCGAAGCGTTCAAGGTGTTGCGCATGCGGTAGGTGAAGTCGTTCTGGCCGAAGTCCAGGCTGGCATCGTAGGTCCACTCGCCCCACTGGCCACGCGCACCGGCCACGGCCTGCACGTCGCGGTTTTCGCCTTCTGACACCGGTCGGTAACCGTTGGGATAGATCTCCTTCCAGTTCGCATCGCCATCCGGATAGCGGAAGTAGTTCGCGCCTTCGCTGTCACGCTGGTTGTAGGTACCGAAGGCGTAGAACGTGCTGGTTTCGCCGAACGGGAGTTCGGTGTTCAACCAGGCGTTGAGGTCCTTGCTGGCACCGTCGCCGAGCACGTAGTTGCGCTGTCCCTGCAGGGCCAGGTTGGCATCGGTCTGGTCCCACGGTGGGATCTGGTCGAAGCCGGCGCGGTTGGTCGCTTCGCGGTTCTTGTATTCCACGCCGACGCGCAGGAAGCCGCCGTCATCGCTCAGCGCGGTGCCGACGTTGGCGCTGAAGTTGCCGGTCTGGCCGTCGGTGAGGGTGCGGCCGATGGGCTTGAGGTCGGTGTGGTGTGCACCGAAGCTGGCTTCGATGGCGCCACCTTCCGGTGTGTTGTCCAGGATGACGTTGATCACGCCGGCCACCGCGTCCGAACCGTACAACGCACCAGCACCGTCGCGCAGCACTTCAATGCGCTTGATCGCGCTGACCGGGATGGCATTGAAGTCCACCGGCGTGGTGCCGCGGCCGATCTTGCTGCCGGTGCTGACCAGGGCGCTGTGGTGGCGGCGCTTGCCGTTCACCAGCACCAGCACCTGGTCCGGCGACAGGCCGCGCAACTGTGCGGCGCGCACGTGGTCGGCGCCGCCGGAGTTGGACTGGCGCGGGAAATTGAACGATGGCAGCAGCGACTGCAGCGCGCTGCCCAGCTCACCGTTGATGACGCCGGCCTTGCGGATGTCTTCGGCAGTCAGCACGTCCACCGGCGATGTCGATTCGAGGACGGTGCGGTCGGAGGCACGGGTGCCGGTGACGATCACCGTGTCCAGGTTGGTGGCGTCCTGTGCCGATGCGGCGAACGGGGAAAGCGCGAGCGCGATGGCGAGGCCAAGCGGCGACGCGGAAAGGCGGTGGGACATGCGGACTCCGGGAGCGACAACGTGGGGAAGGGGAGGGGATGGTTTCAATTACATCCATCCGGATATAGCGATATATTATCTTGGCGTGATGGGTTGTGGGACGCAAGTCCCGTTTTCTTAGGCATCAGCAGGTGACCGCGCGGCATGACGGTGGTTGCAGATGCAACTGGCTGGGCCGTGTACGCTGCTGCGCTGTTTTGCCTGTCGTGCACGGCGCGATGGGCACACCTGCCCTTGGAGAGTGATCGATATGAAGCGTTTGTCCCTTGTTATTGCCGTGTTGCTGGCCACCAGCGGTTGCGCCAGCCTCCCCGCCAGCGGGCCGGGCACGTCAGCGACGACGGCCACGATGCAGGGCGATGCGGCACGGCCGGCGCAGGCTGCGGGCTGGGTGCGCAGTGAGCTGTACTTCGGCGTGGGCGAAGAGCGCGGAGCCGGTGAGCGCGAACAGGCCACTACCATCAGCGACGCGCAGTGGCGTGCCTTCCTGGACAAGGAAGTGACCCCGCGCTTCCCGGATGGGCTGACGGTGTTCGATGCCTACGGCCAGTGGCTGTTCCGCGGTGATCCCGAACCCAACCGCCTGCGCACCAAGGTGCTGGTCGTGTTGCACGAAGACAGCCCGCAGCGCCGGGCCGACATCGAAGCCATCCGCCTGGCCTGGAAGACCGCCACCCAGCACCAGTCGGTGCTGTGGTCGCGCCAGCCGGTGGAAGTGTCGTTCTGAACCGGATGCGCGCAACGCTGCTGATGATGGCGCTGTGCAGCGCCGGCATGGCGAAGCAGGCCCTGGGGGCGGAAAGTGACGGCGTGGCGTTCGACGCTGCACCCGGCGTGCCGGTGCGGGCGCGCATGCTGGACGGCGGTCGCGTGGAAGTACGCATCGGCAAGGACGCCGCATTGCAGCTGCTGGATGGGGTGGCCGATGAAGAAGGCCGCTCGCGGCTGGACCATGAGGACGTCGACTTCGACGGCGTGCAGGACCTGGTGGTGCGCGCCAGCGTCGGCCAGGTCAACGAAGCGGTGGCGGTGTATCGCTACGATGCCCGAACGGCGCGGCTGCAGCCGCTGGCGCCGCCCACCGGCACCCCGGCCAACTGCGATGGATTGTGGTCGCTGAGCGTGGATGCGCCCACCCGCACCCTGGTCAGCACCTGCCGCGGTGGGCCGATGTGGTACACCGATTTCTACCGGTACCAGGGCGAGAAACTCTATCTCTACCGCGCCGAGCAGCTGCTGATGCTCGACCCGCAGGCGCTTGCCGCGGTGCTGGCGCTGGATGAGGGCGGAGATGACGCCGGCCCGCTGGCGGTGTGGACCACCTTCGATGCGGCAGGTCGCGCGTTGGAGCGCGCCATCGGTGATGGCTTGTCACCGCCGGTCAGCGGCGTGCCATTGCGTGGCAGGAACGCGCGGGTGGTGCCGACGCGCCTTGCGCTGTACAGCGCCGTTGGTGATGCCAGCACGCCTCGCTACCTGGTGGCAGGGGACCGGGTGGAGCTGCTGGACGAGCGCGATGGCTGGCTGCAGGTGCGCTACCGCAATCCCACGCGTGGGCCGGTCACGGGCTGGATACAGCTCGGTTTGCCGGAACAGGGGTGATCCCCACGGCGGTGTCACCTGACGCGGTCTAGGCTCAGGCTTCCCCCGTTCCAGGAAGTCCAGGCCATGAGCAAGCGCGTTGCCGATATCGTCGTCGAGACTCTGCAGCAGGCCGGCGTGCGGCGCTGTTACGGCATTGTCGGTGACACCCTCAATCATGTGACCACGGCCATCCACGGCAGTGATATCGACTGGGTGCACGTGCGCCATGAAGAAGTGGCCGCGTTCGCCGCCGGCGCTGATTCGCTGATAAGCGGACAGCTGACGGCCTGCGCCGGCTCCTGCGGACCAGGCAGCCTGCATTTCATCAATGGCGTGTTCGAGAACAACCGCAACAAGGCACCGATGGTGCTGATCGCCAGCCAGGTGGTCACCAGTGAGCTGGGCATGGAGTTTCCGCAGGAAGTGGATTTCAAGTCGGTCTATTCCACGTGCAGCGTGTTCTGCGAACAGGTGTACAGCGCCGAACAGGCGCGCCGCGTGGTGACGCTGGCCTGCCAGGCGGCGATCAGCCGGCGGGGCGTAGCGGTGGTGATCCTGCCGTCGGACATCAGCGAACAGGTGGTCAAGCACGATCCTCCGTTCGCCGTGCATTACACCCGTCCGGTGCTGCGACCGGGCGATGACGAACTGCTGCGCATCGCCGAACTGCTGGGCCAGGGCAAGCGGATCGGCATCTATGCCGGCGCGGGCTGCCAGGGCGCCCACGCGCCGCTGCTGGAACTGGCGCGCAGGTTGCAGGCGCCCATCGCACACACCTCGCGGGCGAAGGATTTCGTCGAGCCGGACAACCCCTTCAACATGGGCATGACCGGTATCTTCGGCATCGAATCCGGCTTCCATGCGGTGATGGAGTGCGACACCCTGCTGCTGCTCGGCGCCGACTTCGCCTGGGGCCAGTACTACCCGGACAAGGCCACCATCATCCAGGTCGACCACGATGGCAGCCACCTGGGCAGGCGCCACCCGGTGACCCTCGGCGTGGTCGGTGACATCGGCCCGACGCTGGAGGCGCTGCTGCCCATGCTGCCGCCGCGCGAGGACGCCGGCTTCCTGGGCGAGTGCATCGGGCACCGTGAAAAGGCCCTGGCCAGGCGCGCCGAAGAAGAAGCGCCCGGCGAGGGCGAGCTGATCCACCCGCAGTACCTCACCGCCCTGCTGGACCAGCACGCCGCAGACGATGCGCTGTTCACCGCCGACTGTGGTTCGCCGATGGTGTGGGTGCTGCGGCATATCCGCGTCAACGGCCGCCGCCGTACGTTGACCAGCCTGCTGCACGGCACGATGGCCAACGCGATGCCGCAGGCGCTGGGCCTGCAGAAGGCCTTCCCCGGCCGCCAGGTGGTCGCGCTGTGCGGTGATGGCGGGCTGAGCATGCTGATGGGCGACCTGCTGACCGCCGTGCAGGAGAACCTGCCGATCAAGATCGTGGTGTTCAACAACGGTTCGCTGAACTTCGTGGAGCTGGAACAGAAGGTCGAAGGTCTGCTGGATTACTACACCGAGCTGAAGAATCCCGACTTCGGCAAGCTGGCCGAAGTGATCGGCTTCCATGGCCGCACCGTGACCCGCAGCCAGGACCTGGCGTTGGCCGTGCAGGACCTGCTGGCCCAGCCGGGGCCGGCCCTGCTGGACGTGCATACCGCCCCGACCGAGCTGGTGATGCCACCGCAGGTGGAGGCGGGGCAGGTGATAGGGACCGCGCGTTACATGGCCAAGGCGGTGCTGGCCGGGCGCATCGGCGAGGTCAAGGAGCTGCTGGCGGACAACTTCCTGAAGCGCTGAATATCCACTGCAGAAGGGGCCGCAGGAGGGGTCAGCAGGAAAAGGAATCCGACCCCTGCCGACCCTCATTGGCATCCACGTGCTGCGGGGCCTACCATCGGCGGTCCCCACACCCCTTCCTGCCCCCACATGTCCGTTCCTGCTCCTGCCGCTCCGCGGCGCTGGTTCGTCGCCGGCGATCTCAATGGTTTCTTCGGCCTGGTGGTCGACAACCTCTCCATCCTCGGCTTCATCGCCATGGCGCTGGTGGGAATGTTCCAGTTCCCGGCCGAGGTGGTGTTCACCCGCATGTTCCCCGGCACCGCCTTCGGCGTGCTGGTCGGCAACCTGCTGTACACGGTGATGGCACGGCGGCTGGCCGCCCGTACCGGCCGCGACGACGTCACTGCGATGCCGCTGGGCCTGGATGCGCCGACCAGCATCGGCATGGCGCTGCTGGTGCTCGGCCCGGCGTTCGTGGCCTTCAAGGCACAGGGACTGGATCCGGACGCGGCGGCGATCGCCACCTGGCAGCTCGGCATGGCCGCGCTGGTGATCATGGGCCTGCTCAAGCTGGTGCTGTCCTTCTTCGGTGAAGCGGTGACCCGCGCACTGCCGCGGGCGGCGCTGCTGGGTTCCATCGCGGGCATCGCGCTGGTGCTGATGGGCCTGCTGCCGCTGCTGGAAACACTGCGCTCGCCGCTGGTCGGCTTCGTGACCCTGGGGCTGCTGCTGTACGTGCTGATCGCCAAGGGCAAGCTGCCGGTGCGGGGTCCGGCAGTACTGCTGGCCTTCGTGTTCGGCACCGTGCTG
The DNA here is from genome assembly GCF_002836635.1 of Stenotrophomonas sp. Bg11-02. Classification (NCBI taxonomy): domain Bacteria; kingdom Pseudomonadati; phylum Pseudomonadota; class Gammaproteobacteria; order Lysobacterales; family Lysobacteraceae; genus Stenotrophomonas; species Stenotrophomonas sp. Bg11-02. The sequence continues at coordinate 164,789 of NZ_PJAY01000049.1, forward strand.
TATTACGGGCTGGGCCTGGCCGGGCTGGGCGCGCCGGGCTTCCAGGTACCAGTGTGGAACGCCCCGCAGATCGTGCTGCCGCTGCCTTCGCTGGGCTTCCTTGCCGGCATGCCGACGGCGATGACCTACCTGCCGCTGCTGCTTCCGTTCGGCCTGCTGATGGTGGTCGGTGGCATCAACGTTTCCGAAAGCGCACGCGCGGCCGGCGATGACTACCGCACCCGCGACATCCTGCTGGTGGAGGCCATCGCCACGCTGGTGGCCGGTGTCTGCGGCGGCGTGGCGCAGACCACGCCGTACATCGGGCAGCCGGCGTACAAGCACATGGGCGCACGCAGCGGCTACACGCTGCTGACAGGTCTGTTCATCGGCATCGGCGGCATGCTCGGCATCGTCTCCGGGCTGGTGCAGTGGCTGCCGCTTGCGGTGCTGGCGCCGATCATCGTGTACGTGGGCATCGACATCACCACCCAGGCTTTCCAGGCCACGCCGAAGCAGCATGCCGGCGCGATGGTGCTGGGCTTCCTGCCCTCGGCCGCCTACCTGCTGGCGATCAAGGCGCCGGGCTGGATCGCGCCGGAACAGATGGCCGCCATGCTGACCAAGGTGGACGGCCATGGGTTGCCGGAACTGGCGGTGATCTTCGCGCTGGGCAATGGCTTCATCATCACCTCGATGCTGTGGATTGCCACGGTGGCGGCGATGGTGGACGGGCGCCTGCGCCGCGCCTGTGGCTTCCTGCTGGTGGCTGCCGGACTGACCGTGTTCGGGCTGATCCATTCGGTGGACCCGCGCGGTGGCATCTACCTGCCCTGGGACCTGCAGGGCCTGGCGCGGATCATCAGCTGGCAGTTCGCTGGTGCCTATGTGGCGCTTGCGGTGCTGCTGGGGCTGCTGTCATTGCAGAAGCAGCCGGTGGCCGTGCGAGGGTAGCGGTAGCGCCGAGCCATGCTCGGCGAGCGCAGCAGCGGGGGCGTGACGACCAACGGTCGTCACCCACCACGGCGGGGTCATTCCGGGCCGTCCAGCTCCGGGTAATGGCGGAAGATGCCGTTGGCGTTGAACGCCAGCCGGCGATCGGATGCCAGATAAGCGGCCACGCCCGGGCGTTTTTCCACCCGTTCCTTCAACGCCGCCAGCAGCGGCAGCCTGGGCCACAGCGCCCGCATCCGCTGCGGGAACATGTAGTCCAGCCCGGCCAGCAGCTGGAACAGGGAAAGATCGACGTAGGAGTGCTCGCGCAGCGGGTGGCGGCCACCGTTGTCCTTGACCATGTCTTCGAAGTAACCAAGGAACTTCGGCAGGCGTTCGCCACGCATCGAGGCGGCCCGTGCGATGGCTTCGCTTTTCTGGTCTTCGTAGTACTGCGAGGCGGCGATCGGGTGGTGGGTGTCGTGCACTTCGGCCACCAGGTCGGCGATGGTCAGCTGCAGCTGGATGGCCTGCACCCGGCGTGAGGCCGCATGCGGCACCAGGTCCAGGGTCGGGCCGAGGAAATCGAGAATGGCCGCCACCTGGGCCACCACCTGGCGGCCGGCCTTCAGAAAGGGCGGGGCGAACGGGCGACCGCCCTCGGAGGTACCGGCCAGGAACGGATCCATGACGGCATCGCCGTGGACCCGCGCCATGTCGGTGTAGTCGGCACCGGCGTCTTCCAGGGCCAGGCGCACGAACTCGCCGCGTCCCTGGATGCCGGTCCAGTAATAGAGCTCGTAATGCATGTCGGTCCCGTAAGGTGAAGGCCCGGGCAGTATCCCGCGCGCAATGGCAGGGCCCGGTGAGCATGCCCTACACGCGATGTTTCCTTATCGGGGACGATGATCTCAGGGACCCTTGAAACGCGCGGCGGCAGCCGCATCTGATGGGTAGTGCCGGCGTGGCCGGCTTCTCTGATCGAGGATTCGACATGCGGATGGACAAGCTCACCTCGCGTTTCCAGCAGGCGCTGGCCGACGCGCAGTCGCTGGCCGTGGGCCGCGACAATTCCATCGTCGAACCGGTGCACGTGTTCAGTGCCCTGTTCGACCAGCCCGGCGGCAGTACCCGGCCGCTGCTTTCGCAGGCAGGTGTCAACGTGACCGTGCTGCGCGAGCGGCTGGACGAAGCGTTGGCGGCATTGCCGAAGGTCTCCGGGCAGGCCGGCAACCTGTCCATCGGCAATGACCTTAACCGCCTGCTCAACCACACCGACAAGCTGGCCCAGCAGCAGGGCGATGCCTTCATCGCCAGCGAGTGGTTCGTGCTTGCAGCGCTGGAAGACGGCGGCAGCCTGGGCATGGCGCTGCGTGCGGCCGGTGCGGACAAGGCACGGCTGCAGGTCGCCATCGACAAGCTGCGCGGCGGCGAGAAAGTGCAGTCTGAAAGCGCCGAGGAACAGCGCCAGGCGCTGGAAAAGTACACCATCGACCTGACCGCGCGCGCCGAGAGCGGCAAGCTGGATCCGGTGATCGGCCGCGACGAGGAGATCCGCCGGACCATCCAGGTGCTGCAACGACGCACCAAGAACAACCCGGTGCTGATCGGCGAGCCCGGCGTGGGCAAGACCGCGATCGTCGAAGGCCTGGCCCAGCGCATCATCAACGACGAAGTGCCCGAAGGCCTGCGTGGCAAGCGCGTGCTGTCGCTGGACATGGGCGCGCTGATCGCCGGCGCGAAGTTCCGCGGCGAGTTCGAAGAACGGCTGAAGGGCGTGCTCAACGACCTGGCCAAGAACGAAGGACAGGTCATCCTGTTCATCGACGAGCTGCACACCATGGTCGGTGCCGGCAAGGCCGACGGCGCGATGGATGCAGGCAACATGCTCAAGCCGGCGCTTGCACGTGGCGAGCTGCATTGTGTGGGTGCCACCACGCTGGACGAGTACCGCAAGTACATCGAAAAGGACGCCGCGCTGGAGCGTCGTTTCCAGAAGGTGCTGGTCGGCGAGCCCACGGTGGAGGACACCATCGCCATCCTGCGCGGGCTGAAGGAAAAGTATGCCGTGCACCATGGCGTGGAGATCACCGATCCGGCGATCGTGGCGGCCGCCACCTTGTCGCATCGCTACATCAGTGACCGCCAGTTGCCGGACAAGGCCATCGACCTGATGGACGAAGCCGCCTCGCGCATCCGCATGGAGATCGATTCCAAGCCGGAAGAACTGGACAGGCTGGAGCGCCGTCTGATCCAGCTGAAGATCCAGCGCGAGATGCTGAAGAAAGAGAAGGATGAGGCATCGCGACAGCGTCTGGCGGACCTGGAGAACGATATCGATGCGCTGGAACGCGAGTTCTCCGATCTCAACGAAATCTGGAAATCCGAGAAGGCCGCATTGCAGGGCGCAACGAAGATCAAGGAACAGATCGAGCAGGCGAAGCTGGAGCTGGAGTCGGCCCAGCGCCGGCAGGATTTCGGCCGCATGAGCGAGATCCAGTATGGCCAGTTGCCGCAGCTGGAGAAACAGCTGGCGGTCGCGCAGGAAGCGGAGAACACCGAGTTCAAGCTGGTGCAGGACCGGGTAACCGCCGAGGAGATCGCCGAAGTGGTGTCGCGCTGGACCGGTATTCCGGTGAACCGGATGCTTGAAGGCGAACGCGAGAAGCTGCTGCGCATGGAGGATGAGCTGCACCGGCGCGTGGTGGGCCAGGAAGAAGCGATCAAGGTGGTGTCCGATGCGGTGCGTCGCTCGCGCGCCGGGCTGTCCGATCCGGATCGTCCCAGTGGCTCGTTCCTGTTCCTGGGACCGACCGGGGTAGGCAAGACCGAGCTGTGCAAGGCGCTGGCCGAGTTCCTGTTCGACAGCACCGATGCGATGATCCGCATCGACATGAGCGAGTTCATGGAGAAGCACAGCGTGGCGCGGCTGGTCGGTGCGCCCCCGGGCTATGTCGGCTATGAAGAAGGCGGCTACCTGACCGAAGCGGTGCGTCGTCGCCCGTACTCGATCATCCTGCTCGACGAGGTCGAGAAGGCGCACCCGGATGTGTTCAACATCCTGCTGCAGGTGCTCGATGATGGTCGCCTGACGGACGGGCAGGGACGTACGGTCGACTTCCGCAATACGGTGATCGTGATGACCTCCAACCTGGGTTCGCACCAGATCCAGGACATGAGCGGGGATGACTCGCCGGAGGCCTACACGCAGATGAAGGCCGCGGTGATGGGCGTGGTGCAGGCGCACTTCCGTCCGGAGTTCATCAACCGCCTTGACGACATCGTGGTGTTCCACCCGCTGGACAAGCAGCAGATCAAACAGATCGCGCGCATCCAGATGCGTGGCCTGGAATCGCGGCTGGCCGAACGCGGTCTCAGGCTGCAGGTAAGCGATGCGGCGTTTGAACAGTTGGGCACCGTGGGCTTCGACCCGATCTACGGCGCACGTCCGCTCAAGCGCGCGATCCAGGCGCAACTGGAGAACCCGCTGGCGCAGAAAATCCTGTCCGGTGAGTTCAGCAGCGGCGACACCATCGGCGTGGATGCGGGCAGCGGCCAGCTGGTCTTCAGCAGGCAGTGAGCAGTGCAGGGGGCGCCGGGCAGGTCACCGGCGCCATCACCTACAGGAAACGTACCTGTTCGCCCGGCGGGCGCGCCATCGGTGCCCCATCACTGCAGTTGAACACGCGGGCGAAATCGCGAAGATTGGACGGTGCCATGTCCGCGCGCACCTGGCCGGGGGCATGGCTGTCGGTCGCGCGCTCGGCTTCGGCGCGCTCCTTCGTGGTGATCGTGCGGCACATCAGCGCGTAACTGACGAGCAGGCGCTGCTGGCGCGTCAGGCCGTCGATCATCGCATCAGGAGTACCTGCCGTGGCATGCAGCATCGCATCCATCGCAAGGCTCAAGCCGCCCACGTCCGCCAGGTTCTCGTCGAGCGTCAACTCCCCGTCGAGCGCCCGTCCGTCACGCACGTAGGCTGCGTACTGCGCCTTCACCCTGGCTGCGAGAGTGCCCAGCTGCTGCCGGCTCTGTGCCGAGAGCCAATCGTTCTCCTGGCCTTCGGCATCGAAATGGGTGCCGACCGAATCGAATGCGTGGCCCATCTCGTGCCCGATGATGGCGCCGATCGCCCCATAGTTGAGCGGGGCATCGGCGGCGGGATCAAACAGGGGCGGCTGCAGCAACGCGGCAGGTATCACGATCCGGTTGAGCGAGACGTCCTGGTAGGCGTCGACGGTCTGCGGGGTCAGCTTCCAGTGGGTGGCATCCACGGGCTCGCCGAGCTGGGCGACATTGCGGCGCTGCGCATGCGCCCGTACTGCCTGGACATTGGCCAGGAAGCTTGAACGGCTGGTGCCGACATGGTCCCAGGTGGGCCATGTCCGCGGATGGCCGAGGTCGATCTGCAGCGTGGCGGCCTTGTCCAATGCCCGTGCGCGGCTGCTGTCGTCCATCCACTCACACTGCTGCAACCGGCGCCTGAGCGCGGCAGTCATCTGCGCGGTTATTTCTTCGGCAGCGCGGCGCGTGCTCGGCGGGAAGGCGACCTCGGCGTAGGCAGGACCGAGCGCATCGCCGGCGTGCTGCTGGAGGATGCCCATCACGCGGGCAAAACGCGGTACCCGCGATCGGCGGCCCTTCAGGACACCCCCGTGAAAGGCGTCGTGCTGGTCGACGAAGGCACTGGACAGGCAGGGAGCGGCGCTGTCGGTGGCATGGAAGCGCAGGTAGGCCTTCCAGGCAGCGCGCGGAACGCCTTCCAGCAATGCGTCCACGCGTTGGAAAAAGTCCGGCATGCCCAGCGAGAACGTAGCGGGCGGTTGGACGCCCTGGGCCCGGAAAAACTGCTGCCAATCGATGGCAGGCGTCAGCGTGTGTGCCTCTGCGGGGCTTACCGGATTGTGATACGCGCCGGGATCGGCCGCGTACACGGCAAAGGGGAGGGAGGCGGCGGCCAGTGCACGTTCAAGCGAGACGATGTCGTGGGATGAACGTCCTGCTGCTTCGGGCGGCATGCCGGACAGCACGAGGGTGGCGGAGACATGGGCGCGGTAGGCGTCGAGGATGTGCTGTTTTTCCGGGTCGTCGTACCAGGTGCTGTCGGGCAGGCCAAGGCCCGACTGCGCCAGGTAGGCGGTGTTCACCGAGGGATCGAGCTGGTCCGGCAATACGCTGAATTCGAACAGGGGGTTGCTACCGCGCGCGCTTGAATCGAACAGATGGGCGACCAGGCTTGGCAGGTCGCCGATGGCCTCGATCCTGTCCAGCAGCGGCTGCAGCGGGCGCCGCCCGGCGACTTCGATGCCTGCCTCGTCCATGCCCGTCGCCCACAGATCTCCTATCACCTTCGCCGGCGGATCCGGAGCGGGCTGCGCCGCCATCTGCTCGGCCAGTTGCTGGCACTGCAGCAGCGCGATGCTGCGTAGATGGTCCAGCGTCCCGAACCGCGTGCGGCTGGGTTGCAGCGCGCTGGATTGTTCCCATCGCCAGTTGACGTGTGCACCGAGCGAGTCGCACGGCGACAGCGTCATGTCCAGTTCGCTGGCGTTGAAGCGGACGGGCCGAAGCAGGCGGGCTGGATCCAGCGTGTAGTGCGAAGTCGCCGCCAGGTCGGTGGGCAGTGGTCCGGGAGCTGCAGCGGGCACGGCAGGACGATGCAGAAGGTAGCCCGCCGCCGCAGCACCTGCCCAGAACGCGGTGACACCGGCGGCCGTCCACAACGCGGTGCCGCATTGGCGGGGGCTGCGCAGGCACCCGGCCAACGCGGCGTCGGAGACCGCATTGGCGATGCCCGAGGGCGCCATTGCAAGCAGCGGCGCCTGTGCCGGAGACATGGCGGTCGCGGCTGCGGGAGTCTCCATCGGGAACCCGGCCTGCAGCGCCTGCGTTCCCGGGAGCCACCCCCCACCGGCAGCTGAGCCGGGCGCCGGTGCTGGGGGCAGTGAGCATGGCCCGAGCGGAAGCCGCCCGCTCGCAGGCAGGGCGCTACCCATCATCAGGGCGAACGCGAGCTGGTTGCGGATCCCTTCGACATTCAGCCTGGCGGCCGGCCTGCCGAAGCGTCGCTGGCAGGCTGCCGGATGCGATGGCGCAGCCAGGCCGTGATGCTTCCGGTGGTGGGCGCCCTGCTGCTGGCGGGCTTGGGTGGCGTTGATCGGCATACGCTCTCTCTCTCAGCTGGCCAAGGGCACGGAAACGGGCGCGGAATGGGGGATGTCCGGATCCCATTGCAGGTTGCGGATTCCATCCTCGAGTGCGTCGGCCAAGGCCGCCCCCATCACCGGATCGACCCGGTGCAGGCGATCACGTTGGCTGTGGATCATGACCGGCAGCGCGTTGGGGTGTGCATCGCGCAGTTGCCGGTAGGCATGGTACGCATCGCTTGCAGCCCGGTAGGTTTCCTTCAGTGCGCGGGCCTTGTCGGGCGACAGCTCGAGCGTGCCGTTCCGTTGCGCCTGCCAGAGTGTCCAGTCCACCTGCGCATCACGCTGGTTCCATTCCTTGCGCGCATCTTCCACTTGTTTCCATAGCCGCGCATCGTCTGCGCTCATCTGGCTGATGCCTACGCAGGGAATGGAGGCGTTCTGGAACGGGATGTTGTCCGAGGTGAGCCATGGTGTGTCCTGCGCCGGGGCCGGTGTGAAGCCATGCGCGGCGAGGCGCTGCTCCAGCTGCTGGCGTGCGTGTTGCTCGATGGAGGTGACCGGCGGTGCCTGCAGGTACAGCGTCGGCTGGCCCAGGTGCAGCGAGCCGGCCAATGCGTCGGTGCCTGACATTGCGTAGCCATGGCCGCCGCGCCCGGTCATGTCGATGTTGATCACGAACGCAGGACAATCCTGTCGATCCAGGCATTGGTTGACGTATGCACGCGCGCCGATGAAGCCCAGCTCTTCGTAGGAGGTCACCAGCAGCTCTATCTGGGTGCCATCCGGGGCCGGGTTGTCCCGGAACCTGGTGCCCATGAGCAGGAGCGTGGCCAGCCCGGAACCATTGTCCAGAGCGCCTTCGGACCCTGACGAGCGACCGATCATGTCGCCATGGGCGACCAGCAGCACGCGGTGCACGGGCGGCTGTCCGCCGGCCGGGGGAAGGGTGACATGCAGATTGAAGGCGGCAGTGCCTTCGGCGATGCCCAGATGGGCCAGCCCGGACAGGGTGTAGGGAAGGCGGGCTACCGGGCCGACGTCGCGTTCGAGCAGTTCAACCATGGTCTCCTGCCGGCGCAGGTTGGCATCGATCCAGCGCTGCTGGATCGATGCCGGACTGCCCTGGCGGCCGCCGCCGCCGCTCACCGTGCTGGCGACGATGCGCTCGAGGTAATACTGGAAGGCGGCCTGTTCCGGCGAATACAGATTGCTCAGTGCATCCACCAGCGCGAGCAGTTCGCCGCTGGCATCGAACGCTGCCGCCTCGGCCATGGGAGGCCAGGTTGCCTGCGCGGGGCCGGGTCGCACCGGGACAGCAGGTACCAGGATGCGCACCAGGCGCGCCACGTCGCTGGCGGGCAAGCGCTCCAACAGTGGAGTGATGCCGTCGGCGCGACACGTCCGGTTGCCGGCGCAGTGGCGATGGATCCGCAGCAGCGCGGTCTCCAGTGGCTCGGCATCGCCTTCGGCATCCACCACGCTGATCTGTTGCGCGGCTTCCCGCAGCGCCTCGCGCTCCTGGCCTGCAGCGTCAGGGAATGCCGGTTCGTCCGGGCCCACCGGTACCGGGCCACCCAGCGCATCGCGTGCCGCGCAGTACATCGTCGCCGCGATCCCGGTCGCGGCGCCGACGCCCAATGCGGTTCCGCACAGGCGGGGAGAAGCGATGCAGGCGGCGGCCGCACTGTTGGCGATGCCGGTCAGCGCGGTGCAGGGCGCTGTGCGGTGTGCAGTCGTCAGTGGGCGATAGTCCGAGTGTGCGCCGGCGGCCGGCAGCAGCGCCACTGCCGGACCCCCACCCGGTTCGCGGGTACCGCTGGATCCAGTGACCGACAGACCGGGCGGGCGCGACGCGCGCGGCGCGGCCAGGGTGCTTGCAAGCAAGGCGCCGACGAACAGATTGGCTGGCCTGCCGAGAAGGCGCAGGGGCGCTGGGTGTGCTCCCCATGCGGCGTGTTGGCGCGAGGCATGTGAGGGCGGCGCCCCGCCGTCATTCTGGAACTTGCCGCTCACTCGTCTTGCAAGGCTGACATGGTCACATCGCACTGCGCGCGCTCCTCTGGAATCAGCCTGCAGCGTGGCGGCGGAGCGGGCGACTCAGGAAGGGGCGAAAGCGACCCGATGCTGCAGATGCGACGTTTCTGACAGGGCTCCTGTCCAGCGGCCAGGAGGCTTCACGCTTCGCGGCCTGCAAGCGCAGTGCTGATGATTTCCAGCTTGGTCCTCATCGCCGCGCGCCATCACCATCGGCATGGCGCTGCGCTACTCTGGAGCTGCCTCTCCAAGGGCGTGGCAACGCAGTCCCCGGCCGATGCGGGTCGGCCGGGGACAACCTTGTGCAGCCACATGCAGGCGCGCCGGCCCAGCCGCCGGTGGCGGCCAGGCCTCACACCACCGGAATGCTGTGCTGCTGGCCCATCGTGCGATACGGCGGCGTGGCCATGATCATCTCGGCCAGCGAGTACGCCAGCTCGCGTTCGGCCATTACCGTGCCGTCGGCACCATGTTCGAGCAGGTGACGCACTTCGGCGTCGCTGTGCGCACGCGCCAGCAGCGTCAGGCCGGGATTGATCGCGCGCAGCTTGGCCAGCGCCTCGCCGGCTTCCAGCGGCTGCGGAATCGCCAGCACGGCGATCTTGGCGCGCTCCGGGTGTGCTTCGGCCAGCACCCGATCGGCGGCGGCACTGCCGCGGATGGCCGCGATGCCGGCGGCATGCGCGCTTTCCACGTGTTCCTTGTTGTCATCGATGACCAGCACCGGCACACCTTTGTCGCGCAGAACCTGGGACAGTTCGCTGCCGACCCGGCCGTAGCCGATGACGATGGCATGGTCGTGCAGGTCACGCGAGGGGCCGTCGGCCTCTTCCGGCTCCGGCTCGGCCGGCTGCAGCGCGAGCTGGCGCGCCTGCCAGCGATCCAGCAGGCCGAACACCAGGGGGTTCAGCATGATTGATACCAGCGCGCCGGCCAGCACCAGGGACTGACCGGTGGGCGGCAGGATCTGCAGTGCAACGCCCAGGCCGGCGATGATGAAGGCGAACTCGCCGATCTGCGCCAGGCTGGCCGAGATGGTCAGCGCGGTACTGGTCGGGTGGCCAAACGCACGCACGATGAAGAACGCGGCGGCGGATTTGCCGAACATGATGATCAACACCGTCGCCAGCACCTGCCACGGGTGCTCGACGATGATCATCGGGTTGAACAGCATGCCGACCGAGACGAAGAACAACACGGCGAACGCATCGCGCAGCGGCAGTGAATCGGTAGCCGCCTTGTGGCTGAGTTCGGATTCGTTGAGCAGCATGCCGGCGAAGAAAGCGCCCAGCGCGAAGGACACGCCGAACAGCATCGCCGAGCCGAACGCCACGCCGAGGGCGATCGCCAGCACGGCCAGGGTGAACAGCTCGCGCGAGCCGGTGCCGGCGATGCGTTCCAGGATCCAGGGAATGACCCGGCGGCCGACCACCAGCATCACCGCCACGAACAGGCCGAGCTGCACGAAGGTCCAGCCGATGTCGGCCAGCACGCTGCCGATGCTGTGGTTCTGCTTGGCGGCATCGGGTCCGAACACCCCGGCCAGCACCGGCATCATCACCAGGGCCAGCACGCAGGCCAGGTCTTCGACGATCAGCCAGCCCACCGCGATCTTGCCGCGCAGGCTTTCCAGCAGCCGGCGTTCTTCCATCGCCCGCAGCAGCACCACGGTACTGGCGGTGGCCAGCGAGAAACCGAACACGATGCCGTGGATGGCCGGCCAGCCCATCAGGCTGGCCACGCCCCAGCCGAGCAGGGTGGCGACCAGGATCTGGCCGATCGCCCCGGGGATGGCGATGGCCTTCACCGCCATCAGGTCCTTCAGCGAAAAATGCAGGCCGACGCCGAACATCAGCAGCATGACGCCCAGTTCGGCCAGCTGGTTGGCCAGCGCCTGGTCGGCGACGAAGCCGGGAGTGAATGGACCTACGCAGATGCCAGCAACCAGATACCCGACCAACGGAGACAAGCGCAGCTTGTTGGCCAGCGCGCCGAAGATGAAGGCGAGCCCGAGGCCAACGGCAACGATGTTGATCAGGTCGGTGTCATGGTGCATCAGGTCTCGCAGGTGAATCGGGGGATGTCCCGATTTTCACCGATGGGCCCCGATACGGCAAACGCCGGGCATTGCCCGGCGTCTGTTGCAGTTCCATGCGACCGCGCCGGGCCAGGCCCGGCCGGCCCTTACCAGGTGTAGCGGATGCGGCCGTAGACGTAGGCGCCGTTGAAGCCGAACGGCGAGTAATTGCTGTACGGCAGCATGCCCCAGGTGGAGTTCTGCAGGTCCACGGTGCGGTCCGGGTATTCGTCCAGCAGGTTGTCCGCACCCAGGGTCAGGGTCCAGTTCTCGCTGGGCTTGTAGCTGGCCGAAGCATCCAGCACCCATTTCGCATCGTAGGTCTGGTCGCGGGTGGCGGTGGCCGAGTTGCGCACGGTGAAGCTGCCGTAGCGGGTGGCGGCCAGGCCCAGCTCCCAATGGTCCGACCGCCACGTGCCGCTGACGATGGCCTTGTCGCGCGGGAAGCTGTCTTCGATGCGGCCGATCTCATCACGCCCGATCAGCGCCTGGGTGATGCCGAGGGCCTGGAAGGCCGCCGGCGAGGCATCGAACTTCTGCACTTCGGTGTCGTTGTAGCTGTAGGCGGCGGTCAGCTCCAGGCTGCTCGCGCTGAACGGCACGGTGTAGCTGGCCACGGCATCGACGCCGCGGGTGCGGGTGTCCAGGCCGTTGGTGAAGTAGGAGAACGCGGTGACCTGCGGCAGGCCCAGGCCGGTCAGCAGGTCGGCCACGGCGGTGTTGCCGGTGGTGGTGATGTTGGACGACAGCGCAATGCGGTCGTCGATCTCGATCTGGTACGCATCCACGGTCAGGTACAGGCGGTCGATCGGCTGCAGCACCAGGCCGACGCTGTAGGAGGTGGAGGTTTCCGCCTTCAGCGGTGCCGAACCGAGAGCCTGTGCAGCGGCGCTGGCGGCCGGGAAGGTGCCGCGCTCGACGAAGCTGCCGTTGACGATCGTGCTGGTGACCGCCTGGTAGCTCTGCTGGGCCAGCGAAGGCGCACGGAAGCCACTGGAGGCAGTGGCGCGCAGGGCGACCTTGTCAGTGAAGGCGTAGCGCGCCGACAGCTTGCCGGAGAACTTGTCGCCGAAGTCCGAATAGTCCTCGTAGCGACCGGTGACACCGGCGGAGAACTTGTCGGTCAGGTCCGCTTCCAGCCCGGCGTACACCGCGTAGTTGTGGCGGTCCTCGTCGACGGCATTGATCGGGGTGAAGCCGGCGAAGCCCTGCGCACCGCTGCCGGTGTAGGAGTCCGGTTCACCCGGACGCTGCTCCCAGGTCTCGCGGCGGTATTCACCACCGAAGGACAAGGTGACCGGATAGGCCAGGCCCCAGTCCAGCGACTTGGTGAAGTCGGCGTTGAAGATGTCCTGGGTGTACTTCAGGGTGCCGTCGTAGAAGTCGCTCGGGCTGGTGGCGCCGAGGCTGTAATTGATGCTGTTGCGGGTGTGGAAGTCGAGCGTGTTCTCGCCGTGGTTGGCGCTCAGGTCCCAGGTCCAGCCACTTTCGGTGCTGCCCTTGACGCCGGCCACGACCGAACGGTCCTTGGAGTACTGGTTGATCTGCGGCACGTAGCCGTCCGGATAGACCTGGGCCAGCAAGGCGGTCTGGCCGCTGTGGTTGGGCGAGCGGTAGAACGCGAAGGAGGTAATGTCGCGGTTGCTGAGCAGTGCGTTGGCGTAACCGGTGACGTTGTCGCTGAAGGCGAAGCTGGCGTTGGCAGAGACCGCCGATGCATCGACCTGCGGATCGCCGACCACGAAGGTCTTTTCGCCGATGTCGGGGAAGTTGCCGGTATTCGGCGTCGTGCCCAGGTAGGGCCCGGCGCGGTTGCTTTCGTCCTGCTGGCTGTACTGGCCCGCCAGGTGGACCTGGCCGCGGCCGTCGCCGAAGGTGAAACCGGCGTCGCCGGAGAGCTGGTTCTTGTTGCCGTCGCCGGCCGCGTACTGGCCGTGGTCGATGGACAGGCTGCCACCGCTGCCGCTGCCCTTGAGCACGATGTTGACGACACCGGCGATGGCGTCTGAACCGTACTGGGCCGAAGCACCGTCGCGCAGCACTTCCACGCGTTCAATGGCGCCGATCGGGATGGCGTTGATGTCCACCGCCGAGGAGCCACGGCCGATGCTGCCGTTGACATTGATCATCGCCGAGGTGTGGCGGCGCTTTCCGTCCACCAGCACCAGCACCTGGTCCGGGGACAGCCCACGCAGCTGCGCCGGGCGGATGCCGCTGGTGCCGTCAGTGAGCGCCGGCCGCGGGAAATTCAGCGAGGGCAGGGCGCGCGAGAGCGCGGTGGCCAGTTCGGAGGTGCCGGTGGACTGCAGCGCCTCGGGGGTGATGATGTCGATCGGCGACTGCGATTCGGCGACCGTACGGTCGGCCACGCGGGTGCCGGTGACGATCACCGTGTCGAGCGTATTGGCGGTCTGTGCGGCGGCGGAGAAGGCGGACGCGCCGAGCACCAGGGCGACGGCGGCGGCGAGTTGGCTGGTCTTGCGGGTCATCAGGACGTGGCTCCGGTTGGGGGAGGCACCGGGGCGACATCTCGGGGAGCGGGACGGCGTTGTTGCGGTGCGCAATACAGCAATTAACGACAATTTAATCCGCTGTCAAATGACGGTAACGTCAAAAAACCGTTGCAGAAGCAACAATTTAGCCGCAAGGACAGCTTCGTGGGGAGGCGCCCGGAAGGGCGCCGGCCGACCTCCGTGGGAGAGAGAGGAACGACCTTGGCGCGCTGCCGGGATACGTCAAGTATTCGTTAACGTTAGAATTGCGTCGCAGGAAAGGTGCTCACCAGCACATTCCATTCCGTTATATGGACCCCCCGATGATCTCCCTCCGTAATTTCGCCTTGCGCCGCGGCGAGCGGCTGCTGTTGTCCAACGTCGACCTGACCCTGCATGCCGGTTACCGGGTGGGCGTGGTTGGCCGCAACGGTGCCGGCAAGTCCAGTCTGTTCGCCGCCGTGCAGGGCGAACTGGAAGCCGACAAGGGCGATGTCGACCTGCCCGGCAAGGTGCGTATTGCCAGCGTGGCCCAGGAAACGCCCTCACTGCCAGACCCGGCGTTGAGCTTCGTGCTGGGCGGCGACGTGGTGGTGGCCGCAGTGCTGGCCGAAGAAGCCGCCGCGACGGCCCGCGAGGACTGGGAAGCGGTGGCCGAAGCGCATACGAAGATGGCCGAAGTCGGTGCCTACGATGCCGAAGCGCGCGCCGGCAAGCTGCTGCATGGCCTGGGTTTCCCGGCGGATACGCATCACCGTGCGGTGTCCTCGTTCTCCGGCGGCTGGCGCGTGCGCCTGAACCTGGCTCGCGCGCTGATGATGCCCAGCGACCTGCTGCTGCTCGATGAGCCGACCAACCACCTGGACCTGGATGCGGTGTACTGGCTGGAACAGTGGCTGCTGAAGTATCCCGGCACGCTGCTGCTGATCTCGCATGACCGCGAGTTCCTGGACAACGTGGCGACCCACACGCTGCACCTGCATAACGGCGGCGCCAAGCTGTACACCGGCGGCTACACCGACTTCGAACGCCAGCGTTCGGAGCAGCTGCGCCAGCAGCAGATCGCCCACGAGAAGGAACAGAACGAGCGCGCCCACCTGCAGAGCTTCATCGACCGCTTCAAGGCCACCGCGTCCAAGGCCGCGCAGGCGCAGAGCCGCATGAAGCGCCTGGCGAAGATGGCCGGTACGGAAGCTGTGCGGGCCGAGCGCGAGTTCCGCATCGAGTTCGCGCCGCCGGCCAAGCTGCCGTTCTCGCTGATCCGCCTGAACCACGTGGAGGCCGGTTACGGCGCCGATTCGGTGATCCTGCACAACGTCGGCTTCGGCCTGGAAGCGGGCCAGCGCATCGGCCTGCTGGGCCCGAACGGCGCCGGCAAGACGACCCTGGTGAAGACCCTGGTCGGCGAGCTGGATCCGATCAGTGGTGATCGTGCCGCGCATCCGGACCTGAAGATCGGTTACTTCGCCCAGCATACGGTGGAGTCACTGCACGAAGGCCAGTCGCCGATGGAGCACTTCCGCGACATCGCCCCGGACGCGCCGAACCAGTCGTTCCGTGATTTCCTCGGCAAGTGGAATTTCGCCGGTGACCGCGCGTTCGAGTCGGTGGATGGCTTCTCCGGTGGCGAACGTGCACGGCTGGCGCTGGCGTTGATCGCCTACCAGCAGCCGAACGTGCTGCTGCTCGATGAGCCGACCAACCACCTTGACCTGGAAATGCGTGAGGCGCTGGCCGAAGCGCTGAGTGATTTCGAGGGCGCCATCGTGATGGTGTCGCATGACCGGCATCTGATCGGGCTGGTCTGCGACACGTTCTGGCGCGTGGCCGATGGCGTGGTGGAACCGTTCGACGGCGACCTGGATGAGTACGCGGCGTGGCTGCGTACGCGACCGCAGGCGCAGGGCACCAAGGCCAAGCTGGCCGAGGCCGTTGCACCGGTGGCGGTGAAGACCGAGCCGGTGGTGCAGGTGGTGCAGAAGAAGGCGCCCAACCCGCACAAGCTGGCGGCCGCGGAGGGCAAGGTGGCCGAGCTGGAAGCCAGCCTTGCCGAGCTGGACCGGCAGCTGGCCGATCCGTCCAACTACGCCGATGCCACGCGCATGGCGGTGCTGGGGCGCGATCGCGAAGCGACCGCAGCGCTGCTGGAGAAGGCCGAAGCGGCGTGGATGGCGCTGCTGGAAGGTTGACTGCCGTCTGCGCGTGCGGACCAAGGTCCGCACGCACAGGGGCGTCAGGCCGCGCCCTGCAGCCACGCGGCGAACCGCCGCGCGGGCTCGCGTTCGCTGCGTGAACGCAGCCGTGTCAGCCAGTAGCTGCCCAGCTCGACAGTCTGCGCGAACGGTTGCTGCAACCGGCCCTCGGCCAGTTCCTGTTCGAACATGCACAGCGGCAGCAGCGCGATGCCGGCGCCGCTGGTCGCCGCGGCAGCCAGGGTCAACGAGGAGTCGAAAACCGGCCCGCGCGCTTCCAGCCCGGTGATGCCTGCGGCCTGCAGCCAGCGCGGCCATTCATCAGCGCGGTAGGAACGCAGCAGCGGCAGACCGGCGAGGTCGGCGGGCACGCGCAGGCGGCGCGCCAGGCCCGGTGCGCACAATGGCGCGAATGGCGCGGGCAGCACGCGCGTGCAGACCTGCCCCTGCCAGTCGCCCTCGCCGAAGCGGATGGCCAGGTCCAGACCCTCGCCAGCCAGGTCGATGCGGTTGTTGTGGGTCTGCAGGCGCAGCTCGATGTCTGGATGGGCGGCCTGGAAATCGGCAAGCCGCGGCAACAGCCAGCCGGTGGCGAAGGTGCCGACCACGCCCAGCGTCAGGACTTCTTTCTCGCCGCTGCCGGTGAAGCGGGCCAGCGCCAGGCTGATCCGCTGGAAGGCCTCGTTCATCACCGGATACAGCGCCGCGCCCTCATCGGTGAGCGCCACGCCACGGGGCAGCCGATGGAACAGGCGAACGCCCAGCCGGTCTTCCAGGCCGCGGATCTGATGGCTGAGCGCGGCCTGGCTCACGCACAGTTCCAGCGCGGCGCGGGTCAGGTTCTGGTGGCGCGCGGCGGCCTCGAAGGCGCGCAGTGCGTTGAGCGGAAGCGAAGGCGACAACATGCGATGCCGTGTTGAGCTGGATTGATGGCGGATGGTAGCGTGCCGCGGCTATCTGGTCGCGGGGCATGGATCACGAGCGTCCAGCCATGAGAATTTCATGGGGCTTACCCTGAAAGGTCGCGATGGTCGGTAGGTCTGCCGGCGACCACCATGGGGACCTCACCGTCTGGAGAACGCCCATGCTGTCGCGCCGCCATTTCCTGCAGACCAGTGCCCTCGCGCTGGCATCATCACTTGCCGTTCCGGGCCCGGCACGCAGCGCGCCCGGCCCGGCTGCGGCCACCATCGCCACGGCTGCGGACTTCGCCGCGCTGGAAAAAGCCAGCGGCGGGCGGCTCGGGGTGACCCTGCTGGACACCCGCACCGGCAAGCGGGTGGGGCACCGCCAGGACGAACGCTTCCCGATGTGCAGCACGATCAAGTGGATGCTCGCGGCCGCAGCGCTGCACCGCGCCGAGCGGCAGCCGGGCTTCCTCGACGAGCGGCTGCCGATGCGCGCGGAGGACCTGATCGACCATGCGCCGACGACCCGCCGGCACGTGGGCAAGGACCTGAGCGTGCGCGACCTGTGCCGCACGACGATGGTGACCAGCGACAACCCGGCGGCGAACCTGCTGCTGCGCCACCTGGGCGGGCCGCCGGCGCTGACGGCGTTCATGCGTTCCCACGGTGATGCGGTGACCCGCAGTGACCGGTACGAGCCGGAACTCAACCGGTTCACGCTGGGCGACCCGCGCGACACAACCAGTCCCGCCGCCAGCGCGGCCAGCCTGCAGCGGTTCGTGCTCGGCGATGCGCTGCGGCCGGCATCGCGGCAGCAGCTGGCGGACTGGCTGATCGACAACGAGACCGGCGATGCGACGCTGCGGGCCGGGCTGGACAAGCGATGGCGGGTCGGTGACAAGACCGGCAGCAACGGCAAGGACACGCGCAACGACATCGGCGTGCTGTGGCCGCTGGGCGGTGGCACCGCGTGGGTGCTCACCGCTTACCTGCAGGGCGCCAGCGTGGACGGCGGCCAGCGCGATGCGGTGCTGGCCCGGGTGGCCGCGCTGGCGGAGCGGATGACCGGCTGACGCAGGGCGAGCAAGCTCGCCCGCTACGCAAGTAGTGTCGAGCCTGCTCGACACCGGGTGCTAGGCGGCCTTGCCGCTGCCTTCCACTGCTTCCAGGAACTCGCGTCCCCAGCGGTCCACGTCGTAGTACTCCACGATGCCGTGCAGCTGGCGCTGGCGCGCTTCGGCCTCTTCTTCAGGCATCAGCAGCGCCTGCATCAGGCCGGCGGCCAGATCGGCCGGATCATGCGGATTGGTCAATACCGCGCCTTTCAGCTCAGCGGCCGCACCGGCGAACTCGCTCAACACCAGCACCCCGTTGCTGCCTTCGATGCCATGGGTGGCGATGAACTCCTTGGCCACCAGGTTCAGGCCATCGCGCAGCGGGGTGATCCACATCACCTGCGCGGCCGCATAGTGCGCCACCACCTGCTCGAACGGCAGGGCCTTGGCGAAGAAGCGCACCGGCGTCCAGTCCAGCCGGGCGAAGCGGCCGTTGATGCGGCCGACCGCCTGTTCGATCTGGTTCTGCAGGGTGCGGTACACGGTCATTTCGCGTGCGGCCGGCACGCAGACCATCAGCAGGGTGACCTTGCCGCACTGCTCCGGATGCTGCTCCAGCACCCGTTCAAAGGCTTCCAGCTTGGCCAGCGTGCCCTTGGTGTAGTCCAGCCGTTCCACCGACAGCACCAGCTTGCGCGCGCCGATTTCGCGGCGGAGCTTGAAGATGTCGTTGCGCACGTCGCCGCGCGCCAGGGTGTCGTGGATGCGGCCGAGGTCGGTGCCGACCGGATGGGCACCCAAGGCGACATCGCGGTCGCCCACGCGCAGGCGGGTGGTCATGGTGTCCAGCCCCACCGCGCAGCCGTAGGTAAGGAAGCGCGGGGCGCAGTTTTCCCAGGCCAGGCGCTCCACCGGTGCGGCACCGCGGACCACGTCCACGAAGTTCTCCACCTGGCGCGGGATGTGGAAGCCGATGTAATCGCACGAAAGCAGGCTGCCGATGATCTCGCGGCGCCACGGCACCACGTTGAACACATCCGCCGAAGGGAAATAGGTGTGGTGGAAGAAGGCGATCTTGACGTCCGGGCGCAGCTCGCGCAGGTAGGCCGGCACCATCCACAGGTTGTAGTCGTGGATCCATACGGTGGCCCCGTGCGCCGCTTCGGCCGCGGTGGCTTCGGCGAACTTGCGGTTGACCTTCAGGAACACCTGCCAGTCGTCTTCGCGGAAGCGCGCGCGTTCCCAGAACACGTGCAGCATCGGCCAGAACGCTTCCTTGGAAAAGCGCTTGTAGAAGATGTCCACTTCCTGCCGGCTCAGGGGGACGCGGGTGGCGCGCAGGGTGGGGTATTGCGCCTGGTCCACCTGCACGTGGCGCTGGAACGGCCGGTGCTTGGGATCATCGATGCCCCAGGCGATCCAGCTGCCTTTCTGCCCGCCCTTGAAGAAGCTCAACAGCGAGGGAATGATGCCGTTCGGCGAGCGCGGCGGACGCTGCACCAGCTTGCCGTCCTCGATCGCTTCATCGAAGGGCAGGCGATGGTAGACCATCAGCAGCTGGGCGCCGTCGTGCGATACCGGCGCGGGTGCGGCCAGGTGGGGATCGCGGGCGTCGAGCAGCTTGAAATGGGTGATTGCTTCGAGGATGCCGCCGCAGCCGGGGGCCTGCGCGTGCAGGGTGCGCTGTTGCCCGGCGGTGGCCTCCAGCAGTGCCGGTTCGGACTGGCCCACACACACGCCGCGGAACCCGGCGACGTACATGGAAAGGTCGTTGAGGGTGTCACCGGCGACCAGGATGCGCTCCACGGGCAGCCCCAGCGTGCGCGCCAGCGCGGCCAGCGTGCGTCCCTTGTCGGTGCCCGGCGGCAGGATGTCGAGATAACGGTCGGCCGAATACAGCACATCGCAGCCCAGCGAGCGTGCGGTCTGTTCGATCTGCGCGCGCAGCGGTGCGAGCGTCTTCGGATCGCAGAAGTACGAGCAGCGGCGTTCCTGCGGCACGTCCTGGCGCTGCAGCGCGGTGTAGGGGCGCATCGCGGCAGCCACCACGTGCTCGCCGGGCCAGTGCGCTTCGATCATCGACTGAAGCGGCTGCAGGGGTTGCAGGGTGTGGCCATCGACCACGGTGGCACCGACATCGCAGACGATGTAGTCCGGGCGCGGGATCGAGGGATCGGACAGCAGCGGCAACACGGCTTCCAGCCCGCGGCCGGTGATGAAAATGAGCTGGATCCCGGGATGCTGGTCGATCAGCCGGTAGAGGCGGTGGCGCTGTTCGGCGCTGCCTGCCAGGAAGGTGCCATCCAGGTCGGTGGCCAATATCAGTTGCGGCGGTGCTGCGGTTTCAACAGCGGGGATTACGGGTTCGGTAGCAGAGGGAGGGCTTCCAACAGTCAATGCGGTTCCTTTTCAGGGTGGAGGGGAGTTTCGGTTTCGGGCATCAGTTCCAGCGCCGAAGGCGTGGTGCGCAACATCGCGCGGAACGGTGCCGGATGGGTACGCAGGCGGGCGTGCGAAAGCAGCCGCATGCCGGTGAAGACGGCCAGGCAGGTCAACACGGCCGCGAAGTACAGCGGCAGCGCGGGGGCGCCGAAGCGACTCATCAGCGCGCCGGCGATGGCCGGACCGACCGCCGCGCCGACGCCATGCACCAGCAGCAGGCTGCTGCAGCCGGACAGCAGGTCTTCGCTGGCCAGGTAATCGAGCATGTGCGCCACCGCGAACGGGTACAGCGCGAACACCAGCCCGCCGTAGCAGAACACCAGCAGGAACATTACGTGCAGCTGCTGCTGGATCAATGGCATGGCCGCCAGCACCGCCAGTCCGGCGGCGGCCAGGCTTACGGTCATCAGGCCGATACGCCGGTCGTGGCCATCGCTGATGCGGCCGAGCGGCCATTGCAGCAGGGCGCCGCCGGCGATGGCGGCCAGCATGAACAACGGCACGCCATCGCCGCTGAGGCCGATGTCCCCGGCGAATACCGGCAACAGGCCCCAGAACGGACCCATCGCCAGCCCGGACAGGCCGGCGGCCACGGTGGCCACCGGCGCCAGGGTATACAGGTTGCCAAGCTTGAGACGCGGCACGTTGGGCACGTCCGGCTGCTGCAGGCGGGTGGCGGTGACCGGCAGCATCGCCGCGCACACCAGCAGTGCGGTGACGGTGAACATCGCCGCCGCGCCCGCATCGCCAAGCATCAGCAGCACCTGCCCCAGTGCCAGCGCGGACAGGTTGATCATCATGTACAGCGAAAACACCCGGCTGCGCCGCTGCGGATCGGGTTCGGCGTTGAGCCAGCTTTCGATGACGGTATACAGGCCGACCAACGCGATGCCGGTGACCACCCGCAGCAGGCCCCAGCCCCACGGATCCAGCCACAGCGGATGCAGCAGCACCGCCATGGTGGCGAGGGCGGCGTGGAAGGCGAAGGCGCGGCTGTGGCCCATGCGCCGGATCAGCGGCGGGGCAGTGAAAGTGCCAACGAAGAAGCCGGCAAAATAACCGGACATCACCCAGCCCAGCGCGTTGGCGCTGAAGCCTTCCAGCCCGCCGCGCACAGCCAGCAGGGTGCCCAGCAGACCGCCGCCGGTAAGCAGCAAAGCCACGCCAAGCAGCAGTGAAGTCAGCCGCAACATGGGTGCGACCTTCGTGGGGAAGGTTTGGCAAACACGTCACCGACCTTAACACAGGGGGCCTGCCGGGCCGCTTGCAATGCCTTAACATGCGCGCCTGATTTCCTACCTGACAACTACGATGCCGATCTACGGATTCGCCTGCGCCGACTGCGGCTACGCCTTTGACCGCCTGCAGAAGATTGCCGATGCAGACCCGACGCAGTGCCCGTCCTGTGGCAAGGAAACGGTGAAGCGGCAGATCACCGCGCCCTCGTTCCGGCTGGCTGGCGGAGGCTGGTATGAGACCGATTTTGGCTCCAACAAGAAGAACCTGGCGGAAAAGCCCGCAGCGGCGGCACCTGCGAAGAGCGAGTAAGCACAGAGGGTTTGCGCCATGCGGCTTGGCTGGGTAGGGTGGAGCGATGAACCTGCTCCGGACCTCTTCCCTCACTATGCTGCTGGCCCTTGCAGGGTGCAGCGACCCTTCCCCTGATCCGGTGGCGCAGGAAGTGTCCAACGCGCCGGCCGATGCTTTCCTTGCCAGCGTGGCCGCCTACTGTGGCAAGGCCTTTGCTGGACAGGTGGTGGAAGACAACCCGGCCAGCACCGGCCCGGACCCGTTCGCGGGCAAGCGGCTGGTGATGCACGTGCGGGGCTGCGAGGACCCGGCCCACCAGCTGCGGATACCGTTCCACGTCGGCGATGACCATTCGCGCACCTGGGTGCTGAGCCGTACCGAGAGCGGGCTGCGCCTGAAGCACGACCACCGGCATGCCGACGGCAGCCCGGATGCGATCAGCCTGTATGGCGGCGACAGCAGGCGCCCGGGTACGGCACAGCGCCAGGAGTTCCCGGCCGACACCGATTCGGTGGCGATGTTCCGCAAGGCGGACATGCTGGCGTCCACGCATAACACCTGGGCGATGGAGATCGATCCGGATCGGCAGTTCGTCTACGAATTGACCCGGCCCGATGGGCGACGCTTCCGCGTGGTATTCGACCTTTCGCGGCCGGTGGCATTGCCACCAGCACCGTGGGGCGCGCGCACGCCGTCTCCGGAGGGATCCGCCGGGTAGCGCCGAGCCATGCCCGGCGAGCGCAGCGGCAGGGCGTGACGACCAACGGTCGTCACTACCGAAGCAGGGGTAGCGCCGAGCCATGCTCGGCGAGCGCAGCGGCAGGGCGTGACGACCAACGGTCGTCACTACCGAAGCAGGGGTAGCGCCGAGCCATGCTCGGCGAGCGCAGCGGCAATAGCGTGACGACCAACGGCCGTCACCCACCAGGCAGCAGGCCAGCAATCGGACGGCCAGCGGCCGTCACTACCCGGAGCGGGTCAGCGCACGCCGAAGCGCGCGCGGCAGCCGTTGGCGACCCACAGGCTGCCATTGCTGTAGCCCCAGGTCTGGTTTTCGCGACAGGCGCTGCCGGACAGCTGTTCGATCAGCACCGGGCGGCCGCGGCGTGCTTCCCACGCGCAGCTGGAGCGGCGCTTGTCGTTGCTGCTGCAGGTAACACTGTAGTTGTTGTTGGCCCCGCCCCAGCCGCCGCCCCAGTTGCCTCCGCTGGAGCCGCGGGCTTCGGCGAACTCGCCGCGGCAGCCGCCGTTGACCCAGACCGCACCATTACGGGTGCCCCAGGTGCGGCCTTCCACGCAGGCCGTGCCGGAGATCTGCCGGACCAGCCGGGCATTGCGCCAGCCCGTGTTGCAGACCCGCTCGCGGTTGTTCTGGCTCTCGCAGCGGATGTTGCCGCCGTTCTGCCCGCCGCCGCCCCAGTTGCCGCCGTTGCCACCGCTGCCACCTCCGCGCAGCGAGGTGGCGATGTCCTGCTTGATGCGCGAAAAGCCCCATCCGGAGTTGACCTGGGCCAGGTAGAACCGCAGCTGGTCATCGGGAATACGGCGTCCGTTGGACTGTTCGGCATACTCCTGGCTGATCACCCGGGTCCGGTCACTGCTGGAAAGCTGGGTCAGGTTCTCCGGCGCATAGGCACGTGTGCCGATCTGGGCATGGGCGGGAAACAGCGGGGCAGAGCAGGCAAGCGCGGCGGCCAGGCAGGCCAGGGTCCAGCGGTTCATGGCGACATCCCCGAGCGGTCGATGGTGCGCGAATATAGGAACGAACTGGATTAAATCGGCGTGACTGCCGAGGATTTGCCCCCGGTGGGGGCTCGGCCCCAGAATAACGGGCTTTCCGGTCCTTCCTGGCGCCGGCGTACAACAGCGGAGCTTTCCCCCATGCGTACCCACTTCTGCGGCCTGGTCGACGAGACCCTGATCGGCCAGACTGTCACCCTCGCCGGCTGGACCGACGTGGCCCGTAACCAGGGCGGCGTGTGCTTCATCGATCTTCGCGATCATGAGGGCATCGTGCAGGTGACGGTGGAGGTCGACAATGCCGAAGTGTTCGCCGTGGCCGCCTCGCTCGGTTACGAGGACGTGCTGCAGGTGGAAGGCGTGGTGCGTGCCCGCCACGCAGTCAACGACAAGATGGCCACCGGCAAGGTCGAAGTGATCGCCACCGCCATCACCGTGCTCAACAAGGCCGCGCCGTTGCCGTTCCATGCACACGAGAACCCGGGCGAAGAAACCCGCCTGAAGTACCGTTACCTGGACCTGCGCCGCCCGGAGATGCAGCGCATGCAGCGCACCCGCATCAAGCTGGTGCAGGCGCTGCGCCGCCACCTGGACGAGCGTGGCTTCCAGGACATCGAAACCCCGATCCTGACCAAGGCCACCCCGGAAGGCGCGCGGGACTTCCTGGTGCCGGCGCGCATGCACCCGGGCGAGTTCTACGCGCTGCCGCAGAGCCCCCAGCTGTTCAAGCAGATCCTGATGGTGGCCGGCTTCGACCGCTACTACCAGATCGCGCGCTGCTTCCGCGACGAGGCCCTGCGTGCCGACCGCCAGCTGGAGTTCACCCAGCTGGACATGGAATTCGCCTTCGTGCGCGAGCAGGACGTGCAGGATTTCGTCGAGGACATGATCCGCGGCATCTTCAAGGAGGTGGTCGACGTGGAGCTGGCCGCCCGCTTCCCGCGCATGACCTGGGCCGAGGCGATGCGTCGTTATGGTTCGGACAAGCCGGACCTGCGCATCACGCTGGAGCTGGTGGACGTGGCCGAGCTGGTCAAGTCCAGCGGGTTCCCGGTGTTCAGCACGGCCGCCAACGATGCCGACGGCCGCGTCGCCGCGCTGCGCATCCCGGGCGGTGGCAGCCTGAGCCGCAAGCAGATCGACGAGTACGCCGCCCACGCCGCCAAATACGGCGCCAAGGGCCTGGCCTACATCAAGATCAGCGACACCGGCGAGGTCAGCTCGCCGATCCAGAAATTCTTCACCGAAGACGGCTTTGCTGCGCTGCTGGCCCACGTCGGCGCTGGCAATGGGGACATTGTGTTCTTCGGCGCGGGCGGCTACAACAAGGTGTCCGATTTCATGGGCGCGCTGCGTCTGAAGGCGGGCAAGGACTTCGGCCTGGTCGCCGATGGCTGGGCACCGCTGTGGGTGACTGACTTCCCGATGTTCGAATGGGACGAGGAAGCGCAGCGCTACGTCGCCCTGCACCACCCCTTCACCGCGCCTGCGGTGGATGACATCGCCGATCTGCGCGCGCATGCCAGGACCGCGGTGTCGCGCGGCTATGACATGGTGCTCAACGGCAACGAGATCGGCGGCGGCTCGATCCGTATCCACCGTCCGGACATGCAGAGCGCGGTGTTCGAGCTGCTCGGCATCGATGCCGAAGAAGCCCGTGCCAAGTTCGGCTTCCTGCTGGATGCGCTGAACTACGGCGCGCCGCCGCACGGTGGCATCGCCTTCGGCATCGACCGCATCGCCGCGCTGATGGCCGGTACCGAGTCGATCCGCGACGTCATCCCGTTCCCGAAGACCACCGGCGCGCAGTGCCTGATGACCGATGCACCGTCGCCGATCGCCGATGCGCAGCTGGCCGAAGTGCACATCCAGGTACGTCCCAAGAAGGGCTGAGGCCGCTCCAAGGGCTGTCGTGCACAGGCCGGCAGCCTTTCCCAACCACGCCGTCGCGACGGCTCGATGCTACGAGGCAAGCACATGGTCCTGGGTTCCTATGCGATCCGCCGTGCCAGCGTCGACGACGCTGCGATCCTGTCGGTGCTGGCCGCGCGCACCTTCACCGAGACCTTCGGCCATCTGTATCCGCCCCGGCACCTGCAGGATTTCCTCGACGAAAACTATGCGGTGGAGCGCCAGCGGATCATCCTGGCGCACCCGGATTACGCGGTGTGGCTGCTGGAACATGACGGTGTGGCGATCGGCCACGCGGCGGCCGGTCCATGCGGCCTGCCGCATCCGGACGTGCAGCCCGGCGACGGCGAACTGAAGCGGCTGTACCTGATCAAGGCCGAGCAGAGTTGCGGCTGGGGCAGCCGGTTGCTGGAGACCGCGCTGGCCTGGCTGGAGCGCGGCGGCCCGCGCCCGCTGTGGCTGGGGGTGTGGTCGGAAAACTTCGGCGCGCAGCGCTTCTATGCCCGCTACGGCTTCCAGAAAGTGGGCGAGTACCTGTTCCCGGTCGGTGAAACCAACGACCTTGAGTTCATCCTGCGGCGGCCGCTGGTCGCTGCCGCCGATACCCCGGCGACAGCATGAGCACCGTCCAGATCAGCTGGCGCCCGGTGCGGCGCCGAAGGTGCCGGGCAACGCAGCGGTCTGCATCGCCGTTGTACGGCTGCGCGTCATCGCTACCAGCAGTTTCAGTTCGTTGCTGCTGAGGAGGCCGCGGGCCAGGTCGTCCTCCATCCGGGACAGCGACTGCTGCCGATCGGGCCAAGGTCCGTACACCGGATCTGCGGCACCCCGTTCCAGCCTGCGCTGCAGGGTCTCGCTGAGCAGGCTGCGCAGCGCGTTGTCGCGGAAGGTTTCGCTTTCCTTGTTGAGGTAGCCGGTGGTGTGGTTGGTGATCAGCCGGTGGTAGGGAATGACTCCCTGCCAGCAGGCGTGGCGTTCGGGGGTGAACATGTCCTTGTGCTCCAGGTAGATCACCTGGTGTCCCATCAGCGCGAACGGTTCCAGTGCGCCGCTACGGATGCCGATCACCGGGCCACCGACGGTATCCAGCAGCTTGTGCATGAAGTACCACTGATGCTCGCGAGGGGCCAGCACGCGCTCACCATCCAGTTCCGCTGCCCAGAAGCGGCCGATATGGGGATGCAGCTTCGGTCGGTACGGATGGCGGTCGGTGAGACGATCCTCACCGTTCTCATCGCGTGCGCGGTTGATATAAGTATCGGCGATGCAATACACCGGCGAGCCTGCGTGTTCCAGTGCGTCGGCGATCTGCTCGAACATCATTGGCCTTGAAATGGCCTCTGCCTCGCGGGCATTGGCGTATTCGCGATCGGCGATCCACAACGCGGCCGCGCCGGGCTGGATGCCCTGTTCGGCGATGACCGTGTCGACCAGTGCATCGATGCGTTCGCGCTCGACCGGGTGGACCAGCGCGACGAGTTTGTCGCGGACATCGATGCAGCGCGCTTCAGGCGACAGGTCCGGATCGCGGAAGCGACGCGCGATCAGCTCGGTCGTGGCGGATATGTGGAACACGTGCGTGGCCTCATGCTCGTCGCCGCCGACCAGCGGCGAGGGCGCACCCGCCACGTGCTTGAAATCAGCACGCGTAGCGCTGTCGTCCAGCGATTCACGCGCATTCTTCAGGCTTGCACCGGTGTATTCGTACAGCGACACGCGATGCGCTGCATCCTGCTGCCCGCTGGTCCCCAGCGCGCTGCGGATGACCTCGAAGGCTTCGCGGGCATGATGTTGTTCGGCTGCGTTGCCGCGGCTGTAGGCGATGGACACGTTGAGCCGTGGATTGATCAACGTGGCGAGGATCAATGAATAGCGATCACCCGTGGCATAGCCCGGCAGGAAGGTGTGGATTGCTGCATCGGCGGCATCCAGCGCCGCGCGGAACGGCATGTCGCGGGCATGCAGGTACGGCACGCCCTGGCCGGTGGCGGGGTCCATCCGATAGGCCTGTCGTGTCTTGACGTCCTGCAGGGGCACCTGCAGGTCCAGGCGCTGCGCCTGCTCGCGCACCTGGGCCAAGGCGGCCTGGCCAATTTCCTGACGGACGCTCTGGTTGTCATGCGAATGGTTCTGGTAGGCCTGCAGATACAGGTCGCGGGTGGCGCTGTCGGCAGGGTTGGCCGCGGAGAAGAAGGTCGCCGGACGGATCCGCTGTTCTGCGGCAGGGACTTCGACACTGCGGCCCATCATCGTGACGCATGGCCAGCCGGCGATGAACTTCTGCCAATCACGCCCGACGTCGAACTCGGCTGCGGCCCGCGACTGGTTGAGGACCGGCGCGGCCGGTCCGGCCGCGCAGAACAGCAGCGAGGCGTGCTCGTGGATGGGAGACGCCGGTGCATGCGGCGGCGCAGGGGGCAGCAGGGCGGGGGAGGTCTGGGAAATGGTCAACGTCGGCATGTGGGGATCCGAAGGGTCAGAGGGAGGCGAGCAGGTGGCGGCGAATGCACTGCAGGCGCTGCAATGCACCTGGCAGGTCGTCCAGGGCGGGCGACTCGCGGGCATGGGCCTGGATCAGCCGCAGTACACCGCTGCTGATGTCCAGGGCGATGCAGGCGCCGCCCATGGCGTGCGGGTCGTGATGGTGGGCGAGCAGGGCGCGCAGCCGGTGTTCACTGCAGCGCAGCCCGTCATCGGCCAGCTGGCAGTGCAGCAGCAGGTGGTCGTCGGTGACTTCCAGGTGCCATTCCACTCCGCCTTCGTCGAGAAGCGTGTAGGCAGCAGCAGGAACGTCCAAAGGCAGGGGCAGGCGGTGCGCGGCGCGCTGCAGGATCGGCAGCGCCCACGCCTGTGTGTAAGCGGTCATCGTGATACAGCTTCGGGAAACGGAGGCATAGCCTGCGCATTGCGAAGCTGGGAAGCCTGAGTCATGCGTTAACCACTGCGAAATCAATCAAATCGAAGATTTCGAGTGGCAATTTTGGCGGGTAAATCGGCATTACCCATGGTGGAATTACAGGATTCACTCATCTTTCAACACGCGCCATTTCGGAGGCTCGCAGCCTCCTTGGGCGGCGCTTGCTGAAAGCGACATCCCTGCAGCACCTTCAGCGTGGATCCCATGACTACTTCCCCGTCTTCGCCAGCGGAGCCACCCCTCTCTCCCGTGTTCCCTCCCGCGTCGTCGTCCTCGTCTTCCGTGAAATGCCCATGCGTGCTGAAACCTGCCGGCGTGCGCAACCGCAGTCTGGCTGAGGCACGCACGGCCGGGCGCTGGCGCGCCGTGGTGGAGGGCGGGCGCGTGCGACGCGCCATCACTGTCACCACGCTCGCGCCAGGGATGATCGCCGTGCGGCTGGAAGGACCACCGGCGTTGCTGGAAAGGATGGGGCTGCAGGTTGCGGCTGCGCCGCAGGCCGCCCGCACCGCAAAGCAGCTTGCCTGGATAAGCCTGGATCCTCGCCGTTTCAGCGGCAGCGTCGTGCAGGGCGAAGCGTTGCTCGACCCCTGCGCGGCACCTGCCGGCGGTGAGCGTGCAGGCACGTGCGTGCGTATCAACGGCGGCTACTTCAATTACCGCCAGCGCGCCTGCAGCGCCCAGCCCGAACCGCGGCCGATTGGACCGCTGAACACGGCCGGGGGAAGGCAGCAGCCGGCGTTGCCCGTGCCTTCGGCGTTTGCAGGCGACTATCATCAAATGATGTTCGCCGACGGCTCCTCGTTCGCCAGTGCGCCCCTTCTGGCAGAGCGCGGTGAGCCGGTATTCGGGATCAAAGCCGCAGGTAATCCGATGTACCGCCTGCCGCCCGATTTCTGTTTCGAGCGGGGCGATCTGGTTCCGCCCGGTGTGTTGTGGCACGCGCATGATGCCAACCCACGGGCTGCGATCAGCCTGCCATCCAGCGCTGGAAGTGGTCGCATCCGGCTCGTCGCGGCCCCCATGGGCGACCGTAGCTGCGCCGACTCCGGCTGGACACTTACGGCGTTTTCGGCGGCGATGGCCCGGCTGGACCGCCAGCAATCGCCGCCCAACGTTTCCCTGAACCTGGATGGTGGCGAGTCCGTCGCGCTGCTCGCCTGGGTGGGGGGGCGCCCCCTGCTCGACGTCCGGCAGACGCTGCAGCCGCGACGGGTCGGCAACCTGGTCGAGTTCCATGATGGCCCGCCACAGCGGTCGCCCCGGATGGTCAGATGCGTCAAACTGGAAACATGAATCCCTCCGTCCTGCTCCTGCATGGCATCTGGAACGCCCGCGCCTGGGTCGGCCCGCTCGCCTGGCGCCTGCGCGCGCGCGGCTTCCAGGTCGAGACCTTCGGCTATTCAAGCGTGCTGGGCGGCCCCGAAGTGGCCGTCCCGCAGTTGCTGGAACGCCTGCAGCAGCGCGGGCCGGTCTCGCTGGTGGGCCACAGCCTGGGCGGGCTGGTGGCGCTGGAGGCGCTGCGTCAGGCGCCGGACCTGCAGGTGCAGCGGGTGGTCTGCCTGGGATCGCCGCTGCGCGGCAGTGGCACCGCCCGCATCCTGGCCGAACACGGCTGGGCCGCAGCGCTCGGGCGCAGCAGCGGACTGCTGCTGGATGGGCTGCCGGACTGGCAGGGCGAGGCGAAGGTGGGACTGATCGCCGGTTGTGTCCCGCACGGCCTCGGCAGCCTGCTGGGGGCGCTGGAGGGAGACTCCGACGGCACCGTGGCGCTGGCCGAGACCCGCTTGCCGGGACTGGCCGACCATTGTGTCGTGCGCTGTTCCCACAGCGGGCTGGTGTTCTCGCTGGAGGCAGCGCGGCAGACCGCGCAGTTCCTGCGCCACGGACGCTTTCATCCTGGCCAGGCCTCCGCTGCCGCTTGACCGCGCCAGGTCCTGCGGCGGGGTGGACACGGATGTGGCGCCCGATCAGGTAGAATCCGCGCCCTGTTCCTGAAGCTGCCAAACGGAAGCCCCCATGGGTAGAGGTCCCTCCATCGAAGGCCGCAAAAACGCGTCTGACGCGAAACGCGGCAAGATTTTCACCAAGATCATCCGCGAGATCGGCGTTGCCGCGCGTGGTGGCGGAGGCGACCCCAACAACAACCCGCGCCTGCGCGTGGCGATGGACAAGGGGCTGTCCTCGAACATGTCCAAGGACGTGATCGAGCGGGCGATCAAGAAGGCCACCGGCGAGCTGGAAGGCGTCGAGTACGAAGAGATCCGCTACGAGGGCTATGCGCCCGGCGGCGTGGCCGTGATCGTCGACTGCCTGACCGACAACAAGGTGCGCACCGTCGCCGATGTCCGCCATGCGTTCAGCAAGTGCGGCGGCAACATGGGCACCGAAGGCTCGGTGGCGTTCATGTTCAAGCGCCTGGGCGTCATCAGCTATGCGCCGGGCGCAGACGAAGACCGCATCACCGAGGCCGCCATCGAGGCCGGTGCGGACGACATCGTGGTCTACCCCGATGACGCCTCCATCGACGTGGTCACTGCGCCGGACGCCTTCCACGCCGTGCGCGATGCGATGGCGGCCGCCGGGCTGCCGAGCGACCACGCCGAAATCACCTTCCGCGCCGACAACGACATTGCCGTGGAGGGCGACACCGCCCTGCAGGTGAAGAAGCTGCTGGACATGCTGGAAGACCTCGACGACGTGCAGGATGTCTACTCCAACGCCGATCTCGGCGCGCACGCCTAAGCCCGTCGATGACCCGCATCCTCGGCATCGACCCCGGTTCGCAACGTACCGGGGTCGGCATCATCGACGTCGATGCGGCCGGCCGTGTCAGCCATGTCCACCACCAGCCGCTGGTGTTGCTGGGCGCTGACGACTTCCCGCAGCGGATGAAGATCCTGGTGCTGGGACTGGCCGATCTGATCGTCCAGTACCAGCCGCAGGAAGTGGCCATCGAAAAGGTGTTCATGGCGCGCAACCCGGATTCGGCACTGAAACTCGGCCAGGCCCGCGGGGCGGCGATTTCGGCCGTGGTGCTGCGCGACCTGCCGGTCAGTGAGTACGCGGCCAGCGAGATCAAGCTGGCGGTCGTCGGGCGCGGCGGAGCGGAAAAACAACAGGTCCAACACATGGTCGGGCTCATGCTCGGCCTGAAGACGAAGCTGCAGGCCGACGCCGCTGACGCATTGGCCGTGGCCATCACCCATGCCCACGTACGGGCCACGGCCAACCGCCTGGGGCTCAGCGCCCGCCAGGCGTGGGGCCGGAAATGAGGAGCACTGCTGCATGATCGGTCGCCTGCGTGGAATCGTTGCCTACAAGGCGCCGCCGTGGCTGGTGGTGGACGTCAACGGGGTCGGCTACGAGCTGGAAGCCCCGATGAGCACGTTCTATGACCTGCCGGACATCGGCCGCGAGGTGATCCTGTACACGCACTACGCGCAGAAGGAAGACAGCGTGTCGCTGTACGGCTTCCTGCGCGATGGCGAGCGCCGCCTGTTCCGCGACGTGCAGAAGGTCAGCGGCATCGGTGCGAAGATCGCGCTGGCGGTGCTGTCGGCGGCCAGCGTGGAAGAGTTCGTGCGGATGGTGCAGTCCGGGGACGTCACCGCGCTGACCCGCATCCCGGGCATCGGCAAGAAGACCGCCGAGCGCATGGTGTTGGAACTGCGCGACCGTGCCGCCCAGCTGGGCGCAGGCGGCGCACTGCCGTCCAGTAGTGGTCCCGCCGCGGCCGATCCGGTGTCCGAAGCCACCGTTGCGCTGCAGCAGCTCGGCTACAAGCCGGCCGAGGCGGCGCGCATGGCCCGCGATGCCAACGCCGAGGGCGACGACGTCGCCATGGTCATCCGCAAGGCGCTGCAGTCGGCGCTGCGCTGAGCCTGCCCTTTTCCTTTTCGATACTCCCACCGAGCCCCGCCATGTCCACCCCCAGCAACCCGCAAGATGGCAGCCACGGCCATGCCCCCATCGGGAGCAGCATGGCCTTGGTCGTCGGTGCGATCGGCGTGGTGTTCGGTGACATCGGCACCAGCCCGCTGTACACCCTGAAGGAAGCGTTCTCCGGCCACTACGGGCTGACCAGCGACCATGACACCGTGCTGGGCGTGCTGTCGCTGTCGTTCTGGGCGCTGATCCTGGTGGTGACCCTGAAGTACGTCACCATCATCATGCGCGCCGACAACGAGGGCGAGGGCGGGATCATGGCGCTGATGGCGCTGACCCAGCGCACGCTGAGCAAGGGCTCGCGCTCGGCGTACGTGGTCGGCATCCTCGGCATCTTCGGCGCCTCGCTGTTCTTCGGTGACGGGGTGATCACCCCGGCCATTTCGGTGCTGGGCGCGGTGGAGGGCCTGGAAATCGCTGCGCCCGGCCTGCATCGCTTCATCCTGCCGATCACCATCGTGGTGCTGCTGGCGGTGTTTGCCGCGCAGCGCTTCGGCACGGAAAAAATCGGCAAGGCGTTCGGGCCGATCACCAGCATCTGGTTCGTTTCGCTGGCGGCGATCGGCCTGTACAACATCGTCGATGCACCTGAAGTGCTGAAAGCCTTCAACCCGTGGTGGGCGATCCGGTTCTTCATGGACCACGGCTGGCACGGGGTGTTCATCCTCGGCGCAGTGGTGCTGGCGGTCACCGGTGGCGAGGCCCTGTACGCCGACATGGGCCACTTCGGTGCCAAGCCGATCCGCCACGCCTGGTATTTCTTCGTGCTGCCGTGCCTGGTGATGAACTACCTGGGCCAGGGCGCGCTGGTGCTGGAGCATCCCGAAGCGGTGAAGAACCCGTTCTTCGAAGCGGTGCCGGACTGGGCGCTGTACCCGATGATCATCCTGGCCACGATGGCGGCGGTGATCGCCTCGCAGTCGGTCATCACCGGGGCGTTCTCGGTGTCCCGCCAGGCGATGCAGCTGGGCTACATCCCGCGCATGCGGATCAAGCACACCTCGCACGACACCATCGGCCAGATCTACATCCCGGGCATCAACTGGGGCCTGGCGGTGATGGTGATCGGGCTGGTGCTGGCGTTCCAGAGCTCGTCCAACCTGGCGGTGGCCTACGGCATTTCGGTGTCCGGCACGATGCTGATCGATACCCTGTTGCTGGCCCTGGTGGCGCGCAGCCTGTGGCCGAAATCACGGCACTGGATCGTTGCGCTGTGCGTGGTGTTCTTCATCATCGACCTGGGCTTCGTGATCGCCAACGGCGCCAAGCTGATGCAGGGCGCGTGGTTCCCGGTGGTGCTGGGCATCCTGCTGTTCACCCTGATGCGCACCTGGCGGCGTGGCCGCGAGCTGCTGCGCGACGAGATCCGCAAGGACGGCATCCGCCTGGATACCTTCCTGCCGGGGCTGATGCTGGCGCCGCCGGTCCGGGTGCCGGGCACGGCGGTGTTCCTGACCGCCGACCCGACCGTGGCGCCGCATGCGCTGATGCACAACCTGAAGCACAACAAGGTGCTGCACGAGCGCAATGTGTTCCTGCACGTGGTGACCCTGCCGGTGCCGTACGCGCCGGAGGGGCACCGGTTGAAGATCGAATCGGTCGGCGATGATTTCCACCGGGTCTACGTCAAGTTCGGTTTCATGGAGACCCCGGACGTGCCGCTGGCGCTGATGCGTTCATGCGACCACGGCGGGATCTACTTCGACCCGATGGACACCACGTTCTTCGCCAGCCGCGAGACGATCGTGGCCACCGCCAACCGCGGCATGCCGATCTGGCGCGACAAGCTGTTCGCGCTGATGCATCGCAACGCCGCGCCGGCAACCGGGTTCTTCCGGATTCCCGGCAACCGGCTGGTGGAGCTGGGCGCGCAGGTCGAGATCTAAGGGTTTTCTGCGCTGCGCGCGGCTTTCAGGCGAGCAACGGCAACAGCAACAGCTGCGGGGTTGCTTGTTGGCGGAGCGGGGAGGGTTGGCGGGGGACGGCAACAGCCGCTCCGGCGGGCCTCGTTTCGCGCCATCCATGGCGCTCAACGCCCCCGCCAACCCACCCCGCCCCACCTTCGACAGGCCCATGGCGGCCTTGGACCATGCGGTCCTGGTAGCGCCGACCCATGGTCGGCGGGAGGTTTCCGCCAACGGCCCGCTGCGCTCGCCGAGCACGGCTCGGCGCTACCAGGGCCCCGTAGCGTGTCGGGTGGGGGGAGCCCCTGAGTCAGGGGCGGCCGCGAAGCGGCGGGGTGTGGGTGTTGGTGAGGAGGGGCCCATGGTTTGCGCAGCAAAGCGTGGGAGCGGCAGCGCGAATGCGATGACGTGTACCCGCGCCATGCATGGCGCGAAACGAGGCCCGCAGGAGCGGCTTTTGCCGTCCCCCGCGCAGCCCCACCGCCCGGCCCAAACCCAGCTGCGGCTTTCAAGCCACCCGCGAGGGGGCATCACCCGTTCGATCACCCACCAATCGCACGGCGCGCGCCCAATTTGCCGCATAATCGGCAGATGACCGAACACCGCATCATTGGCGCCGACGCCACCCGCGAGGATGACGCCGTCGATGCCAGCATCCGCCCCAAACGCATGGCCGATTACCTCGGCCAGGTGCCGGTGCGCGAGCAGATGGACATCTACATCCAGGCCGCCAAGGCACGCGGCGATTCGCTGGACCACGTGCTGATCTTCGGTCCGCCGGGGCTGGGCAAGACCACCCTCAGCCATGTCATCGCCAACGAGCTCGGCGTGGCGCTGCGGGTGACTTCCGGGCCGGTGATCGAAAAGGCCGGTGACCTGGCCGCGCTGCTGACCAACCTGCAGCCGCACGATGTGCTGTTCATCGATGAAATCCACCGCCTGTCCCCGGTGGTCGAGGAAGTGCTGTACCCGGCGATGGAAGACTTCCAGATCGACATCATGATCGGCGAGGGGCCCGCAGCGCGCTCGATCAAGCTCGACCTGCCACCGTTCACCCTGGTCGGCGCCACCACCCGGGCCGGCCTGCTTACCGCGCCGTTGCGCGACCGCTTCGGCATCGTGCAGCGGCTGGAGTTCTATACCGCCGAAGAACTGACGCGCATCGTGCGCCGCTCGGCGAAGATCCTCGGCATCGACTGCACCGCCGACGGGGCAGGGGAGATCGCACGCCGTTCGCGCGGCACCCCGCGCATCGCCAACCGGCTGCTGCGGCGCGTGCGCGATTACGCCCAGGTCAAGGCCAACGGGCACATCGACCAGGACGTCGCACAGGCCGCGATGGTGATGCTGAAGGTCGATCCGGAAGGCTTCGACGAGCTCGACCGGCGCTTCCTGCGCACCCTGGTGGACTACTTCGATGGCGGCCCGGTGGGCGTGGAATCGATGGCTGCGGCGCTGTCCGAAGAGCGCGGCACGCTGGAAGACGTGGTCGAACCCTACCTGATCCAGCAAGGCTTCCTCGTGCGTACCGCGCGTGGCCGGATGGCCACACATCGTGCGTATCGCCATCTGGGCCTGAAGCCGAAGGCCCCCCCGGTAGACCTTTTCGCCGAGCAATCCGACAATGAGTGAGCCGCGGTTCAGTTGGCCGACACGCATTTACTGGGAAGATACCGACGCAGGTGGGGTGGTCTACCACGCCCGCTACGTGGCTTTCATGGAACGGGCACGCACCGAATGGATGCGCGCGCTGGGCTTCGGCCAGGAGCGCATGCGCAGCGAACACGGCATGGTGTTCGCGGTCCGCTCCATGGAGATGGACTTCATCAAGCCGGCGCGACTGGACGATGCGCTGCAGGTGAGCGCCACGCTGGTGCAGTGCCGGCGCGCCAGCATGGTCTTTGCCCAGCAGGTGCTGCGCGATGGCCAGGTGCTGCTGGACGCGCAGGTCAGGATTGCCGCACTGGATGCGGAATCCTTCCGCCCGCGCGCCATGGACGATGCACTGCTGGCGGTCCTGAAGTCGCACGAACACCCCCTTACTCCACACAATCCTGATTTGCAGACTGAGGAACAACGATGATCGCAATGCTTCTGGGCCTGCAGGCCACGGTGGTCGAGGCGCTGCCGGAGGACGTCACCAGCGCCGCCGCCGAAACCGCCGTACAGGCCTCGCGCAGCGGCATCAATTACTGGGAGCTGATGACCAAGGCCAGCATCCCGGTGATCATCATCGTGCTGCTGCTGCTGGCCGGTTCGTTCATCAGCTGGGTGATCATCTTCCGCAAGGCCCGCGTGTTCTCGCAGGCCACCCGTGAAGCGGATGAGTTCGAGAACCGCTTCTGGTCCGGCGCCGACCTCGGCAAGCTGTACTCCTCGGCCACCGACCGCAACCGCAGCGTGGGCGGCCTGGAAGCCATCTTCGAAGCCGGTTTCCGCGAGTACAACCGTCTGCGCGATCGTCGCGGGCTGGACGGCCGTGCCCTGCTGGAAGGCGCGCAGCGTGCCATGCGCACCACCTACACCCGCGAAGTGGACCGCCTGGAGCGCAACCTGGAGCTGCTGGCCAACATCGGCTCCACCGCCCCCTACGTGGGCCTGGTCGGCACCGTGTTCGGCATCATGGTGACCATGCACGACATGATCAACAGCGGTGAGCAGGCCGGCATCGCGTCGGTGGCGCCGGGCATCTCCGAAGCCCTGTTCGCTACTGCCATCGGCCTGTTCGTGGCCATCCCCGCCGTGTGGGCGTACAACCGTTTCACCACGCGCGTGGAGCGCATGGCGGTGCGGTTTGAAACCTTCGCCGATGAGTTCAGCTCCATCCTGCAGCGCCAGACCGGCGCAGACGACTGAGCCCAGGCGAGGAGCCCACCATGAGTGCCATCGGTCGCCGCAAGCGGCGCAAGCTCAAATCCGAAATCAACGTCGTGCCGTACATCGACGTCATGCTCGTGCTGTTGATCATCTTCATGGTCACCGCGCCGCTGCTGACGCTGAGCTTCGAGGTTGAACTGCCCCGTTCCAACGCGAAGGCGCTGGAGAGCAAGCAGGATCCGATCGTCGTTTCCGTGCGCGCGGACGGCCAGCTGAGCCTGAAGCTGTCCGACGAAAAGCAGCCCACGGCGATGTCCGCCGAAGAGATGCAGGCGCGGCTGGGCGGCATCGTGGCGCAGGACAAGACGGTCCGCGTGATCGTCGCCGCCGACCGTGCCGTGGCCTATGAAAAGGTCGTGGCGGCAATGGACGTGCTGAAGCGCGCGAACGTGGAAAAGGTTGGCCTGGCCACCGATGCACAGTGACGCCTTGCCGCCGCCGCGCGACGAAGAACAGGGCTGGGCCTGGCCGGTAAGCCTTGCCGCGCTGGTCCACCTGCTGCTTGCACTGGTCTTCATCGTGGCCTGGCTGTGGTCGCCCGAGCGCAACACCGAAGCCGCTGCCGGGGACCCGGCGGTGCAGGCCGACATGGCCCTGTCCAGCGCCGAGGCCTCGGCGGCGCGGCAGGCGCTGCGCCAGTCCGAGCGCCTGGAAACCCTGCCCGAGCCGATCCCCGAGCCCATCGCCGAGCCCGAACCGATCCCGGAAGACACCATCCCGCCGCCGCAGCCGACCCCCGAACCGCGCCCGATGGACGCGCCCACGCCGCAGCAGTCGCAGGCGCAGGAGCGCGTGGCGCAGCCGGACAAGGTCGACCAGGACGCGGTCAGCGCGCTGGCCATTTCGCAGGAAAAGGCCAGGCAGGAGCAGGAGGCGAAGCGTCGCCAGGAGCAGATCGACCTGACCGAGCGCAAGCGCCAGGAAGAGGCCGAACAGCGCGCACGACTGGCCAAGCAGCAGGAAGCGGACCGCCAGAAGAAGATCGCCGAGGACGAGCGCAAGGCCAACGAAAGCAAGGCCGAGGCGGACAAGCAGAAGAAGATCGCCGAGCTGCGTTCGCGCCGTGAGCAGGCCGAGAAGGAAGCCAAGCTGGCCGAGCAGCGGCTGCGCCAGGTGGCGGCCGCGCGCAACGCGGCGGCCGCGTCCAATGCCAGTGCCAGCAGTAGTGCGGCCTCGCAGCCGGCGGGTGGGGCAGGCGGCACCAGTGACGACTTGACCGCCAAGTACGCTGCGGCGATCCAGGCCAAGGTGCAGGATGCCTGGATCCGTCCGGACAACATCGCCTCAGGCCAGCGTTGCCAGATCGTGATCACCCAGCTGCGCGGTGGCCGCGTGCTGTCGGCCAAGGTTGGCGCCAGCTGCCCGTACGACGAGGCCGGCAAGCGCTCGATCGAAGCGGCGGTGCTCAATGCCCAGCCGCTGCCGTATGCGGGATTCGAGCAGGTGTTCAACCGCGAGCTGATCCTCAACTTCCGCCCGGATTGACCCGGGCTGGTGGGTGACGACCCTTGGTCGTCACGCCTTGGACAGGAAGAGCGTGACGACCAACGGTCGTCACCCACCGAAGCCCCGGCACCCACCGAAGCCCCGGCACCCATCGAAGCCCCGGCACCCACCGAAGCCCCCGTTACCTCGCACCGACCTTGCTTTCACACCGGTCTGGTTCATGATTGCGAAACCGTTCACCCCGTTCCTGCTATCCCTCGCTGTGGTTCCTTGACTGAGCATTCCATGAAAAAGATGCCCCGCTGGATGGTCGCGTTCGCGGCCCTGTTGCTTCCCTTTGCCGCGCTCGCGCAGCAGAAGGGCCTTGAGATTGACATCGTGGGCGGCAGTGCCTCGGCCACGCCGATCACCGTCGTGCCGATGCCCTACGAGGGTTCGGCCGCTGCGCCGCAGACCGACGTGGCCGCGGTGATCCGCGCCGACCTGGACCGTTCGGGCCAGTTCCGCACGCTGCCCGAAGCGCAGATCGTGGAAAAGCCCACCCGCGGCGGTGACATCCAGTTCCCGACCTGGCGCGCGCTGAAGCAGAACTACATCGTGGTCGGCCGCGTGCAGGACGCCGGTGCCGGCGCGTACCGCGTGGAATACGAGCTGTATGACGTGCCCAAGGGCGAGCGCCTGCTGGGCCTGGCGATGACCGCGCGCGGCAACGCCATGCGCGATGTCGCCCACCAGATGGCCGATGCGATCTACGAAAAGATCACCGGCGTGCGTGGCGCGTTCTGGACCCGGATCGCCTACATCACCGCCAGCGGCCGCGGCGATGCCATGCGCTACGCGCTGATGGTGGCCGATTCGGATGGCTACAACCCGCAGACCATCGTGCGTTCGGCCGAACCGCTGCTGTCGCCGTCGTGGAGCCCGGATGGCGGCAAGCTGGCCTACGTCAGCTTCGAGCGCGGCAATTCGGCGATCTACATCCAGAACATCGCCACCGGCGCACGTGAGCTGGTGACCAGCTTCCGCGGCATCAACAGCGCCCCGGCGTTCTCCCCGGACGGCCGCAAGCTGGCCCTGACGCTGTCGCGTTCGGGCAATCCGGAGGTCTACTCGATGGACCTCGGCAGCAAGCAGCTGACCCAGCTGACCAACCACCTGGCCATCGACACCGAGCCGACCTGGGCCCCGGATGGTAGCGCGGTGTACTTCACCTCCGATCGCGGCGGCCGTCCGCAGGTCTACAAGGTTGCTGCAAGCGGCGGCAGCGCCGAGCGCGTTACCTTCCAGGGCAACTACAACGCCAAGCCGTCGGTTTCCTGGGACGGCAAGAAGATCGCCGTGGCACAGGGTTCGGGCAACAGCTACAAGGTCGCGATGATGGACAGCTCGCTGGGTTCGCCGCGCTGGAGCACGCTCTCCACCGGTTCGCTGGATGAGTCGCCCAGCTTCGCGCCCAACGCCAGCATGGTGCTCTACGCCGCGCGCGAAGGTGGCCGTGGCGTTCTCTACGCGGTGTCGGCCGATGCCCGTGTCCGCCAGCGACTGGTGCTGGCCGATGGCGATGTCCGTGAGCCCGCATGGTCGCCATACCGTACCAAGCGCTAAAAGAGTGTTAATATTTTCCGAGATTTACCCCATTCACCGGCTTAGGAGCCTCAAAGGTATCGCCATGAACAAGACCACCAAAGTTCTGCTTGTTTCCCTGTTGTCCGTGGCCGCCCTGGCCGGTTGCTCGAAGAAAGTGAAGGAAGTGCCGGCCGAGCCGGCCACCACGCCGACCACCACCCAGCCGACCGGTCCGTCGACCTCCGGCCTGTACGGCCCGGGCGACCT
Source organism: Stenotrophomonas sp. Bg11-02 (assembly GCF_002836635.1). NCBI lineage: Bacteria > Pseudomonadati > Pseudomonadota > Gammaproteobacteria > Lysobacterales > Lysobacteraceae > Stenotrophomonas > Stenotrophomonas sp. Bg11-02. The sequence continues at coordinate 205,156 of NZ_PJAY01000049.1, forward strand.
GGACACCGATGCCTGCCTGCGCCAGCGCGTTGTGTACTTCGACCTGGACCAGGATTCGGTCAAGGCCGAGTTCCAGGCGATCATGGCCTGCCACGCCAAGTACCTGCGTGACCGTCCGTCCTCGCGCATCACCCTGCAGGGCCACACCGACGAGCGCGGTTCGCGCGCGTACAACCAGGCCCTGGGCGAGCGTCGTGGCAACGGCGTCAGCTCCGCGCTGCAGGCCAACGGTGGTTCGGCTTCGCAGCTGACCGTCGTGTCCTACGGTGAAGAGCGTCCGGTCTGCACCGATTCGAGCGAGTCCTGCTGGTCGCAGAACCGTCGCGTCGAAATCGTCTACACCGCGCAGTAATCCATGCGCATCGGCATCAATCTGATGCTGGTCGTGGCGGCAGCCTTCACGGCTGCCGCCCCGGCGTACGCGCAGCGGCAGAGCCTTGCCGACCGCGTCGGCGCGATCGAGCAGCAGCTGTACAACAACAGTGCCAACACGGACCTGTTGAACCAGATCACCCAGCTCCGCCAGCAGGTCGGGCAGATGCAGGGCACGATCGAACAGTTGCAGCACGATAACGCCCAGCTCAAGCAGGGCAACCAGGACGCATTCCTGGACCTGGACGAACGCCTGAACCGCCTCGAAGGTGGAGCAGCGCCGGTCGTTCCGTCGGCACCCGGCAGCAATGCACCGCTTCCCCCGGTTCCGGCCGTGCAGCCTCCCGCAGCGGCCACTTCAGAGCGGCCGCCTTCGGTACATGGCGACGCAGGCAGCCTGGCGGTCAGCGGCGATGAGCGCACCACCTACAACGTCGCCTTCGATGCATTGAAGGCCGGCAAGTACGATGACTCCGCGCAGCTGTTCCTGAGTTTCCTGGAGTTGTACCCCAGCGGTGTCTACGCCCCCAACGCGCTGTACTGGCTGGGCGAAAGTTATTACGCCACCCGCAATTTCCCGATGGCCGAGCAGCGTTTCCGTGAGCTGATCTCGCGCTATCCGACCCACGACAAGGCCTCCGGTGGCCTGCTGAAAGTCGGTCTTTCCCAGTTTGGCGCAGGCCAGGTGGAGCAGGCCCAGCAGACACTTGAATCGGTCGTGGCGCAGTATCCCGGCTCGGACGCCGCGCGCACCGCGCAGGACCGCCTGCAGTCGATCCGCCTGGGCCAGCAGATCCGCTGAGGCCCGCGTGGGCACCCGCTTTTTGTAGAGCCGAGCCATGCTCGGCTGCTTTCGTTTCAGGTCCCCGGAATTCCGCATGAACGCAACACCCGCCAACGCCGTTGCCACGCCCAGTGACATCGTCCAGTCGCCGCTGCCGCGGCTGAAGATCACCGAGATATTCACTTCGCTGCAGGGCGAGGCGGATACCGCGGGCTGGCCCACCGTGTTCGTGCGCCTGACCGGCTGCCCGCTGCGCTGCCAGTACTGCGACACCGCCTACGCTTTCCATGGCGGTACCTGGTGGGATATCGACGATATCGTGGCCGAGGTGCTCGCCCAGGGCGTGCGCCACGTCTGCGTGACCGGCGGCGAGCCGCTGGCACAGAAGCGCTGCCTGATCCTGCTGCAGAAGCTGTGCGACGCCGGCATGGACGTTTCGCTGGAAACCTCCGGTGCGCTGGATGTGTCCGAGGTGGATCGGCGCGTATCGCGCGTGGTCGACCTGAAGACGCCGGGTTCTGCCGAGATGGCGCGCAACAAACTGGAAAACCTGCCCCTGCTGACCGCGCGCGACCAGGTCAAGTTCGTGATCTGCAGCCGCGAGGACTACGACTGGGCCAAGGCCATGGTCGTCGAGCATGCGCTGTCCGAACGCACGATGGTGCTGTTCTCGCCCAGCAAGGGCGAAATCACCGCCCGCGAGCTGGCCGACTGGATCGTCGCCGACCGGTTGCCGGTACGCTTCCAGATGCAGCTGCACAAACTCCTCTGGAATGACGAGCCGGGCAGGTAAGCTGCCGCGTCGTTCCTGCTTCACCCCGGCGCGGGACAGCGTGCTGGCTCCCCTCCCCAAACCGGATGATTCACCCATGAAGAAGGCAGTCGTGCTTCTCTCCGGCGGCATGGATTCGGCCGCCGTCATTGCCCTCGCCCAGGAACAGGGCTTCGCCGTGCACGCGCTCAGCGTGCGCTACGGGCAACGCCACACCTCCGAACTGGAGGCCGCCGCCCGCGTCGCCGCCGCCCAGGGCGTGGTCCTGCACAAGACCGTCGACGTGGACCTGCGCAGCATCGGCGGTTCGGCATTGACCGATGACATCGACGTGCCCGAGGCGGGCGGCGAGGGCATCCCGGTCACCTACGTGCCGGCGCGCAACACGATCATGCTGTCACTGGCGCTGGGCTGGGCCGAAGTGCTCGGTGCCAACGATATTTTCTGTGGCGTCAACGCGGTGGACTACTCCGGCTATCCCGATTGCCGTCCGGAGTTCATCGCCGCGTTCCAGGCGCTGGCCAACCTGGCCACCAAGGCGGGAGTGGAAGGGGCGGGCATCACCGTGCACGCACCGCTGCAGTTCCTCAGCAAGGCGCAGATCGTCAGCGAAGGCGTGCGGCTGGGCGTGGATTTCGGGCTTACGGTGTCGTGCTACAACGCCAACGCCGAAGGTGCCGCCTGCGGCCACTGCGATGCCTGCCGGCTGCGGGCACAGGGCTTCGACGAGGCCGGTATCGCCGATCCCACCCATTACGCCTGACATGCGCGGGCGCTTCACCTCGGCGCCCGAATCAGGGTAGAATGCTCGCCCCCGGTGCAAAGCCGGGGCAGCAATGGGCCGTTAGCTCAGTTGGTAGAGCAGAAGACTTTTAATCTTTTGGTCGATGGTTCGAATCCATCACGGCCCACCATTGCAGGCAGCACCAGAAAAGCGCCCCGGAGGCGCTTTTTTTTGTGGGCTACAGATGGTCGAAATCGAAATTATCCTGGCGCGGGAGCCCGGAGGTATTGGAGTCGCCCCGCGGGGCGATGTAGTTGATGACCGACCAGAGGGCATAGACCAGTGTCGCGGCACCCAGCACCTTGCTGCCCGCCTGCAGTGCACGTTGCCCGCACGCTATCGGCGTGTCCCTCCGGTTCGGCGGCAGCAGTGTGTTACTGCAGGCTGGCAGGACAAACAGCGACGGCGCTATAAGAAATCGATCTGCGGCAGGCTGGCGGCGTGCACCACTCCGCGCTCCGCCGTGATCGGCCACCCTTCGCTTTGCCGTCTCATTCAGAGCTGACATGGCAGGCGAGTATGGTCAAGGTTGGTTCGGGAGGACAGCGCACAGATGGCGAAGTACGAACGGCAGGACAATTCTGAAACACGTTGGTTGAGTTTCAGGCTGCGCAACGGGCAGTCGATCGCGCCAGCCAAGCTGCGTGCTGGCTGGGCGGCGGCCGCGGCGGTGCCGGGCATCTCGGTGCGTCGCGAAGATATTGAAAGCGGGACGGTGGTCTACGCTTTGTACGGCCCCAGCAGCCTGGGCGCCCCGCAGGTAGCGGAAATGCGCATGCGGCAGTTCCTGATGGACGAAGGCTACACCTTCACCATGGGCACCCTGGGTGCGCGGCCGGGCATCCGGCTCTGATCCGCTGAAAGGCGATGCCGGGTGACGCCCGGCACCGCAGGGCATCACGCCAGATACTTCCGGAACCACCCCAGCGTGCGCTCCCACGCCAGCGCGGCAGCCGCTTGGTCGTAACGCGGCGTCGAGTCGTTATGGAAGCCGTGGTTCGTGCCGGGGTAGACATAGGCCTCGTACGTTGTCCCGGCCTTCTTCAGCGCGGCCTCGTAGGCCGGCCAGGTGGCATTGACGTTGTCATCTTTCTCGGCGAAATGCAGCAGCAACGGCGCCTTGATCCTGACCACATCGTCCGGCTTGGCCTGGCGGCCGTAGAACGGCACCGCCGCATCCAGTTCCGGATAGGCCACGGCCGCCGCGTTGGACACCCCGCCGCCGTAGCAGAAACCGGTGATGCCGACCTTGCCGGTGCCCAGCGGCGAGGCGCGCAGGTACTCGATGGCGGCGAAGAAATCGTTCATCAGCTTTTCCGGGTCGACCTGCGCCTGCAGTTCGCGGCCGCGCACGTCATTGCCCGGATAGCCGCCGACCGAACTCAGCCCATCCGGCGCCAGCGCGATGAAGCCGGCCTTGGCCACGCGTCGGGCGACGTCTTCGATGTACGGATTCAGGCCGCGGTTTTCGTGCACCACCACGATGGCAGGCAGTTTGCCGGCTGCCTTGGCAGGTTTCACCAGATAGCCGCGTACCTGGCCATGGCCATTGGGCGAGGGATAGGTGATGTACTCGGCGACGATGTCCGGATCGGTGAACTGCACCTGCTGGGCCAGCGCGTAATCCGGGCTCAGCGCCGCCAGCAGGGTGGTGGCGGCCACGCCGGCCATCGCATAGGCGGCAGCGCGGTCGAGGAAGTCGCGACGGCTCAGGCGGCCATGTACATAGCCGTCATACAGTTCCAGCAGGTCCGGATGAAAATCCTTGGCAGTCAGTCGGGTCACGGGCGCAGCCTCTGCGAAAGCGGTGCGCTGAATCTAGCATCGCTTCGGCGGGTGCGCCCGTGGCAGGCCGCTCAGGCGGCGCGCGGCGCGTCGTGCGGCAGGCCTTCACCGGAATGGCGGAAGCAGATGCGGATGGCGTCGAGCAGTTCGCTCATGTTGTACGGCTTGGGCAGGAAGTGGATGCCCTGGTGCAGCAGCGGCAACACCTCGTGCTGGCACATGCCGGAGGTGACCAGGATCGGCAGGCGCGGGAAAGCCGCACGCACACGGTTGGCGGCCTCGATGCCGCTGATGCCGCCCAGGCAGACATCGGTGAACAACATGTCGAAGCGCTCGCCGGCATTGAGCAGGCCCAGCGCGGCCTCCGCCGAACTGACCCCCACCACTTCGCAGGCCTGGCTTTCCAGGGTGAGGCGGCTCAGCTCGAGGGTTTCCTCGGAATCTTCGATCAGCAGCACTCGCGGCTGCACATTCTGCTTTGACAACAACATGACGCACGGGCTCCGTGACACGATTGGAACAAGGGCGGCGGAGGCTCCAGGCCCCAGCGGCGCGCAAGTATGCGCGGGCCGTGGGTGAGCCCTGCGTGCAGGAATCGGTAAGGTCTGGTTACAACGGGCCGGTGCGGCGTGCACGGGGCGGAAGCAGCGCCCACAGCACCAGCACGGCCAAGGCGGCCGCGCCAAGGCGCAGGCCGATGCCCTGCCAGCCCATGGCGATGGCATCGGGCACGGCGAGCACGTTCCAGGCCAGGTTGAGCGAAATGTGCAGGGCCAGCCCGCTCCACAGGGTGTAGCCATCCAGGCGGTTCAATACGGCAAACACGAAGCCGCCGATGCCGGTCACCGCGAACACCAGCGCGGCCATCGCCCCGGCTTCCGGACCACCGAACCCGAGCCAGTGGACGGCGCCGAACAGCACCGCCTGCACGCTGGCGGCCAGCCACCAGGGCCACCCCAACACGCGCTGGGCGAACACGAAGCCGAGGCCGCGGAACAGGATTTCTTCGGCGAGCGGAAACAGCAGGGCCAACATCAGCAGCGAAAGCAGATCGATGTCGGTGGCCGGCGCGCCCAGCCACCACAGGCCAAGCCAGCACGGTACGGTGGCCAGCAGCACCAGCAGTGGTCCACGCGCACCGTTCCACTGCAGGCCCAGGCTGCGTGCCAGCGAGCGCCCCGGTGCCAGCAGCACGGCCGCGGTCAGCAGGGCGAGGGCGGTCGCCAGCAGGTTGTCCAGCAGGCTGCCGCCGAAGGGCATCGGCAGGCCGGGGATCGGCGTGCCGATGGCCTTGGCGATATCGCGTACCCACAACCCGAGCGCGACGGCGAGCACCAGCGCGACAGAGGCCGGCAGGACCGGAAAGCGGGAGGTCGTGTTCATCGGGGCATCCTTGCGTGGGTCACGTGGCACTATGCCGCCGCCGCAGCACACCGGCATGCGCCGGAGGTCCATGTGCCGATCGTCAGGGCTGTTGCCATGCAGTCATCGGCGGGCGGTTACAGTGCAGGTCTCCCCCCCTAGCAGGAGTGCCAGCGATGCTGTGCCCCGTTTGCAAGACCCAGGCGCTGACCATGTCCGAACGCCAGGGCATCGAGATCGATTACTGCCCGCAGTGCCGTGGCGTGTGGCTGGACCGTGGCGAACTGGACAAGATCATCGAGCGTTCGGCCTCCGCGCCGGCCGTGCCGCCGCCCGCACCGGTACAGGCTGCGGCCCCGGCTTACAGCCAGCCGCCACCGCCGCCGGTGGCCGTGCAGCACCGCGATACGCGCCACCTGGGCCAGCGCCACAACGACGGCTATGCGCAGCAGGGCCAGTACAACCAGCATGGCTACAGGAAAAAGAAGAAGGAAAGCTTCCTGTCGGACCTGTTCGATTTCTGAGGCAGTCAGGCGGGGCGGTGCAGGATGTACTCGCGGTCACGCGAGTCACCGACGACGAACTCGTACTCGCCCACCTTGTGGCAGCCATGGCGCGCGTAGAAGCGCTGCGCGCCGTGGTTTTCCGACCACACGCCCACCCACAGGGTGCGCGGTGACGGGCTGTCCAGCCACTCAAGGAACGCGGCCATCAGCCGCTCGCCGTGCCCCGCATTCTGGTGGCTGGCCAACACATACAGCCGCTTGAGTTCGATGTCCCCGGCCGCGGCCAGGGGATGCGGCAGGCTGTTCGGGCCGGCGGCCAGATAGCCCACGGCGCGTCCATCGGCTTCCAGCAGCCACGCTGCAGCGTGCGGGTCAGCCAGTTCGGCGCGTTGCGGTTCCAGGCTGTAGTGCGCGTGCAGGAAGGCCTGCAGGTCCTGCGGCGGATACGAATCGCCGAAGGTTTCGGTATAGGTGGCAATGGCGATGTCTGACAGTGCAGCGGCATCGTCCACGCAGGCGCGGCGCAGGGTGGTAGGCATCGCCCATTGTAGAAGGCCCCGGCACACAGGGTGCACCGGGGCCTGCGGCAAGGCGTCCTAGAACCACATCCTGACGCCGGCCACCCAGCGCGTATCACGAACATGGTCAGCCTCGGCCCGGTCGGCGGTTTCGCCGAACAGGCGCTCATGGCTGATGCCGATGTACGGCGCGAAGCGGCGGCTGAACTCATAGCGCAGGCGCACGCCCGCTTCGACCTTGTTGAGTCCGCGCCCGATGCGCTGGGCCGGCTCATCACGTGCGGCCAGCGTGGCCTCGACCATCGGCTGCAGGATCAGCCGGTTGCTCAGCAGCACCTCGTATTCCACTTCCGCAGTGGCCATCACTTGGCCGCCGGAGCCGGCGTACAGCGTGGCGGAGGTTTCGAACTTGTACGGCGCCAGGCCCTGGATGCCCAGTGCCGCCCAGGTGCGCGAGTCCGCCGGCCGGAAGTCCTGCTTCACACCGGCCAGCACGTCCCACCACGGGGAAATGCTGCGGCCGTACAGTACTTCCAGGTCCGCCGCATCGGTGCGGCCGCCGCTGCGTTCGCCTTCGCTGCGCAGCCATACGCGGTTGATGTCCCCGCCGATCCAGCCGCTGGCTTCCCAGGCTTGGCCGGTGCCATGGCGGCCGTCCCAGTGTTCCAGCCGATCCACCAGCAGCAGGCTGTTGATGGAGGGGGCGTGCTGCATGGCGGCGTGGTCGATGGCGGGGAAAGCCGCTGCACGGTCGGCGGCGGTGACCGCGGGAATCGGCTCGTGCGGCAACGCGGCAGCATCATGCTGCGCGTGGCCCATCTGCGAATGATCCATGCCGGAATGGTCCATCTTCGAATGGTCCATCTTCGAGTGGTCCATCGACGCTGCTGGGGCGGCGTGGTGGTCGTGCGACTGCGCCAGCGCGGGCAACGCCGACAGCATCGCCAGGCCCATGGCACTGCGTGCAAGGTGCAAGGAGACGCTCATTCTTCGATCCTCACTTCGCGCATCATGCCCGCTTCCATGTGGTACAGCAGGTGGCAGTGGAACGCCCAGCGGCCCAGTGCATCGGCGCGCACGCGGTAGCTGCGGCGGGTGCCCGGCGGCATGTCCACAGTGTGCTTGCGCAGCTGGAAATCGCCCTGTGCATCTTCCAGGTCGCTCCACACGCCATGCAGGTGGATGGGATGCTGCATCATGGTGTCGTTGACCAGCACGATACGCATGCGCTCGCCGTAGTTGAGCCGCAACGGTTCGGCCCCGGCGAAGGGGATGCCATCGAAGGACCAGGCGAACTTCTCCATGTTGCCGGTGAGGTGCAGTTCCACCTCGCGTCCCGGCTCGCGCCCATCGGGGTCTTCGAACAGGCTGCGCATCGCGCCGTAGGTCAGTACCTGGCGGCCGTTATCGCGCAGGCCGATGCCTGGATCGTCCAGCTTCGGATCGGTGGCGCTGCTCTGCATGTCCACCAGCGGATTGCCGCGCTCGCTGTGCGGGTGGGTGACCTTCGTGGGCATGGCGGCGGCTGCACCGTGCGCCCCGTGGCCGGCGTGTGCGCCGTGATCCATCGCCGGCATCGCGTGGTCCATGCCATGTCCGGACATGCCGCCGTGGTCCATCGCATGCCCCATGTCGTGCCCCATGTCGGCCATGGTCAGCAGTGGACGCGGATCGCGCGCGGGAACCGGTGCCTGCAGCCCGTGGCGCACCGCCAGGGTGCCGGCGGCAAAGCCGGTGCGGCCCATGTCCTGGCAGAAGATCGTATACGCGTCCTGGCCGCTGGGTTCCACCAGCACATCGAAGGTCTCGGCCGGTGCGATGCGGAATTCATCGATGCTGACCGGGTGGATGTACTGCCCGTCGGCGGCGACCACGGTCATCTTCAGGCCAGGGATGCGCACGTCGAAGTAGGTCATCGAGCCACCGTTGATGAAGCGCAGCAGCACTTTCTCGCCGCTGCGGAACAGCCCGGTCCAGTTGCCCGCCGGCGCCGTGCCGTTCATCAGGTAGGTGTAGGTATGCGCGTTGACATCGGAGATGTCGGTCGGGGTCATCCGCATCCGGCCCCACATGCCACGGTCGGACAGCGCCGCGCCCCAGCCATCGCGACGCGCATCGCGCAGGAAATCGGGCAGGGTGCGCTTGTAGTAGTTGTCGTGCTCGGCGAGCTTCTTCATGCGCCGGAACAGCGCGCCGGGATCCAGGTCGGTCCAGTCTGAAAGAAGGATCAGGTGTTCGCGATCAAACGCATACGGCGGCGGCTGCGCCGGGTCGATGATCAGCGCGCCGTACAGCCCGGCCTGCTCCTGGAACATGGAATGGCTGTGATACCAGTAGGTGCCGGACTGCTTGAGGGTGAAACGGTAGTGGTACGCCTCGCCGGGCGCGATGCCGTTGAAGCTGAGGCCCGGCACGCCGTCCATGTTGGCCGGCAGCAGGATGCCGTGCCAGTGGATCGACGTGGGGTGGGCCAGCGTGTTGCGCACGTGGATGTCCACGGTCTGGCCTTCGCGCCAGCGCAGGATCGGCGCGGGCAGGCTGCCGTTGACCGTGATCGCCGGGCGGGTGCGGCCGGTGAAGTTGGCCGCCGATTCGCCGATGGCCAGTTCGATGTGGGAATGACCGAGGACCTGCGGCGCGGTGGCCAGGGCAGGACCGGCGGCAGCCAGCGCGTGCAAGGGAAGGCCGGTGGCGGCGGCCCCGGCGACCACGCCGCCGGCGGCCAGGCCCTGCACGAACAGGCGGCGTGACGGTTGGGCCGGGTGGCCCGGACCATTGGAAGAAGAAAAACGCATTGTAAGGAACTCCAGACGCAGGACATCACCGGTCCGGCGCAGGGGCGCGCGGGCCAGCATCGAGTCACGCCACGGGCGTGGGCGTTGGAATCAGCCGATGGGAGGGCGTTGGATGCGTGGCAGCGCGGGCGTTGGATGGCCCGTTACAGGCTGCTGCGGTGGACGTGTGCCGGCGTAGTCGGCGGCCAACAGGGCGAGCCCTTCGGCAGCCAGTGCCGGTTGCTGCGCGCAGGTCCGCACGCAGTCCTTCAGTTTGCAGTGGGCGTCGTCAGGTGCTGCCAGGGTCTGGTGATCGCTGGCGAGCGGCGGCTGCAGGCCGGCCGGTGCCGCGGCGTGCCCGTGGCATGGAGGCGCTGCAGCGGGCGCCGTTTCAGGCGCGTCCATGCGGTGTTCTCCGGCCATGGCTGCGTTCAGTCCGTTGAGCAACAGACTGATCATCAGCACCACGCGCAGCAGGAGGGAGGCCACGGACATGTCGCTACCTTAGCCGGATCGGTGCGTCGATGCAGCCCCGCCTGAACCGCCGGTTCAACCCTGGAGCAGCACAAGGCACCTGCCGTCAGCCCTCTTCCCGCACCACCTCGATCAGCTGCGGACCATAGCGCGACAGCTTGGTGCCGCCGATACCGCCGACCCGGGCCAGTTCGTCCAGCGACGTCGGGCGCTGTTCGGCGATGTTGCGCAGGGTGCTGTCGTGGAAGATCACGAAGGCCGGCACGTTCTGCTCGCGGGCCAGTTCGGCGCGCAGCCCCCGCAGCGCGTTGAACAGCGCCAGGTCCTGCGGCAGCACCGACAGGCCGCTGCCGCTGCGCTGGGTGCTGCGTTCGCGGCTGCTGCTGGGGGCGCTGTCGCGGCGCATGCTGATCTGCCGCTGGCCCTTGAGCACGTCACGGCTGGCGTCGGTCAGGCGCAGGCCGCCATGGCCGGCGGTGTCCACTTCCAGCACGCTGGTGGCCACTAGTTGGCGGAACACGCTGCGCCAGGTCCGCGCGTCCAGGTCCTTGCCGATGCCATAGGTGCTCAGCTTTTCATGGCCGCTCTGGCGCACCTTGTCGTTCTCGCTGCCGCGCAGGATGTCGATCAGGTGGCCTACGCCATAGCGCTGGCCACTACGGTACACGCAGCTGAGCGCCTTCTGCGCCGGGATGGTGGCATCCCAGGCGGCCGGTGGGGTCAGGCAGTTGTCACAGTTGCCGCAGGCCTGCGGATAGGTCTCGCCGAAGCCAGCCAGCAGCACCTGGCGCCGGCATTGCATGGATTCGCAGTAGCCCAGCAGGTGGTCCAGCTTGGAGCGTTCCAGCTGTTTGCGTTCTTCCCCGGCCTCGGACTGTTCGATCATCTGCTTGAGCAGCACTACATCGCCCAGGCCGTAGCACAGCCAGGCTTCGGCGGGCTCGCCGTCGCGGCCGGCACGGCCGGTTTCCTGGTAGTAGCCTTCCATGGATTTGGGCAGGTCGGTATGGGCGACGAAGCGCACGTCCGGTTTATCGATGCCCATGCCGAAGGCGATGGTGGCGCACATCACGATGCCGTCCTCGCGCAGGAAGCGGCGCTGGTTGGTGGCACGCACTTCGGCCGGCAGGCCGGCGTGGTAGGGCAGGGCGGTGAAGCCTTGGCTGCACAGGAATTCGGCGGTTTCCTCGACCTTGCGCCGCGACATGCAGTAGACGATGCCGGCCTGGTCGCGGTGGCTGCGCAGGAAGCCGGTCAGCTGCTGGCGCGCATTGTCCTTCTGCACCACGGTGTAGCGGATGTTGGGGCGATCGAAGGAGCTGACGAAGTGCCGCGCCTGGGCCAGGTCGAGGCGTTCGGCGATTTCGCGCTGGGTGGGCGGGTCGGCGGTGGCGGTCAGGGCCAGCCGAGGGATCTCCGGCCAGCGCTCGTGCAGGACGGTGAGCTGGCGATATTCCGGCCGGAAGTCGTGGCCCCACTGTGACACGCAGTGCGCTTCGTCGATGGCGAACAGGGCGATCCGGCTGCGCGAGAGCAGGGACAGGAAGCGGCCGGTCAGCAGGCGTTCGGGAGCGACGTACAGCATGTCGAGCTCGCCGGCCAGCAGGTCGCGTTCGACGCGCGCAGCGGTTTCGCCATCCAGGGTGGAGTTCAGGAATTCGGCGCGCACGCCGAGCTGGCGCAGGGCTTCGACCTGGTCCTGCATCAGCGCGATCAGCGGGGAGATGATGATGCCGCAGCCGTCCCGCAGCAGGGCCGGGACCTGGTAGCAGAGCGACTTGCCGCCGCCGGTGGGCATCAGGACAAGGGCATCATGGCCGGCAGCGACGTGCTCGACGATGTCCCGTTGCGGGCCGCGGAAGTCGTCGTAACCAAAGACGCGGCGGAGCAGCTCGTGCGCGGGACTGGAAGGCATCCCGTTAGTTTACCCGTTCGGGCGGAGTGCTGTTCTGCGTTGCGTTCTGCGCGAACGTCAAAAGCGGCAGGGCTGGGTGGTGGGCGGGGCGGGGAGGCTGTGCAGGACACGCCGTGAACCCGTCCATGGGGGCTCGCTGTTGCCATCCATGGCAACAGACGGTCCTGCACAGCCTCCCCGCCCCACCTCCGACAGGTTCATGGCGGCCACGGGCATGCGAGGAATCAACTACCGCCGCAGCGGCCACGGTAGCGCCGAGCCACGCTCGGCGGGCACCATCAGGCACCATGCGCTGCGCCATCCACGCCATCTCACCGTGTGCAAGCCCCCCTTTATTAAGGGGGGCGCGCCGACAGGCGCGGGGATAGGAGGGATGCGGGGGCAGTAAGGCAGCGGGGCTTCGCCCCGCGGCCTTACTGCAGCAGCGAGCGCAGCATCCAGGCGTACTTCTCGTGGGTCTGCAGGCGCTGGGTCATCAGATCTTCGGTGGGGGCGTCGTCGGCGTCGTCGGCCACGTCCAGCACCTGGCGGGCGGTGCGGCAGACCGCTTCGTTGGCGACCACCAGCTGGCGTACCATTTCACGCCAGTCGGCGCTGTTGGTCAGGCCGGGCTCTTCCGGGATGGAGGTCAGCGCGGCGAATTCGCGGTAGGAGCCCGGTGCGTTGAAGCCCAGTGCGCGGATGCGCTCGGCCACTTCGTCCAGCGCGGCCCACTGTTCGGTGTATTGGGTTTCGAACATGGCGTGCAGCGAGTTGAACATCGACCCGGTCACGTTCCAATGGAAGTTGTGGGTTTTCAGGTACAAAGTGAACGCGTCAGCCTGGTAGCGCGACAGACCGTCGGCGATCTTCTTGCGCTCGCCTTCCTTGATCCCGATATCAATGCCAGGTGCGGAAGGTGCTGCCGCGGCGAGCTTCTGCTTGCCGGTCTGGGCGGCCTTCGCGCTGGCCAGTGCCGGGGCCTTGGTGATGCTCTTGGTCTTTGCCATGGGGACGTTTCTCCTTGTGGATGAGATGATCTTCACGATAGACCAGAACTAATGTCTGGTCGCTATCAAGTTTTTAAACGAATCGATTGATGAACTCTATTGAAAAAAACCCGGCCTCCCGCCTGTCGCAGCAGCGGACCGCCCTCGACGGCGCGATGACCCGCGACCGGGGGCGCCTGCTCGGCATGCTCGCGCGCTGGCAATCCAAGCCGCAGGATGCTGGCTTGGCGCAAGCGTTCGAGCAGGCACTGCAGGCGTCGGTACAGCGCCGCCAGGCAAGGGCCAGCCAGAAACCGGCCATTACTCTGGACCCGCAGCTGCCGATCGCGCGTGAAGCCGAGTCGATCATCGCGCTGATCCGTGACCACCAGGTGGTGGTGATCGCCGGTGAAACCGGTTCGGGCAAGACCACCCAGCTGCCCAAACTGTGCCTGGCTGCCGGCCGAGGCGAAGCCGGGATGATCGGCTGCACCCAGCCGCGGCGGATCGCGGCGCGTGCGGTGGCCAGCCGCGTAGCGCAGGAATTGAACAGCGAACTGGGCCAGCTGGTGGGTTTCCAGGTGCGCTTCAATGACAAGGTCAGCGAAGACAGCCGCATCAAATTCATGACCGACGGCATCCTGCTGGCGGAAATCGCCAGCGACCGCTGGTTGTCGCGCTACGACACGATCATCGTCGACGAGGCGCACGAGCGCAGCCTCAACATCGATTTCCTGCTCGGCTACCTGAAGCAGCTGCTGAAGAAGCGGCCGGACCTGAAGTTGATCGTCACCTCGGCGACCATCGATACCGGACGTTTCGCCGAACATTTCGACGATGCGCCGGTGATCAGCGTGGAAGGGCGCACCTACCCGGTGGAGGTGCGCTACCGCGCGCTGGAAGGCGAGGGCGAAGAGCAGGGCGAGCGCACGGTCAACGATGCCATCGTCAGTGCGATCGATGAGATCACCCGGATCGACGCGCGCGGGGATGTGTTGATCTTCCTGCCGGGCGAGCGCGAGATCCGCGATGCCCACCAGTCGCTGGAACGGCGCAAGTACCGCCAGACCGAGGTGCTGCCGCTGTATGCGCGGCTGTCCAACCAGGACCAGGACCGTGTGTTCAACCCGGGCCCGAACCGGCGCATCGTACTGGCCACCAACGTGGCCGAGACCTCGCTGACCGTTCCGCGCATCCGTTACGTGGTCGATCCTGGCTTCGCCCGCGTCAAGCGTTACAGCCCACGGCAGAAGCTGGATCGCCTGCATATCGAGCCGATCTCCCAGGCCAGCGCCAACCAGCGCAAGGGACGCTGCGGACGCGTGGCCGAGGGCATCTGCTACCGGCTGTACGCCGAAGCAGATTTCCAGGCCCGGCCGGACTTCACTGATCCGGAGATCCGGCGCTCCAGCCTGTCCGGGGTGATCCTGCGCATGCTGCAGCTGGGCCTGGGCCGGATCGAGGATTTCCCGTTCCTGGAAGCGCCGGACGAACGCGCGGTTGCCGACGGCTGGCAGCAGCTGGCCGAACTGGGGGCCGTGGATGGCGAGCGTCGCCTGACGGCCGTGGGCAAGCAGATGGCGCGACTGCCGGTGGACGTCAAACTGGCGCGCATGCTGGTAGCCGCGCAGGCGGCCGGCTGCCTGAAGCCGATGCTGGTGATCGCCTCGTTCCTGGGCATCCAGGATCCGCGTGAGCGTCCGCCCGAAGCCCGTGGGGCGGCCGATACTGCGCATGCCCAGTTCGCCGATGGACGCTCTGAGTTCGTCGGCGTGCTGCGGCTCTGGGATGCCTACCGCCAGGCCCATGAAGACCTGACCCAGTCCAAGCTGCGTGACTGGTGCGGGCGCAATTTCCTCGGTTTCCTGCGCATGCGCGAGTGGCGCGAGCTGCACCGTCAGCTGCGCCTGCTGTGCGAGGAACTGGGCTGGACCGAAGAGGCTGCCGAGGCTTCGCTGGCGCCGCTGCTGGCGGGCAGCAAGGCACCGGCCGCGGCCAGTGATGACGCCACCGCGATCAAGGCCACGCGTGGCCAACTGCACCGCGCTGCGCGACTGGCGCGCGAAGGCAAGCCGGCCGAGCAGGCGGCCGTGCCGGTGGCGGTGCGTGCGCAGAAGGAGCAGGCACCGGAAGGCGGTGGCTTCAGCGAGCGCGCACGTTCTGCGGCCTACCAGACACTGCATCGCGCGCTGATCGCCGGGTTGCCTACGCAGATCGGCCACCGTACCGAAAAAGGTGACTTCCAAGCGCCACGACAGCGCCGTTTCCAGCCGTTCCCGGGCTCTACGCTGGCCAAGCGGCCGCCGCCGTGGCTGCTCGCCGCCACCCTGCTGGATACGCAGAAGATCTGGGGCCTGACCAATGCGGCGATCGAGCCGGACTGGGTGATCGCCGAGCTGCCGCACCTGCTGCTGCGCAAGCACTTCGATCCGCACTGGTCACGTGCGCAGGGACAGGTGCTGGCCTCGGAACAGATCAGCCTGTTCGGGTTGGTGCTGGCACCGAAGAAACCCGTGCACTACGGTCGCATCGAACCCGTCGAAGCGCACGACATCTTCGTACGCCAGGCACTGGTGACCGGTGAGATCACTACCCGCGCCAGCTTCGTCGCCGACAACCAGAAAGTGCTGGAACAAGCGCGCGAAGAGGAAGCCAAGCTGCGCCGCGCCGGAATCGTCGCCGACGAAGGCTGGCAGGCGCGCTGGTACCTGGACCGGATTCCGTCGGATATCCACTCTGCAGCCGGACTGGATGCCTGGTGGAAGAGCCTGCCGCCTGCGCAGCGGCATGGCCTGTCCTGGTCACTCGTCGATCTGCTGCCCGGCGAAGGCAGCGAAGAAGACCGGTTCCCGAAGTATTTCGCGCTGGGCGATGCCCGGCTGCCGCTGAACTACCGCTTCGAACCCGGCGCGGACGACGATGGCGTAACGCTGGACGTGCCGCTGCACCTGCTCAACGCACTGGATCCGGTGCAACTGGGCTGGCTGGCGCCGGGCTTCGTGGCGGACAAGGCCACAGCGTTGATCCGCAGCCTGCCCAAGGCCATGCGGCGCAACTACGTGCCCGCACCGGACTTCGCACGGGCCTTCGCCGAAGCGTTCCCGCAGCCCAGTGCCGATGACATCCGCGGCGAGCTGGCACGGTTCCTGTCGCGTGCGACGGGCGCGGCGGTGGCCGCGCTCGACTTCGACCTGGACTCGGTCGATACCCACCTGCACATGAACCTGCGCCTGCGCGACGAGCAGGGCAAGGTACTGGCAACCTCGCGTGACCTGGAGGGGCTGCGCGCACGCTTCGGTGACAAGGCCGGCCATGCCTTCGCTGCACGCGCAGGGCGTGACATGGCAGCAGAAGGGCTGCGCGATTTCCCGTCTGCACCGATCCCCTTGCAGGTGCCCGGCGAAGCCGGCGTACCGGCCTACCCGGCACTGGTGGACGAAGGGGATTCGGCTGCGCTGCGCATCTTCGCCGATCCGCAGCAGGCCGCTGAAGCGCATCCACGCGGCGTACGCCGACTGCTGGAGATCGGCCTGGCCGAGAAGGCCAAGCAGGCGCGCAAACAGTTGCCGGTGTCACCGAAAACCGGCCTGTTGTACGCGGCCATCGAGTCGCAGGAAAGGTTGCGCGGCGACATCGTGGACGCGGCGATGAATGCCGTGCTGGCCGAGGGCCTGGATTCGATCCGGGACCCGCAGGCGTTCGCGCAGCGGCGTGACAGTGCGGGCAAGGCACTGTTCGGCGAGGCGATGGAGCGCCTGAAGCTGGCCGAGTCGATCCTCGGCCTGGTGGCCGAGATCAAACCCGCGCTGGAGGCACCGCTGATGGGCTGGGCGCGCGGCAATCTGGATGACATGGAGCGGCAGCTGGCCGGGCTGGTGCATGCCGGCTTCCTGCGCGACACGCCTGCCGATGCGCTGTCGCAGTACCCGCGCTACCTCAAGGCCATGCTGCTGCGGACCGAGCGCGCCAAGCGCGATCCACCGCGCGACCAGGCCCGCATGCTGGAGCTGCATCCGTTCCTGGAGGCGCTGCAGAAGGGCCGTGAGCAGGGGATGCAGGATCGGCCACAGTGGCAGGCGCTGCGTTGGGACGTGGAGGAACTGCGTGTCTCGTTGTTCGCGCAGGAATTGATCGGGCGGGGTGGCATTTCGGCCAAGAAAGTCGCCCAGCGCGCTGCCGAACTGCACAAGGCGCGCTAGCGCGCGGAGCATGGCCGGGCACTGTCGGCCCGGCCCGCCCTCACTTCACCCGCTTCACCTTGGCGCGGGTGTTGACGCCGGGAATCTGCAGATACCAGGCGCCGCTGACCGACGGGGCGATGCTGACCTGCGGATCCTGCCGACGCACGCCGCCGACATTGGCACTGTCGGTCTGCTCCCAATGCTGGCCGTTGGCCAACACATACACCCGGCCCTGGGCGAAGCCGCGGAACTCGCCCGGCAGCACGCTGGTGATCGGCTCGCGGCTGCCGAAGTCGAAGAAGCCGCGGTGCTCTTCGACGACGGCCTTGCGGCCCTCTTCGCGCGCAGCCTGGATGGCGGCGGCCGACGCGGCTTCCACCTTGCCTTGCAACCAGCGATTCAGGTTGGCCAGCTCGACCGGCTGCAGTCTGTCCAGTCCGGCGGCCTTGAACTCGGCCGGGCTCATCTGCTGCTGCAGGTCACCTTCCACGATGCGCTGGGCCCACGCCGTGGACGAAACGGCCAGCAGGGCCAGCGAGCACGCAAGCAGGCGGGGCGAAGGCAGGGTCATTGGGTGGTTTCCATGGGGATTGGGCCGAGTGTAGGGCAGGCGCGTCGGGAATGAACATCGGCGCGCGGATGTCCTCGCAGCGATTGTCCCTGAACGGGTGCGGCGCTAGTGTAGTTCGTACCCGTCTTATCTGTGATCGTCGTGAACCGCGCTTCCGTGCCTGGCCTGGATACTCTGTTGAACCGCCCCTCCGCCGCGGCGGTCCACGAACCGTTGCGCGAGGCATTGCTCGGCGCATGGGCCCAGGTCGGGCACGGCGAGACGGTCGACGCCAACTGGTCGGTACTGGGCGATACGTTCGACGCCTTGGCGTTGCTCTCGGCCGACGAAAGCTCGCTGGTGGCCGCGCTGCTGTTCGATCTACCCGCATTGCGCGGCCGCGTCGCCGGCCTGCCGCTGGCCAACCCGGCCGCCGTCACCGGCCTGCTGGACGGCCTGGATGCTGCCGACCAGGTGTGGGCGTTGCATGCCGGGCGCGAAGCGGGCCGCAACAGCGAAGGCCTGCGTCGACTGCTGCTGGCGATCATCCAGGACCTGCGCGTGGTGCCCTTGCTGTTGGCCAGGCAACTGGCGCGGATGCGTGCGGCGGACAAGCTGGACGATGAAGAACAGCGCCGCGCGCTGGCCCAGCTGACCCGCGACATCCATGCGCCGCTGGCCAACCGGCTGGGTATCTGGCAGCTGAAATGGGAGCTGGAAGATCTGGCGTTCCGGCATCTGGAGCCGGATACCTACCGGCGCATCGCGCGCGAAGTGGATGAGACCCGCGTTGCCCGCGAACGCTACGTGGAGAACGTCAAGAAACTGCTGTCGCGTGACTTGGCGGCCAACGGCATCAACGCCGAAGTCAGTGGCCGACCGAAACATATCTACAGCATCTGGCGGAAGATGCAGAAGAAGCGCCTGTCTTTCGACCAGCTCTACGACATCCGCGCGGTGCGGGTGATGGTCGACGATGTCGGCGCCTGCTATGCCGCGCTGGGCGTGGTGCACGCACTGTGGGCGCCGGTGCCGAGCGAATTCGATGATTACATCGCCCGCCCCAAGGCCAACGACTACCGATCGTTGCATACCGCCGTGGTGGGGCCGGAAGGGCGCACGATCGAGGTACAGATCCGCACCCATGAAATGCACGCGCAGGCCGAACTCGGCGTGGCCGCCCACTGGAAATACAAGGAAGGCGGCAAGGGCGGCGAGAAGGCGTTCGACCGCAAGATCACCTGGATGCGGCAGCTGCTGGAGCAGGCACAGGAGGCTTCGGCCAGTGGACTGGCCGGTGCGCTGGATGCCGAGCTCACCGAGGACCGGGTGTATGCGCTGAGCCCCAAGGGCGAGGTGATGGACCTGCCTCAGGGCGCCACCCCGCTGGACTTCGCATACCACGTGCACACCATGGTCGGGCACCGGTGCCGTGGTGCGAAGATCAACGGCCGCATCGTGCCGCTGACCTATCGGCTGCGCAGCGGGGATCGGGTGGAGATCCTGACCGCCAAGGAAGCCGACCCGCGGCGCGACTGGCTGCTGCCGGCCAACGGTTACCTCGCCAGCAATCGATCACGCGAAAAGGTGCGCAACTGGTTCCACAAGCTGGATCGCGCGCGCAACGTGCAGGCCGGCCGCGAGCTGCTGGACCGGGAGCTGAAACGCCTGGGCCTGGCGCAGGCTGATCTTTCCACGGTGCTGAGGAAATTCCATGCCGACAGTGCGGACGACTTGTACATCCAGGTGGCACTGGGCGACACCGGCCCCAACCAGGTCAGCCGGGCCCTCCTGGAGGCCGAGCGCGCCGCCAGCCAGCCCCCTGCGCCGCCGGCCCTGCCGCGTCCGACGGCACGCCGCGAGGGCCTGGGCAAGAGCAAGTTCACCGTGCAGGGCGTGGGCAACCTGCTGGTCCAGTTGGCGCGTTGCTGCCAGCCGGTGTCCGGCGAACCCATCGTGGGCTACCTCACGCGCACCCGCGGGGTGACCGTGCACCGCGCCGATTGCCCGTCGCTGGCCCGCCTTTCGGCAACCAGTCCGCAGCGCATCCTGCCGGTGGAGTGGGGCCAGGCCGGCAGCGGCTACGAGGTGGATGTGGTGATCGATGCGGTAGACCGGCGCTGGCTGCTGAAGGACATCACCAACCTGATCGCGCAGGAAGATGCCTATGTGCTGGACATCCACAGCGACAACGTCCGCAACAGTGGCCAGGCCCACCTGCGCCTGCGGCTGAAAGTCAGCGACTTCGACCAGCTTTCCGCGCTGCTGGGCAAGATGGATGCGCTGCCTGGTGTCAGCCAGGTCCGCAGGCTCGGCTGAACTTCACGTCCTCCGGGCTAGTCTTCGCACATGGAAAGGAATTCGCGTCGCGCAGGCGGGCCGGGACACGATGCGCTGCAGCGCGTACGTCAGGAAGGGCGCTGGTGGTGGCTGCAGGCACGGCACACGCACAGGATCTGGCGCTGGGCGCTGCTGGCTGCCGTCGTGCTGTTCCTTGCCCTGATCCTGCTGCGAAGGCCGCTGGCCGACTGGTTCTGGGATGAGCCGCGCATCCAGCAGTTGCTGGAGCAGGGAGATCGTGCCTTGCTGGCGGGCCGCCTGAGCGCAGCCGATGGCAGTGGCGCGCGCGAGTATTTCCAGGCTGCACTGGCGCTGGATGGCGACCGCAGCCAGGCCCGCGAGGGCTTGGCGCGGACCGGCGCGGCGGCGCTGCGGTGGGGCGCGGAGGCGCTGGCCCGGGACGACCTCGGTTCGGCCGCTGAAGCGCTCGCGTTGGCGCGGCAGCTGCAGGTGCCACAGCCGGCCAGCGAGGCCCTTGCGCGCCAGCTTCGCGACCGGCAGGCAGCAGGCGCCGGGCTTGACGTGCTGCTGGGCCAGGCGCGCCAGGCACTGGCTGCCGGACGGCTGGACGACACCCCGGAAGATGCCCTGCCGCTGCTCCAGCGCGTGCTCGAACTGCGTCCTGTGGACGTGGCGGCCCTGGAGGCGCGTGAAGACGCGCTCAGCGATCTACTGCTGCGTGCACGCACGGCCAGCGAGCGTGGGGATGTGCAACAGGCCGCCCGGCTGTTACGGCGCGCACGTGAGTATGATCCGGGCCATGCCGACCTTCCGGCCAGCCAGGAGGCGCTGTCGCGCGCGCTGGAATCGCGTGCGCGGCAGGCCGCCCGCGAGCTGCAGCGTGGCCGGCTGGACGCTGCTCTGGCGCAGCTGCAACCTGCGCTGGACGCTGCGGGGGAAGATCCGGCCGTTGCCCTCCAGCGCGGGCGCTTGGCCGCCGCGTTGCTGAAACAAGGCCAGCGCCTGGCGGCGGATTACCGTTTCGATGAGGCTGCGGCGCGGCTTGACGATGCGCAACGCCTGCAGGGAGCCTCGCGTGAGCTCACGGCGGCCCGCCAGCAGGTGGAGCGTGCCCGCCTGGCAAGGCAGTCACAGCGCGGCAGCGGTGTGCGTCCCGGTGCCAGCACGAAGCAGCTCGGGCGCCTGCTGGAACAGTTGGGCGAGGCCGAGGCGCGCGGACAGTTGATCGCCCCGCCCGGTGCCAGTGCCTACGATGCGCTGCGCGAAGCCCAGTCGCTCGCCCCGGACGACCGGCGCGTCGTTGCGGCGGCCAAGCGCCTGCTGCCGGCCAGCCGCCATTGCTTCGAGGACGCACTGCGGCAGAACCGGGTGGAAGCGGCCGGCGGCTGCCTGCAGGCGTGGCAGACCCTGGCGCCGACCGATCCCGGGTTGGGGGTGGCGCGCAACCGCCTTGCCCTGCGCTGGGTTGCCATTGGTAGTGAACGGCTGGGCAGTGGAGATGTCGGGTTCGCGGCGCGCGCCGCCCTTCAGGCCCGCCAACTGCAGCCCACGCTTGCTGAACTTCCTGCGTTCGAAGCACGGGTCCTCCAGGCAGGCGGGCTTCCGCGCTGAGCCGTTGCGCTGTCGGCCGCTTGCCGTGTCCGCTATAGTCCTGCCGCTGCATCCCTCTGCCACGGTCTTCCATGCCTGCTGCTGTCCCTCTTGCCGAAAACGCGGTCCGCCATGCGGACGGACGAGGACATGCAACGCGTTTCGACGCGCAGTCTACCTGCGCGGTGATCGTGACCTATGGACCGGACCCCGCGCTGCTGCAGCAGGTAGTGGCCAGCGTGGTTCCTCAGGTGGGACACGTGGTGGTGTTCGACAACGGCAGCGGTGGGGTGGACGTGGCCGGCCTGCTGGCGGGACATCGCCGCGTGAGTGTGATGCCATCGGCGCTCAACGTCGGCCTGGGCGCTGCGTTGAACCGGGCCTGCGAACGCGCGCGCGAACTGGGTTTCCTGCATGTGCTGATGATGGACCAGGACAGCGTGCTGGCCGAAGGCATGGTGCGCACCCTGGGTGCGGCGCTGGTCGAGCTGCAGCAGGGCGGTGACGTGGCGGCGGTGGGGCCGCAGTTCCGCGATGCGCGCAGCGGCGAGCTGGCGCCGTTCGTGCGCTTTGGATTTCCGTTCAACCGCAAACTGCGCGGCGGGCCAGGGCAGCGGGTGTCCTGCGATTTCCTGATCACCTCCGGTTCGCTCGTTCCGGTGGAATCACTGGTGCGGATCGGACCGATGGACGAAGCACTGTTCATCGATAACATCGACATGGACTGGTGCTTTCGTGCCAAGCGTGCGGGCCTGTCCCTGCACGGCATATGCGATGCGCAGATGGCGCACAGCATCGGTGAGGAGCTGCTCGCTTCACGGGTGAAGCAGGACGGGGTGATCGTACACAAACCGTTCCGCCTGTACTTCATCATGCGCAACCGGGTGCTGCTGTATCGCCGCGTTTATACCCCGCGGGTGTGGATCGCCCAGGATGTGCCGCGACTGGTGCTCAAGTTCATCGGCAACGCCTTGTTCCTTCCGGCGCGCTGGCAGCGACTGGTGTTCATGTGCAAGGGACTGCGCGACGGCGTGGTGGGCCGCACCGGCGGACTGCCCGGCTGAGCCTGCCCGGCGCTGCGGCCAGCTTGAACTGAACCCAACGGCGGGGACGGGAACAGGCAGCGTTCGCGGGGCCTGGGGTAGACTCGGCGCATTCAAATATCGCGCCCTGCCTGTGCCCCGACGCTACGATTCCGACGACATCGACGATCTCGACGACGACAACGACACCGGCGCTTCGCCTTGGCGCCGTCGGTTGATCACCTGGAGCATGGCCGCCGTTGCGCTGGGGCTGGGCTTCCTGATCCCGTACACGGTGTACCTGAACCATCAGGTCACCCAGCGCTTCGGGGAGCTGCGCTGGCAGATCCCCACGCGGGTGTACGCGCGCCCGCTGGTCCTGCTGCCGGGCAAGGCGATGGACGCGGCCACGCTGAAGACCGAACTGGCCGCGTCGGCGTATCGCGATGACGGCGTCGGCGAGGCGCCGGCGACCTACGCGGTGAAGGGCTCGCGCTTCACCATTTCCAGTCGTGGTTACAACGATGTTGACGGCCGCGTGGCGCCGCGACGGGTGGAGCTGACGCTGGCCGGCGGCAGCATCGCCTCGCTGCGTGATGCCGAAGGGCGCAAGGCACTGAAGGCCGCGCGCCTGGATCCGGCCCGCATCGCCACGCTGTACGGGCAGAAGCAGGAAGAGCGCCGCCTGATCCGCATGGAAGAAGCGCCGGACCTGTTGGTCACCGGCCTGCAGGCAGTGGAAGACAAGGACTTCAACCGTCACCACGGCATCGATCTGTCCGGCATCGCACGCGCGGTGTGGGTGACGGTGCGGTCCGGAGGGCAGAGCCGGCAGGGCGCTTCCACGCTGACCCAGCAGCTGGCGCGCAGCGGCCTGCTCGGCATCGGCAAGGAACAGACGCTCACCCGCAAGTTCAACGAAGTGCTGTTCGCGCTGATCATGGAAGCGCGGTATGACAAGCGCACCATCTTCGAGGCCTACCTCAACCAGGTGTATCTGGGGCAGCGCGGCAGCCAGGCCATCCATGGCATGTCCTCGGGCGCCGAGTTCTGGTTCGGGCGCGACCTGTCATCGCTGGAAAGCGAGCACATCGCGCTGCTGATCGGCCTGGTGAAGGGGCCGTCCTATTACGATCCGCGGCGCAATCCGGAGCGCGCGCTGGACCGGCGCAACTTCGTGCTTGGCAAGCTGCACGAGGCCACGCTGATCGATGATGCGGAATACCAGCGCGCCGTGAAGGCGCCACTGGGCGTGCCGAAGAATCCCGGCATCGTGGCGGCCAACCGGTTCCCGGCCTACATCGACCTGGTGCGTCGCCAGCTCGGCCATGACTACCCTGAGTCGGTGCTGCAGGGCGCAGGAATGAGCGTGATGAGTGGCATGGCGCCGTCCGCACAGGCTTACGCCGAAGGCGCGGTGACCCGCACCGTGAAATCGCTGGAGAACAAGAAACGGCCGGAGATCCAGGCCGGCCTGGTGCTGACCGACGTGCATAACGGGGACGTGTTGGCCGTTGTGGGTAACCGCGATGTTTCCGCGCCGGGCTTCAACCGGGCCATCGAGGCACAGCGCCAGGTCGGCTCGCTGCTCAAGCCGTTCGTGTACCTGCTGGCGCTTGCCCAGCCGGATCGCTACTCGCTGGCAAGCTGGGTGGATGATTCACCGGTCACCGTGAACCTCGGGCGCAACCGCAACTGGTCGCCGGGCAACGCGGACAACCGCAGCCACGGCACGGTCCGGCTGGTCGATGCGCTGGCACATTCGTACAACCAGGCCACCGTGCGGGTGGGCATGCAGGTGGGTCCGGAGCGGGTCACCCAGCTCATCCACGTGCTGGCCGGGATCAAGGCCGACCCGAATCCGGCGGTGATCCTGGGCGCGACCGACCAGAGCCCGTATGCGATGGCCCAGCTGTACCAGTTCCTGGCATCCGGCGGTGAAATACAGCCGCTGCATGCAGTGCGTGGCGTGCTGGATCCGCAGGGCAAACTGCTGAAGCGTTATGACAAGACCCCGGCGCCGGCCCAGGAAGGGGATTCGATCGCCGCCAACCTGATCAGCATCGGCCTGCAGCAGGTGGTGTCCAGCGGTACTGCCCAGCGCCTGAACGCCGATGGCCTGGCGCGCCTGCAGGCGGCCGGCAAGACCGGCACCTCCAACGACGGCCGTGACAGCTGGTATGCCGGCTACACCGGTGACCACCTGGCGGTAGTGTGGATGGGCAACGACCAGAACGAGCAGACCGGACTGTTCGGCGCCACCGGCGCGATGCGGGTCTGGTCGGGCATCTTCTCGCGCCTGCCGACCGCGCCGCTGCGGGTCAGTGACAAGGGCCTGGACTACCAGTACGTCGAGGCCACTGGAACCGGCGCCACCGATGCGGGCTGTCCCGGCGCCCGCCGCTTCCCGTTCGTGGTCGGCTATGCGCCAGCGTACGCGCCCTGTGCCCCGCCTGCCGCGTTGCCCGAAGAGGGTGGCCAGCAGGGTGGGGGCTGGCGCAGCTGGTTCGGCCTGGATCCCAAGCCGGATGCTCCCGCAGAACCTTCGGCGCAGCCAGCGCCTTCGACGTCCCCGAGGTGAGTGCCATGTCTTTCCGTACCCTGCGCGTTTCCCTGGTTGCACTGGCGCTGAGCGCCTCGCTGGCTGCCTGTGTCAGCGCGCCACCGCCGGTGGTGGCGCCAGTGGATACCACGACGCCCGCCCAGCGCATGGCCGCAGTCGAGGCCGCCGCAGGTCCTGATGACAAGGAAGTATCGGTGGCGCCGCTGCGCGATCCGCAGGTCGACGATCTGCGCCAGTTGGCGCAGGCGCAGCGCCAGGCCGGTGACTTGGCGGCTGCGGCAGCGCATCTGGACCAGGCGCTGGGCCTGGTGACCGACGATCCAGCGGTGCTGCAGGAGCGCGCCGAGATCGCGCTGCTGCAGGGCCAATGGGCCCCGGCCGAACAGTTCGCGCACCAGGCTCTGCAGCTTGGATCAAAAACCGGTCCGCTGTGCCGTCGGCACTGGGCGACGATCGAGCAGGCGCGCCTGGCGCGCGGCGAGAAAGAGAACGCCGTGTCGGCGCATGCACAGATTGCCAGCTGCACCGTGCCGCCGATCATGCGCTACTGAGGTCGGCGAACGGGTGGGACCCCCTCGCGGGTGGCTGTTATTTGAAGCCGCAGCTGGGAGTGGGCCGGGTGGTGGGGCTGGTCGGGGGACGGCAGAAGCCGCTCCTGCGGGCCTCGTTTCGCGCCCTCCTTGGCGCTCAACGCCCCCGCCAACCCTGCCTCTTCTCCCCATCTGACGCCGCCGCCGATGCTTCGCGCG
>NZ_PJAY01000045.1:0-36684 GCF_002836635.1 Stenotrophomonas sp. Bg11-02
GCTCGGCGCTACAGCGAGCGCGCAGCGCGGCCTGCGTCCGGCGGCGTCGCGAACCCGGAACGGAACGCCGCCGAGCGCGGCGACCCAGCGGTTACAGCGTGATCCAGAAGCACCCATATTGCCGGCGCAGCCCCAACACGCTGCGCGCCGGCGTGGCGGTGCCCGGCAACACCTGCTCCAACCGCAGTGCGATCGGATTGGGGCGATCTTCCGCGGGCTCGGCCACGCCTTCCGCCGCGGGCAGCAGCGGTTCCTGCGTCTGCGGATACACCGGCACGATATCCACCAGCGGGCGCCGCGCGATGGACTCCAGCTGGCCCAGGATGCGCTGCGCACCGGCGTCGGATACCGACCCCCACAGGTACAGCGTGGAAAGACGGTTGACGTCGTTCGCCGCCATCGCGCCACGCAGCGCGCCCACCAGTTCACTCAGCCTGCGTGGACAGCTGGCCCCGAGCGTATTGCGCTCCTGGCGGTTGCCGGCCGCCGCGGCGGTGGGTTCCGGCAGCCGCGAACGGGCACCCAGGCTTTCGCAGGGGCGATCGGTGTAGACACTTTGTCCGCCGGCATCGGTGCAGCGGTTCAGGCGCTGCGCCTGCTGCGCATGGGCCGGCGCGGGCAGGGCGGACAGCAGCAGGAGCAACGGCAGGCAGGCAAGGGTTCTCATTGCCTGCAGGGTAGCGCCCGGCGCCCGCCCACGCGATGAAAACGCGTCAGCCGTGCAGCAGTTTCAGCACCGACGTCGTCGGCTTGGCCAGGTTCAACGTGTAGAAATGCAGGCCGGGTGCGCCACCCTCCACCAGTCGCTGGCACAACTGCGCCACTACCTCGGCGCCGAAGGCACGGATCGATTCGCTGTCATCGCCATAGGCCTGCATCTTGCGCCCGATCCAGCGCGGGATTTCCGCGCCGCACTGCTCGGAAAAACGACGCAGCTGGCTGAAGTTGGAGATCGGCATGATGCCCGGCACGATCGGCACGCTGACACCGAGCGCGCGTACCGCATCGACGAAGTGGAAGTACGCATCGGCGTTGTAGAAATACTGGGTGATCGCTGCATCGGCCCCGGCATCCACCTTGGCCTTGAAATGCTTCAGATCGGCCAGCGCGTCGCTGGCCTGCGGGTGGGTTTCCGGATACGCGCCGACCTCGATGCGGAACGCGTTGCCGTGCTCGGCTCGGATGAAATCGATCAGCTCGGCGGCGTAGCGCAGGTCACCGGGGTGGCCCATGCCCGAAGGCAGGTCGCCGCGCAGGGCGACGATGCGGCTGCAGCCGATGGCGCGGTACAGCTTGAGCAGCTCGCGGATTTCCTGGCGGCTGCCGCCGACGCAGGAAAGATGCGGGGCAGCCTCGAATCGATGGTGCTGCTTGAGGTGGCGCACCGTTTCGGAGGTATAGCTGAGCGTGGAGCCGCCGGCACCGAACGTGCATGAGACGTACTCGGGCCTGAAGCTGCGCAGCTTGGCGGCGGTACGGTCCAGCTGGCTGCGCTGCTCATCGGTCTTGGGTGGGTAGAACTCGAAACTGAGAGAGGTCATGGCGATGGCGGCGGCGGGCTTGGCGTCAGTATATCTCTTCATCGCGATAGATATGCAAGTCGTTCGGCCGTCCTGCTTGTCGGCCGCTTGCCGTGCGCCGTTGACCGTTGGTCATTCTTTATGCCGCGCGGCGCCTTGCCACGGCACGCTGTGCTTCCCTGCAACGACTGGAGTTCGACAGATGAAGCGCTCTCTCTCGCGGAACCGAGCCGGACGCGTCATGCTGGCCATGAACGGACTGCTGGCCCTGCTGGCCTGCATCGGCACCAGCCAGGCGGCCACTATCGGAAAGCCCGGCCACCTGCAGGTGGAAGTGGTGGGCAGCGGCCGCCCGGTGCTGATGATTCCCGGCCTCAACAGTGGCGCAGAAGTCTGGCGCGCGACCTGCGCGGCCTTGCAGCCGCAGGTGCAGTGCCACCTGGTGCAGCTGCCCGGTTTTGCAGGTGCAGCCGCGGCCGACCCGCTCCCGGAGGATTTCCTGCCGGCCATGCGTGACGAACTGCTGGCTTACGCCAAAGCGCAGAAACTGCAGCAGCCGGCCGTCATCGGCCACAGCCTTGGAGGCGTGCTGGCGTTGCAGATGGCGATCGCCGCGCCCGACGCGATGGGGCCGCTGGTCATCGTCGATTCGCTGCCGTTCTATGCGGCCATCCAGAATCCGCAGACCACCGCAGCAGGCGCCAAGCCGATGGCCGACCAGATGCGGGCGGGCATGTTGACGGCCGAACCGGCCGCTTACCAAGCCCAGGCCGAGGCGGCATTGAAGGGCATGCTGCATGATCAGGGCCACATGCCGGTGCTGGTGCGCTGGGCCCGCGAAAGCGACCGTGCCACCACGGCGGCGGCGATGCATTCGATGCTGGTGAACGACCTGCGCGATGCGGTGGCAGGCATCCGCTCGCCGGCCCTGGTGCTGGGTAGCTGGGCGGCGTATCGGCCGATGGGGGCCACTGAAGCGTCCACTCGTGGCATCTTCGCGGCACAGTACGCCAACCTGCCGGGTGTGCGTATCGAGATGAGCGCGGAAGGTTTCCACTTCCTGATGTGGGATGATCCGCAGTGGCTGTACGGGCAGATCCGCAGCGTCCTGAAGACCACGGACTGACAAGGCGCCTTGATGCGTGGCGTCAGCCCGCCACGCATGACCCGCCCAGGCAAGCCCATGCACGAACCGAATTCCCCGCTGCGCTTCTGGTTGCTCAATACCACCGCCTGGGCCGCCTACGCGCTGCTCAACGTGTTCCTGATGGCCCAGTTTGGCGGCGCCAGCAGTGGCGGCATGCTGATAGGGGTGACGTTGGCAGGGGCGCTGTGGGCGATCAGCAGCGTGCTCCGCTGGCGTGCGCTCACTGCGCACTGGTGGGACGATCCCGCGCCGTTGCTGCTGTCCAAGCTGGCTGCCAGCGTTGTGTTCGGCGCGCTGCTCGCGCAGGCGGTGATTGCCGCCGTGCTGCTGGCTTCACTGCGCAACGGATGGGTGCGACTGCCCACGGGCACCGCCGATTACAGCTTCGCAACGGCGCTCGGATACTGGCTCAACACAGTCATCGTGCTGGCCTTGTGGACGGGTATATGGGCCGGGCTGCACAGCTTGCGGCGTGCACGCCTGGCCCAGCTGGCGCAGTTGCGCGCCGAAGCCGCGCGCAGCGCACTGGCGCGTGATGCCCTGCGTGCGCGACTCAATCCGCATTTCGTTTTCAACGCCCTGAACAACCTGCGCGCGTTGATCCACGAAGACCCGGAACGCGCACGGGAAATGGTGACCCGATTGTCGCGCAACCTGCGCCACGCGCTGGAACATGGCGGCGCCGGCCGGGTGACACTGGATGAGGAGCTGGCCGTGGTCGATGACTATCTCGCCATCGAAGCGGTTCATTACGAACAGCGTCTGCGCGTGGTCAAGGACATAAGCGCGGACGGCGGCGCGCTGTTGCCGGCCATGGCGCTGCAATTGCTGGTGGAAAATGCGATCAAGCATGGCATCGCGGTGACCCCCTCCGGTGGCGAACTGCACATCGCCGCACGGCAGCAGGACGGCGCGCTGCATATCAACGTGGAGAATCCGCTGGGCGTCGCCGCCGATACCGCCGGCCATGGCGTTGGCCTTGCCTACCTGCGCGCCCAACTGGAAGGCACCAGCGGCCGCTTTGAACTGCGGCGCGAAGGGGACCGCATGCGGGCCGTGCTGGAGGTGCCGCAATGACCGCGCCGTTGCGGGTATTGATTGTGGATGACGCGCGTCTGGCACGGCAGGAACTGCGCACTTTGTTGTCTGGGTTGCCGTGGGTGAGCTGTGTCGGCGAGGCCGATGACGTACCGGCCGCGCGCGAGGCCATCGCCCGCCTGCGTCCAGAGGTGGTACTGCTGGATGTGCAGATGCCTTCCGGCAGCGGCTTCGATGTACTCGATGGGCTGGAAGGGGTGCCGCTGGTGGTGTTCGTCACCGCCTACGATGCCTACGCGGTACAGGCCTTCCAGGCCAACGCACTGGATTATCTGGTCAAACCGGTGGAAGCGCCGCGCCTGCAGCAGGCACTGCAACGCGCGCTGGAGCGGCGCGCATCCGACGAGGCCGGGACGGGCGAACGTGCGCTGCTCGGCCCGCAGGACCAGGTGTTCCTGCGCGATGGTGAACGCTGCTGGTTCGTGGCAGTGGCCGAGATCAGCCGCATCGTGGTGGACGGCAACTACGCGCGCCTGTGGTTCCGCGACCAGAACGCCCTGCTGGCGCGCAGCCTGAGCGCGCTGGAGGCGCGGCTGCCTGCGGCGCTGTTCTTCCGGGCCAACCGCAACACGCTGGTCAACCTGCGGATGGTGCGGGCAGTGGAGCCGACCATCGCCGACGGCTACCAGCTGATCCTGGCCGACGGGGGGCGCGCCGAGGTATCACGCAGGCAGGCCCGCGAACTGCGCGAGCGGATGGCGCTTTGAGTGGGAGCTGCGCGGTGGTGCGATGAACGCAGGCGGCCATTATCTGCAAGCGCGCCACTGCATGCCGCGGGTAACGTCGTGCGACCCGCAAGTGAAGGTTCCCCATGCCCCTTTGTCCCTCGGCGCGCTGTGGTACTTCCGGATCCATCAACGTCATGGACACGCTGCGGTCGTTGTTACCCGCTGCCGGTTCCCTGCAGCTGCGCCAAGTGTGCAACCGCGCACCGCCGCAGGAACGCCCGCGGTTGCCCTCTTCAGCGGTCTGCCGCGAGCTGGTCAGCTGGGGCGGTGACATCCTGCTGCGCCGTGCTGTGCAGGCTGGCGCACGGACGTGGCCGGAGCTGACGCACGTGTATGCGGCAAGCCGCATCGTCCTTGCGCTGTGTGCCGTGCATCGTGGTGAATTCGCCGCAGCGTCCGCGCAGCTGCCATGGGCGGCACTCGCGCCGCCACAGGTGCTGGCCTGGGCACGGGCAACACTGCAAGGGCTGTTGCCGCAATGGGTGATGCTCGGGTTGGACAATGATCCGACGCTGGCGCTGTTGGCCGCCGTGGCGCTGCTGCATGAACTGCATGCAACGCCGGAGAGCAGCCATCTGCCGGCACCGCCCTGGTCTGCAGCCACTACGCTGGGCAGGCTGCGGGCGGCGTATGAGGGCCTTCGAAGCGTGCTGCAAGCGGACGCGGCGATGGACCGGCTGCGCCTTTCCGGCTCAAGCCATCGACGACCAGGCATCGGCAACCGCACGCAGGCAAGCGGTCCCGCGGCGCTGCGCACGGCACTCCAGCGCCGGGGCGCGGGTCCGTTCGGCGACGTTGCCTCGTATGCCGCCAGCCTGGGCGCGCCGTCAACGGGAGCAGGTGCCTGGTTGTTCGCGGGGGCATCGGCATCGCCCAGAGGAGGCGATGGTGCCAGCCACCCGCACCCACACCCGCGGCCGCATGCCGGGCACCTCGGCACGCGGGCGATGACCGGCGGTGGGGAACGCCGCAGTCCGCTGCAGCGTCGGCCGATGACGAGCGGAAGCCTGCGCGGCACTGGCAGGCGGCAGGGCGAAAGCAGCCACCGCGAACGCATGCACAGCAATGCGCCCAACGCGATGGCCGGCTACGCAGACGGGCCCAAGGAATTGCTCATGAGTCCGGTCTACCCTGATCAGGCCGGCGGCGGCCCCGCCGGAATCCGGCTTGATCCAGCAGTGCAGCCACATGCGGGGGCAGCCCCTCGCGGCGTAGCAGCGGTTGGATCAATGCAGCAGCGGGCCGGGTCCGGGCACGGCGTCGGGCCGCGCCCGCGGGCGGATGATCCATCCTTCGCAAGCGAGGCGCTGGCCGTGCCCGTTGGTACGGTGGAATGCCTGCAGGTGGACGATGAGCGTGTCGCCCTGCTGCTGGTCAGGCAGCAGCGCTATCGCCCGACCCTGATGCGGTTCTGCATTCCTTCCAGCGACACGGCCTGGTTCAAGGGCCTGTTCGGTGGATCCAGGGCCACTCCCCGCGGCATGCGGCGCTGGATGGTGAGCGAGCTCGTACACGAGCATGTGCCGCACACCCTGCGTCCACTGAGCGTACGCCGCCATGGCGGCGCGGACGACATGCTGCTCGATACCCCCTCCCCGTGGCGGTGGCTGGGCGATGAGCGCATCTTCTCCCTGCTGACGGTGTCGCTGCTGGATGACCGGCTGCGACCCGAGGCGCGGGGATGGAACCCGCAGTTCATGCCGCGCAACAGCTTCACGGTGATGCAGCACGCCGGAGTCGATGGCCATGATCGGTTGTATCTTGCCTACTTCCTGCACCGCGAGCACTCCGGAAACAGTGGCGTCAACGCAGGGTTCCTGGAAGTAGAGGTGAACGCGGCAGGCCAGTTGAGTATTGCCGACAAGGTGCATGGGGCAGGCATCGTCGGCGATACCCTCGATGTGCTCGTGGCCAGCATCGAGAAGCTGACCGGCCTGCGCTGCACCGATTCGGCCGATCACGTGCTGAAGGGCGACATGGCCCCGCGGGCGCGCAATCTGTTCGTCGATATCAACGAGACGAGGTCACTCCACGCGGATCACCCCCTGCCGTTGAACCGGGCATTGGACCCGTTCTCCCCGGTCGTGATGGAGGCTGTCGGCTACGCTCGGCCCTTCACGCTGTATCTGGGAAGCTTCCTGGCATTGGAGGACAGGATCCTGTTCGCCGATGCCAACGGGCTCAGCGGAGCGCTGTACTACATCGGCGGCGCGTCGGCGGGCGAGGCGCGCGCGCTGCGCTGCGATACGCTCGATGTGTGCACGTTCGCTGCCTTGCACGGCCTGCAGTCGGGCCGGCGCTACACCGCTGATGAGGTGGTCCAGGCATTACAGGAAAACGGCCTTCTGTCGATGCCGCAGGAGGCGTCGGCAGCGTCCTACGGTGATGGACGACTGTACGTGCAGGGCGATCAGGCTGCCGCGCCCGCGGCGCTGATGGCATCTTCCGGCCCTCTGCCGGCATCGACGTATGTACTCGATGCAGGCAGGGCGCAGTACACCGACCACGATGGGCGGGCGGGATCGCTGCAATTGCGGTGCGTTGACCGCTGGGGTGATCCACGCTACAGGTGGCTGGGTGCAGGCAACGAGCGCCGATTCGCTGCCCGCATCAGGTTGCACGCCGGCCGCGACTACACGGGAGCCGATATCCGACGCCTGTTCGAAAAGGATGGCTTCGTGGAAGGGGCCTGACGTTTCCCGATTGCGACTATCGCTGCATCGCGCGCCCAGCTAGTCTGGCGGGGTTGACCGCCCTGATGCCGCCATGTCCATCGTACTGACCGAATTCGCTCGCCCCCGCCTGTTTCCGCGTACCCCGCGCGCCAACACCATCCAGGATTGTTCGGCCGAACAGTTCGTGCAGCACCTCAACACGCACGCACCGTTCAAGGTGCTGGATGGCTATGCGCCGTTCTGCAAGCTGCATGTGTACGAGAACTGGACCAGCACGCGCTGCTTGACCGTACCGATCACCGTGGCCAACCAGCACCAGCTGCGCAGCGGCTACGAAGCGCGCAACCGCGACGAACTGCCGGTGCTGGTGCGCTGGTTCGAAGGGGTGGAATCCCCGGTGGCGGACTACCTGGTGGTGATCCTGTACAGCGCCGAGCAGCTGGCGAAGGAGGGGACGCACATCACCGCCGATTGGGGCATCGTCGGCTGCATCTACACCGCCGAACCCGAAGAAGTGCCGATGGCACCGATCACCATGATGCGCAACGCGCTGGGCGTGGAGGAGGGCGGCTCCGGCGTGCCCCTGGACCGCGAAGCCTACGCGCGCGCGGTGGCGTTCTGGGAAGCCAACGCCAACTGGCGCGGGTGATCGGTCGCGCCGTGGGGATTTGTAGCGCCGAGCCATGCTCGGCGAGCGCACCACGCGGCACTTCTGCGGCGATCCATGGACGGCGCGAGAGTCCGCCGAGCATGGCTCGGCGCTACCGCCAGGGCAGAATCAGCGCCGGATCGGGGCGAACACCGCACCGGTCAGCCGCGCCAGCTCGACCGGTGCCAGCTCCACTTCCAGGCCACGCCGTCCAGCACTGACATGCAGCGTCGGCAGTGCCTGCGCGCTGGCATCAATGAACGTACGCAGCCGCTTCTTCTGCCCCAACGGGCTGATGCCACCGACCAGATAGCCGGTCGCGCGCTGCGCCGCATCCACCGGCGCCATCGCGCATCTGCGGCAGCCTGCTGCATCGGCCAGCGCCTTCAGGTCCAACTGCCCGGCCACCGGCACGATGGCCACCAGCAGCTCATGGCTTTCGGTGCTTGCGAGCAGGGTCTTGAACACCTGTTCCGCCTTCAGTCCGAGCTTCTGCACGGCTTCGCCGCCGTAGGAATCGGCCTGCGCGTCGTGCACGTAGCTGCGCACGGTGTGGGCGATTTTCTCGCGTTGGAGCAGGTTGATGGCCGGAGTCATGCCGGCATCGTAGCGCGCTGTTGAACGGCGTGGCTTGACCCGGGCCATGGACTCGGCAAACCGGGATTGCCGGCCAGCACCCGGTACCACCGGGCATCAAACAAGAACGGGCGCCCGAAGGCGCCCGTCCAGACGATCTGCGATGTTACCTGCGGATCAGTAGCGGTAATGCTCCGGCTTGAACGGACCTTCCACCGGCACGCCGATGTAATCGGCCTGTTCCTGGCTCAGGGTGGTCAGCTTGACGCCGATCTTTTCCAGGTGCAGGCGAGCGACTTCCTCGTCCAGCTTCTTCGGCAGCAGGTAGACCTTCTTCTCGTAGCTGTCCTTGTTCGCCCACAGGTCGATCTGCGCCAGGGTCTGGTTGGCGAACGAGTTGGACATCACGAAGCTCGGGTGGCCGGTGGCGCAGCCCAGGTTCACCAGGCGGCCGTCGGCCAGCAGGAAGATCGCATTGCCGTTGTCGAACACGTACTTGTCGACCTGCGGCTTGATGTTGATCTTCTGCACGCCGGCCAACGCGTTGAGCGCATCGACCTGGATCTCGTTGTCGAAGTGGCCGATGTTGCAGACGATGGCCTGGTCCTTCATCTTGCTCAGGTGTTCGATGCGGATGATGTCCTTGTTGCCGGTGGTGGTGACGTAGATGTCGCCACGGCCAAGGGTGGATTCGATGGTGTTGACCTCGAAGCCTTCCATCGCCGCCTGCAGGGCGCAGATCGGATCGATCTCGGTGACCACCACGCGCGCGCCGTAGGCACGCAGCGATGCGGCGCAGCCCTTGCCGACGTCACCGTAGCCACAGACCACGGCGACCTTGCCGGCCAGCATCACGTCCATCGCGCGCTTCAGGCCATCGGCCAGCGACTCGCGGCAGCCGTACAGGTTGTCGAACTTGCTCTTGGTGACCGAGTCGTTGACGTTGATCGCCGGGATCAGCAGTGTGCCGGCCTGGGCCAGCTGGTACAGGCGGTGCACGCCGGTGGTGGTCTCTTCGGAAACGCCCTTCCAGTCCTTGACCACGCGGCCCCAGTAACCCGGGCGCTCGCTGGCCACGCGCTTGAGCAGGTTCTTGATGACCTGCTCTTCATGCGAAGCAGCCGGCTCGTCGACCCAGGTGCTGCCGTTTTCCAGCTCGTAGCCCTTGTGGATCAGCAGGGTGACATCGCCGCCATCGTCGACCACCAGCTCCGGACCGGTCAGGGTGCCGTCGGCCAGGGTGAAGGTCAGCGCGTCCAGCGTGCAGTCCCAGTATTCTTCCAGCGTCTCGCCCTTCCAGGCGAACACCGGCGTACCGGAGGCGGCGATCGCCGCGGCGGCATGATCCTGGGTGGAGAAGATGTTGCACGAGGCCCAGCGCACGTCGGCACCGATGTCCTTCAGCGTTTCGATCAGCACCGCGGTCTGGATCGTCATGTGCAGCGAGCCGGTCACGCGCACGCCCTTCAGCGGCAGGTCGGCCTGGTGCTTGCGGCGGATCGACATCAGGCCCGGCATCTCGTGCTCGGCGATGTCCAGTTCCTTGCGGCCCCAGTCGGCCAGCGAGATATCGGCGATCTTGTAATCACCTTCGGTGGAGAAGGTCTTGGCAACAGCGTTCATTCATTGCTCCGGTTGTGGACGAGCGGGTGCTCGTATCTAGCCGGGCGCCGTTTTACATTGCCACCCTCCGAGCCTGGCCGGGTTGTCCGGTCGCAGCGCCCCTCGGCAGGGGAAGGCGGCCATTATATCGCGGCCCGGGGGGGGCCCAACCATCGGCAGGGGGTGAACAGCGCGGCGGCTGTTAAGGTCGGGTATTCACACGCATCAAAAGGATGGTCATGAGCAAGCGCGCGCGCCGCACGGGGCGTTGGAACGGAGTGGTGCTGGCGATGTCCCTGCTGGCGATGACGCCGGCCGTGTGGGCCGCCGCGCCGACCGCTGCGGCCGCCACCGGCGCCACGGGCTATGAGCTGCCTTCGGCCGCGCTGCAGGCGGTGGTGGACCAGCCACGTGCGCCGGGCCTGTTCCTGTCCCCGCAGCGCGATCTGGCCGCCATGCTGCAGATGCCGCCGTTGCCGTCCATCGAGGTGGTCGCGCAGCCGGAGCTGAAGCTGGCCGGCCGCCGGATCAACCCGCGCACGTTCTCCGACAGCCGTTTCAGCTACGGTGCCAAGCTGTGGCTGATGGGCATCGCCGATGGCAGGGAACGGCAGATCACCGGCCTGCCGCCGGCGCTGTCGGTGGCCAGCCTGGCCTGGTCGCCGGACCAGAAATGGCTGGCCTTCAACCAGGTGGATCCGGCCAGCGGTGCCAACGAGTTGTGGCTGGTGGACGTCGCCAGCGCCAGCGCACGGCGGCTGCGCGGTGAGCTCAACACCGTGCTCGGCGATGGCTACCAGTGGTTGCCCGACAGCCGCGGCCTGCTGGTGATGAGCCGCCTTGGCGATGCCGGCAGCCCGCCGTCGCGCGACGTGGCGCCAACCGGCCCGGCCGTCCAGCAGACCAGTGAGGGCAGTGGCGTGGTGTCCATCCGCACCTACCAGGACCTGCTGAAGAACGAGGCTGACGCGCGCCTGTTCGATTACTACGCCAACAGCCAGCCCACCGAAATCGGCCTGGACGGCCAGTCTCGCGCGGTCGGCACGGCCGGCGTGTACCTCGGCCTGAGCCTGTCACCGGACGGTGGCTACCTGCTCAGCCAGCGCGTGCAGCGGCCGTATTCGTACGTGGTGCCGGTGAGCAGTTTCCCGCGCCGCATCGAAGTGCTCGACCGCGCCGGCAAGCTGGTGCACACCGTGGCCATGCGGCCGCTGGTGGAAGGCCTGCCGACCGGCAACGATGCCGAAGTGACCGGCGTGCGTGACATCAGCTGGCGTGCCGATGCACCGGCCACCCTGGTGTGGGCCGAAGCCCAGGACGGCGGAGACCCGAACCGGCAGGCCAGCATCCGCGATGCGGTGCTGATGCAGGCCGCACCGTTCGACAAGCCGCCGGTGACCCTGGCCCAGCTTGGCAGCCGCTATGCCGGCATCACCTGGGCACGCGGCGACCTGGCCCTGCTCAACGAGTCGTGGTGGAAGACCCGCCGCACCAAGACCTGGTTGATTGCCCCGGATGAGGCGGCGACCGATCCGAAGCTGCTGTTCGACCGCGATGCGCAGGACCGTTACAGCGATCCGGGCAAGCCGGGAACGCTGCGCGACGACAACGGTCGCGCACTGCTGCAGACCAGTGCCGACGGCAACAGCATCTACTTCTACGGTGCCGGTGCATCGCCGGAAGGCGACCGTCCGTTCCTGGACCGCTACGAGCTGGCGACCGGCAAGACCACCCGCCTGTTCCATTCGCAGGCGCCCACCTATTCGGTGCCGATCGCGCTGCTGGGTACGGATGCATCCTCGCTGCTGTTCACCCGCGAAAGCCCGGAGCAGCCGGCGAACTACTTCGTGCAGCCGCTGGGCGATGCGGCGGCGGCACCGCGCGCGCTCACCACGTTTGCCCATCCGCTGCCGCAGCTGCGTGGCGTCAGCAAGGAGCAGATCCGTTACAAGCGCAAGGACGGCGTGGACCTGACCGCGACCCTGCTGCTGCCGCCGGGCTATGACCCCAAGCGCGATGGACCGCGCCCGCTGCTGATGTGGGCCTACCCGGGCGAGTACAAGAGCGCGGCGGCGGCCAGCCAGGTCACCGGCTCGCCGTACCTGTTCAATGCGGTCAGCTACTGGGGCCCGCAGGCGTTCCTGGCCAAGGGCTACGCCGTGCTGGCCAGCCCGACCATGCCGATCATCGGCGAGGGCGACAAGGAGCCCAACGACACCTATCTGGAACAGCTGGTGTCCAACGCACAGGCAGCGGTGGATGAAGTGGTGCGCCGTGGCGTCACCGATCGCGACCACATCGCCATCGGCGGGCACTCCTACGGGGCGTTCATGACCGCCAACCTGCTGGCGCACAGCCGCCTGTTCAAGGCCGGCATCGCGCGCAGCGGCGCTTACAACCGCACGCTGACGCCGTTTGGTTTCCAGGCCGAAGAGCGCAACTACTGGCAGGCGCAGGACACCTATCTGAAGATGTCGCCGTTCAACTACGCAGCCAACATCAAGGATCCGATCCTGTTCATCCATGGCGTGGACGACAACAATTCCGGTACCTTCCCGATGCAGAGCGAGCGCATGTTCGCAGCAGTGAAAGGCCTGGGCGGGACGTCGCGGCTGGTGATGCTGCCCAACGAATCGCACGCCTACCGCGCACGCGAATCGATCATGACGATGCTGGCCGAGAGCGAACGCTGGCTGGAGCAGACCATCGGCAAGGGCGAACGCATCGGCCGGTAGCGCCGAACGGCAACGGCGTGACGCCCAACGGTCGTCACCCGCCGATGCAGGGGCGTGAGGGCCAGCGGCCGTCACTACCGGGCGTGGCGGTCACTACTGAAACCAACCGTCGGTATTCAATTGAACTGCGCTAGGCTTGGCGAGGGATCCTTGCTTGAGGTTCGTGCGTCGCCGATGAACGAGTTCCGCAGCAGCATCATGTTCGCCAACCCCGATATTCCCCTGCGTGACGACGTGCGCCGCCTCGGCGCACTGGTCGGCGACCTGCTGGTCGAGCAGGTATCGGAGGCCTTCTTCGACGACGTGGAAAGCGTGCGCACCCGCGCCATCGCACGGCGTGAGAACCAATCGCCCCTGTCCGACCTGGCCGATGGGCTGGCCGGCCGCTCGCCGCAGCAGGCCGAAGCGATGGTGCGCGCGTTCAGCACTTACTTCCAGGTGGTCAACATCGCCGAGCGCGTGCACCGCATCCGCCGCCGCCGCGACTACCAGCGCGCGGGCACGCGCACCCCGCAGCCGGATGGCCTGCAGGATGCCTTGCAGCAGCTCAAGGCCCAGGGCGTGACCCTGCAGGAACTGCAGGACTGGTTGCCGCGCATCGACCTCGAGCCGGTGTTCACCGCCCATCCCACCGAGGCGGTACGCCGCGCGCTGCTGGAAAAAGAGCAGCTGATGGTGGCCAGCCTGGTCGACAACCTGGATGGCCAGCGCACGCCCGGCGAAGCGGCCGCCGACGATGCGCGTTTCCGCATGGCGCTCACCGCCTCCTGGCAGACCACTGATTCCTCGCCGGTGCGTCCCACCGTGGATGATGAGCGTGAGCACGTCGGCTTCTACCTGGTGCAGGTGCTGTACCGGGTGATCCCGGTGCTGTACGAATCGCTGCAGCAGGCGCTGGTGGATACCTTCGGCGAAGGCCTGCCCCTGCCGCGGCTGCTGCGCTTCGGCACGTGGGTGGGCGGGGACATGGACGGCAACCCGAATGTGGACGCCGGCACCATCCGCAACACGCTGGATGCACAGCGCCGTGCGGTGCTGGCGCAGTACCAGAAGGAACTGCTGCAGCTGGCCAGCCTGCTCAGCCAATCCACCGAACGGGTAGGCGTCAGCGATGCGCTGCAGGCGCGGCTGGCGGACTACCAGCAGCGGCTGCCGGACGTGCAGTCGCGCCCGCGCCACGGCGACATGCCGTACCGGCTGTTGAACGACCGCATGCGCGCGCGGCTGCAGGCTACGCTGGACGATGGGCCGGGTGCGTATGCCGGACCGGATGAACTGATCGACGACCTGCAGCTGATCTTCGACAGCCTGCGCGCCAACCGCGGCGAACACGCCGGTGGCTTTGCGGTGCAGCGCCTGCTGTGGCGGGTGAAGACCTTCGGCTTCCACCTGGCGCGGCTGGACGTGCGCCAGGAATCGAGCGTGCATGCGCGCGCGCTGGCCACCGCGCTGGATGGCGAGGCCGCATGGGATGCCCGCGATGCGAAGGCACGCGCGGCCTTGCTGGGGCCCTACGCCAGCGGCGAACAGGCACTGCCGCAGGCGGACGAGGAAGGCAACCAGCGGCTGGATGCGGTGTTCGCCGCGCTGGCCGATGCGCGCCGCCGGCACGGCGCCGATGCGCTGGGCAGCTACATCATTTCAATGGCACATGACCGCGGCGACGTGCTGGCGGTGCTGGCATTGGCGCGGCGTGGCGGACTGGTGGATGAAGCCGGCGGCGTGCCGCTGGATATCGCGCCGTTGTTTGAAACCGTCGACGACCTGAAGCACGGCACCGCAACCCTGCGCGACCTGCTGGCCGACCCGGTGTACCGCGCGCACCTGCACGCGCGCAACGACGTGCAGATGGTGATGCTGGGGTACTCGGACAGCAGCAAGGACGGCGGCATCGCCGCCTCGCGCTGGGGACTGCAGCGGGCCCAGGTGGAACTGCTGGAGGTGGCCGCTGAAAGCGGTATCGCGCTGACCTTCTTCCATGGCCGTGGTGGGTCGATCAGCCGTGGCGGTGGCAAGACCACCCACGCCGTGGATGCATCGCCGCGTGGCAGCATCGACGGTCGCCTGCGGGTCACCGAGCAGGGCGAAGTGATCCACCGCAAGTACGGCATCCGCGCGCTGGCGGTGCGCTCGCTGG
Source organism: Stenotrophomonas sp. Bg11-02 (assembly GCF_002836635.1). Taxonomy (NCBI): domain Bacteria; kingdom Pseudomonadati; phylum Pseudomonadota; class Gammaproteobacteria; order Lysobacterales; family Lysobacteraceae; genus Stenotrophomonas; species Stenotrophomonas sp. Bg11-02. The sequence continues at coordinate 14,868 of NZ_PJAY01000045.1, forward strand.
AACAGGCCACCGGCGCGGTGCTGCGTTCCAGCCTGCGTCCGCGCGCGCCTGAGCCGCGCGAGGAGGCATGGCGGCCGGTGATGGACGTGGTGGCCGAAGCGAGCAGCCAGGCCTACCGTGCGTTCGTCGGCCAGCCGCGCTTCATGGACTACTTCCGCACTGCCACGCCGATCGATGTGATCGAGCGGATGACGCTGGGCTCACGCCCCTCGCGCCGGCTGGGCCAGGATGCGGCGCTGACCAACCTGCGCGCGATTCCCTGGGTGTTCGCCTGGAGCCAGGCGCGTGCGGTGATCCCGGGCTGGTATGGCGTGGGCAGCGGCCTGCAGGCTGCGGTGGATGCCGGACATGAGGACACCCTGCGGCAGATGGCGCGGGACTGGCCGTTCTTCCGGACGTTCCTGGATGACATCGCGATGGTGTTGTCGAAAGGTGACATCACCATCGCCGAACAGTTCTCGCGGCTGTCCGGTGAGCTGCACGGCAGCTTCTTCCCGAAGGTGCAGGACGAATGGGCGCTGACCGAGCGCTGGGTGCTGGCGCTGACCGGCCAGCAGTCGTTGCTGGAACACGACCAGCGGCTGGCGCTGTCGATCCGACTGCGCAACCCCTACGTGGACCCGATCAGCGTGCTGCAGGTGGACCTGCTGCAGCGCTGGCGCGCCAGCGGCGGTGAAGACGAGGACCTGCTGCGCGCGCTGGTGGCCTGCGTCAATGGGGTATCGCAGGGCGTGCAGAACACCGGCTGAGCACGCTGCCGGGAACGCCCCTGTCGGTGGGTGACGAGTGTCCAATGGTGGGTGACGATCGCCTGATGGTGGGTGACGACCGTTGGTCGTCACGCTCCTGGCGGTGAAGCGTGACGACCAACGGTCGTCACCCACCAGATCAAAGTCGTCACCCCCCAGATCAAAGTCGTCACCCGTCCAGGCAGGATCGTTATTCCGGCGCAGGCGGGTTCGGTGCTCCTGCCGCAACTGGCGGCGCAGCAGTGCGGCGGCCTTCCTCACCCACTGCCACCAAACGAGAACGGCGTTGATCGCGCTTGCAGCTCAGGTTCTGGACGCGTCAACGGTGGTTCGCACGGTGTGCATGACATCGGCTGACGATCAATCGTCGTCATCTACTATGGACGGTGCTCACTGAGTGGGTCAGTGTGGCATGGGTCCATGACTCAGCTGGCGCCGATTCAGCTGGCGCCCGGTTGGCAGGACAGTCCAGTCTGCGGGCGGATGCGGTGCCATCAGACGCATCCAGCCGAGGGGGGGCGCAACGGGCGCCCATGCTGGACGTATGTGGACCGGAGGGGGCGCGGGACACAGAGTCGTGTGCCATGAATCAGAACGCGGATGGGTGCTGCCCGCCTCTAAGCTCGAGCCTCCTTCTACGAGGTGAGGTGTTCCATGAATGTAATCGTGCAACGTGCCAGCCCGCTGCCTATCGTGGCCTTCCTGATGGCGATCGCGGGATGGACGCTGCTGCCGGTAATCGGCAGCATCATCGCCCTGATATGTGCCGGCCAAGCGCGTAGGGAAGCCGCTCACCGCGCTGATCTTGCCGATGATGGGGGGCTGCTCAAGGCAGCGCAGGTGCTGGGCTGGTCGGCCATCGGCGTAGCGCTGCTGGTTGTGGCGGCACTGCTCGTGCTGCTGCGTCTGTCGGCCCACCAGGTCGCCTGACGCACTGAACCATCCCGCCGCCGTCGCCGGCCGGATCAGACCTCCGGCGCCGGCGGGTTGGAGGCCAGCAGTTCCAGGTGGCGCTGTTCCATTTCCTGCCGCAACTGGCGCCGCAGCAGGGCGGCGGCGTGCCGGCGCTTCTCGTCGGAAGAGGTGGGCTGCAACGCAGGCACGGCCGTGGGGCGGCCCTCCTCATCCACTGCCACCATGGTGAAGAAGCAGCTGTTGGCGTGGCGCACGCTCCGCTTGAGGATGTCCTCGGCCACGACCTTGACGCCGATCTCCATTGACGAGGTGCCGGTGTAGTTCACCGACGCCAGGAAGGTGACCAGCTCGCCGACCGCGATCGGCTGGCGGAACATCACCTGGTCCACCGACAGGGTGACCACGTAACGCCCGGCATAGCGGCTCGCGCAGGCGTAGGCCACCTGGTCGAGCAGGCGCAGCACGGCGCCGCCGTGGACCTTGCCGGAGAAATTGGCCATGTCCGGTGTCATCAACACCGTCATGGTGAGCTGGTGGGATTTGAGTTCGGTCGACATGTGGCCATCTTCGCATGGGGCGCCCTGCCGGGTAGCGCCGTGGCATGCTCGGCGCTGCCCAAAAAGAAGGGCCGCTTGCGCGGCCCTTCGGATGGTGCGTGGTGCTTATCGCTTACTTCAGCTTCGCATCCGCGCGCAGGGCGGCGGCGCGGTCGGTCTTCTCCCAGGAGAAGGCCGTGGCGTTGACGGTCTCGCCGTTGCCATCGAGGTAGCTGAAATCCTTCGGCTTGCGGCCGAAGTGGCCGTAGGCCGCAGTCTGCTGGTACATCGGGTGGATCAGGTCGAGCATCTTGATGATGCCGTACGGGCGCAGGTCGAAATGCTTGCGGATCAGCTTTTCGATCTGCTCGTCCGGAATCCTGCCGGTGCCGAAGGTGGTGACCGAGATCGAGGTCGGCTCGGCCACGCCGATGGCGTAGGAGACCTGCACTTCGCAACGATCAGCCAGACCGGCCGCCACGACGTTCTTGGCGACGTAGCGGGCCGCATAGGCCGCCGAACGGTCGACCTTGGACGGATCCTTGCCGGAGAACGCACCGCCACCGTGACGGGCCCAGCCGCCGTAGGTGTCGACGATGATCTTGCGGCCGGTCAGGCCGCAGTCGCCCACCGGGCCGCCGATCTCGAACTTGCCGGTCGGGTTGATGTGGAACTTGGTGCCCTTGTGCAGCCACTTGGCCGGCAGCACCGGCTTGATGATCTCTTCGCGGACCGCTTCGATCAGGTCCTTCTGCTTGATGCCCGGGGCATGCTGGGTGGACAGCACGACGGCGTCGATGGCCGAGACCTGGCCGTCTTCATAGCGCAGGGTGACCTGGCTCTTGGCGTCCGGGCGCAGCCAGGACAGCGGCGAGTTCTTCTTCTTGCGGATCTTGGCCTGCTGCTCGACCAGGCGGTGCGACAGATGGATCGCCGCCGGCATGTAGCTGTCGGTCTCGTTGGTGGCGTAGCCGAACATCAGGCCCTGGTCGCCAGCGCCCATTTCTTCGGGCTTCTTGCGGTCAACGCCCTGGGCGATGTGCGGGGACTGCTTGCCGATCAGGTTCAGCACGCCGCAGGTGGCGCCGTCGAAGCCGACGTCGGAGCTGTTGTAGCCGATATCCAGGATCACCTGGCGGGTCAGGGCTTCCAGATCGATCCACGCGCTGGTGGTGATCTCGCCGGCCACGATGGCCACGCCGGTCTTGACCATGGTCTCGCAGGCCACGCGGGCGCGCTGGTCCTTGGCCAGGATGGCGTCCAGGACCGCATCGGAAATCTGGTCGGCGATCTTGTCCGGATGGCCTTCGGAGACCGATTCGGAAGTGAACAGGTAGCTGGACATCAGGCGTTATATCCTTTAATTCGGATGGAAAGATGGGCGCGAATGATACACGGCGCGCGTCGCACGTGCATTGTGGACTGCGACAGGTTGCCGGTGGTTAAGGTCGCGTGCCCGGTGTGAGGGTAGCCGGGAACCGTGACCGGACCGTGGTGGCGCCGCGGCACGCGCGGCCAGCGCAGCGGCAGCAGACCATCGGCAACGCGCGGCTGCTAGCATCGTTCGATGGACTCCCTTACCCAGATCGTACTCGGTGGCGCCGTAGCCGCCGCCATTGCCCCGGCCGGCCATCGCCGTGCCGCCCTGCTGGCCGGTGCCGCGCTCGGCACGCTGCCCGACCTGGACGCGCTGTGGCTCGGCTTCAGGGCCGCCGACCCGGTGGCGGTGATGACCGAACATCGCAGTTTCAGCCATTCGCTGCTGGTGCTGCCGTGGGTGGCCGCCCTGGTCTGGTGGCTGTTCAAGCGCTTCGGCAACGGCCGGGTGGCGCAGTCTCCGCTGCGCTGGTTCTGGGCCATGCAGCTGGCGCTGGTGACCCACCCGCTGCTGGACGCAATGACCGTGTACGGCACCCAGCTGTGGTGGCCGCTACGGCCATCGCCGGTGATGGGCTCGAACATCTTCATCATCGATCCGCTGTACACCGTGTGGTTGCTGCTGGGCTGCGTGCTGGCCTGGTTCGGGCGCAGCCGGCCCTGGGCCGGCAAGGTGCTGGCGGTCGCCCTGGCGGTCAGCAGTGGTTACCTGGGATGGAGCCTGCTGGCCAAGGCGCAGGTGGACCGCGCCGCGCAGCGCAGCCTGGCCGCGATGGGCCTGGGCGATGCGCCGCGGTTCTCGGTGCCCATGCCGTTCAACACCCTGCTGTGGCGGGTGGTGGCGATGACCCCCAGCGGCTACGTGGTGGCTGATCGCTCGCTGGTTGCGGACAAGGGAGAGATGCATTTCGAAGGATTCGCCTCCAACGTGCAGGCGCTGCGCCAGGCTGCCGACATTCCGGCCGTGCAGCGGCTGGAATGGTTCAATCGTGGCTTCATGCGCGCGCAGGTGGTGGATGGCCGGCTGGTGCTGAGCGACCTGCGGATGGGCCTGGAACCGGATTACACGTTCAATTTCGCGGTGGCGGCCGAGCGCGAAGGGCGGTGGCAGGGCATCGTGCCGGAGCAGCTGCGTGGCGATTACAGCAGCCCCGAAGCGCGCGCTGACATCAGCCGTCGATTGGGGCTGATGTGGGACCGGATCTGGCACGAGCCCGTACGGTAGCGCCGAGCCATGCTCGGCGGGATCTGTCCGGCGTGATGGTGCCTGACGCAGGCCGCGCTGGGCGCTCGCCGAGCACGGCTCGGCGCGACCAGGGCAGATCGCGTGCGTATCGGGGCGACGGTCAATAAACCGTCGCGCGGGCCTGCACGAAGGAGAAGAAGAACACCGCGTTCGGATCGTTCTGCACCTGGCGGAACTCGCGGCGCATGCCGTCCACGGTCTCTTCGTCCACCGTACCGGCCTGCAGCAGCTGCTCGGCTGCCGACAGCAGCACCTGTTCCCAGAAGGCGATCATCGTCTTGCGGCGTGCCGGCTCGCGGTTGTCCAGGTGGATGGTCTTGATGTCGGTCTGCACGTCGCGGAAGCCGCCGGCGAGCAGCAGGTTGCCCAGCTTGGCACCGACGAACGGATCGCCGCCGTTGTCGTGCTGGAAGTCGTTGAAGGCCATCCAGTAGCGCCAGATGTGCGGGGAATACGGGTCCAGCAGGAACGAGGCGTTCATCACCTCGGTGATGTATACCGGCGAGCCGGGTGACAACACCCGGCGCACTTCGCTCAGCACCCTGGCCGGCGAGGGCACGTGTTCCAGCACCCAGCACAGGAAGGCGCCATCGAAGGCGCGCGCGCCGAATGGCAGCTCACCGGCATCGGCGTGCTGCAGCACATAGCGGTCGCTGCACCACGGCGTTTTCTCCAGGTTGGCGCGTGCGGTGGCCAGCTGGGCTTCGCTCAGGTCCACGCCGGTGACGTGCAGTTCCGGAAAACGGCGCAGCAGGATTTCGGTCTGCGCGCCGACGCCACTGCCCACTTCCAGCAGGCGGCGCACGCCGGTGTAATCGATGTGGCCGAAGATGGTCGGTTCCAGCAGGCGGGCCTGGGTCATCAGGCGCTCCTGTTCGGTGCTGGAGAAGCCATGAAGATAGGTGGGCGAAGAAATCGGCGGCGTCATGGGGGAGTATCCGGGTAGCGCCGGGCCAGTGCCCGGCGAAGGGGTCAATCAACGGAGGCTGTTTCTCGCGTGTCCGCGATCAACCGATCGAAGTAGTCCGTGGTCAGCGCGATCTGGCTGGCAGGGTCCTCGGCCCGGTTCACCACGGCGCGGAACGCCGCGTTTTCCGGGCGATCCTTGGCGTACCACCCCAGGTGCTTGCGCGCGATGCGCACCCCCTGCGGTTCACCGTAGAACGCGTGCAATGCCTGCAGGTGGCCGAGCAGGAGGTCGCGCACTTCGCACAGCGGCGGCGGGGGCAGTTCTTCGCCGGTGGCCAGGTAGTGCGCCACTTCGCGGAAGATCCAGGGACGCCCCTGCGCGGCGCGGCCGATCATCACCGCATCCACGCCGGTGACGGCGAGCACGTGGGCGGCCTTGCGCGGCGAATCGATGTCGCCGTTTGCAATGACCGGGATCCTCAGCGCCGCCTTGATCGCGGCGATGGTCTGGTACTCGGCCTGGCCGGTGTAGTGCTGGTCGCGGGTGCGGCCGTGCACGGCCAACGCGGCGATGCCGCTGTCTTCGGCGATGTGGGCGATGCGCGGGCCGTTGCGGTGGTCGCAGTCCCAACCGGTGCGGATCTTCAGCGTCACCGGCACGTCGACGGCGTTGACCACCGCGGTGAGGATGCGCGCCACCAGGTCTTCATCGCGCATCAGCGCCGAGCCGGCCCAGGCGTTGCACACCTTCTTGGCCGGGCAGCCCATGTTGATGTCGATGATCTGCGCGCCGTGGTCGACGTTGTAGCGTGCCGCCTCGGCCAGCTGCTGCGGTTCGGTGCCGGCGATCTGCACGCTGATCGGGTCGGGCTCGCCGTCGTGGTCCATCCGGTGCAGGGACTTGCGGGTGGTCCAGAAGCGCGGATCGGAGATGGTCATCTCCGAGGCAGCCAGCCCCGCGCCCAGGCGCTTGCACAGCAGCCGGAACGGCTTGTCGGTAACGCCGGCCATGGGCGCCAGCACGACGTTGGGAACAATGGAATATGGGCCGATCTGCATGCGGCCATTGTAGTGCGGCAGGGCAGGCCAGGCCGCTGCCGGCAGCCCCCGGTTCAGGCCGATCCGGATGGGGCTCATGCCACACCGGCATCAGCAGATGCTTGACGGTTGCTTCCGCTGCCCCCACGCGCAGGTCATGGTGGGCGGCTGGCATGCACCCGGCATGACCGGGTGGTAGCGCACAGCCATGCTCGGCGAGCGCGGCGTCAAGAGCAACAGCGTGACGACCAACGGTCGTCACCCACCAAGGGCACCGGTCGTCATTACCAGGCTGGCGGCGCGTTACGCCGGCTGATCGTCCGGGGTGAAGTGGGGCATCGCTGCGGCGGCGCCTTCCTTTTCGGTGGAACGGCCGGCGAACTGGTTGGCGAAGCGCACGTGGCGCGTGAACGGGGCATCCGGCGAGTGCGCGATGGAGGCCACCAGCGCACCGTTGAAGGCATCACCGGCACCGGTGGTATCGATGGCCTGCACCTGCTCGGCGCCCACGCGGTAGTACGGCTGGCTGTCACCACGCAGGGTGTCTTCGTCGTGCGACACGAACACGCCCACCGCACCGAGGGTCACCACCACGGTGCCACTGCCGACCAGCTTGCGGCACAGCGCATGCAGGCTGGCGCCGTCCAGCGCGGCCACATCGTTGGGATCGATCCGCTCGCCGACATGGCGGCTGAGCAGCGCGGCGAACTCGGTTTCATTCGGGGTGATGACATCGGCCAGCTTGAGCAGACCGATGCTCGAGGGCGCGTCGGCCGGGGCCGCGTTGAGCACGGTGGTGACGCCGGCTTCGCGCGCTACCGCCAGGGCGGCTTCGATGGTTTCCACCGGCGATTCCAGCTGCACCAGCACCACCTTGGCGCCTGCCAGCAGCGCCTGCTGCTGCTGCACGAAGCCGATGCTCAGCGCGGCATTGGCGCCCGGTCCGATGACGATGGTGTTGCGGCCGCGTGCATCGACATAGATGCCACCGGTGCCGGTCGGTTCGGTGCTCGCCTCCGCGCTCAGGGTGAAGCCATCCTGGGCTGCCAGGCCGCGGGCCATGGCACCACCGGCATCATCGCCCAGCGCGCAGACGAAGGTGGTTTCCGCACCGGCGCGGCGTGCGGCCACGGCCTGGTTGAAGCCCTTGCCGCCCGGGCCGGTGCTGTAGCGCCCGGCGATGGTCGCGCCGGGGGCGGGCAGTGCTTCGCACCGCCACACATGATCGACATTGAAGGAACCGACGACGACGACGTTGCTGCTCATAGGAAAACGGTTCTCAGTGAAGCGCGGTGATACCCGAGGGTATCAACCAAAGTGGGTCAGGACGCCGGCGATCGTGGCGGTCATGAAAGTGGCAATGGTACCGCCCAGCACGGCGCGCAGGCCGAACCGGGCCAGATCCTGGCGTCGTTCCGGGGCGAGGCCACCGATGCCGCCGATCTGGATCGCGATGGAGCTGAAGTTGGCGAAGCCGCACAGCGCGTAGGTGGCGATCAGGCGGCCCTCTTCGGACAAGGTAACGCCCGGGACCTGGCCATTGATGATGCGCGACAGTTCGCTGTAGGCGACGAATTCGTTGATGACCACCTTCTGGCCGATCAGCGAGCCGACCGTGCTGGCATCGGCCCACGGGGTGCCGATCACCCAGGCGATCGGGGCCAGCAGGTAGCCGAAGATGGTGGACAGGTTGGTCGGGCGGCCGATCGCCGTGGCCAGGCCGGTCACTTCACCGAGCCAGGTCAGCGGAGCGTTCAGCAGCGCGATCAGCGCGATGAAGGCCAGCAGCATCGCACCGATGTTCAGTGCCAGCCTCAGGCCATCGGCAGCGCCACCGGCGGCGGCGTCGATGATGTTGCTGGAGGTCTTCTCCACTTCCATCTTGACCGTGCCGCGGGTCAGCGGGGTCCCGGTTTCCGGGATCAGCAGCTTGGCCACCACCAGCGTAGCGGGCGCGGCCATGATGCTGGCGGCCAGCAGGTGCTTGGCATAGAAGGCCTGGGATTCCGGATCGCCGCCGCCGAGCATGCCGACGTAGGCCGCAAGCACGCCACCGGCGATGTGGGCCATGCCGCCGATCATCATGGTCAGCAGCTCGGATTCGGTCATCCGCGAAATGTAGGGGCGCACCGTCAGCGGGGCCTCGGTCTGGCCGATGAACACACTGGCGCAGACGCTGGTGGTTTCCGCACCGGACACGCGCATCACCTTGGTGATCGCCAGCGCCATCACGCGCACGATCGCCTGCATCACGTTGAGGTGGTACAGCACGCCCATCAGCGCGGAGAAGAAGATGATGGTCGGCAGCACCTGGAAGGCGAAGATGAAGCCGTAGCTCTCCACGTTCATCAGCGAGCCGAAGATGAAGCCGGAGCCTTCGTTGACGAAGCTCAGCACCTTCACGAAGCCATGGCCCAGCGCATCGAACACGTCGCGGCCACCCGGTACCAGCAGCACCACGGCGGCAAACGCGATCTGCAGCAGCAGGCCGGTCGCAACCAGCTTCCAGTCCACCGCGCGCTTGTTGTTGGAGAACAGCCAGGTAATGCCGATGAGCACCGCCAGACCAAACAGGCCGAAGCCGATCCTGCCCAAACCTTCGACCATGTTGAATCCCCTGAGGGCACCGCGAAAAACGGGAAGCCTAGAGCAGGGCAGGGGCCGGGGCAAGGAAAAGCGCGCAGCGAGGGGCGATCAGCGCCGATCCGCTCTGTATTGACAAGGGATGCAGGCGACGTGGCGCGGTTAGAATGAACCCCCTTCCGGCCCGATCTGCGGGCCTGCAGCAGGAGTCGTGCATGCTCTACCGCCGCCTTGGAACCTCCGGGTTGAAGCTTTCCGCGCTGTCCTTCGGCGCCTGGGTCACCTTTGGCAGCCAGGTGGCCCGGGACCAGGCGCGCAACCTGGTGGCGGCAGCCTGGGACAACGGTATCAACTTCTTCGACAACGCCGAGGGCTATGCCAACGGCCGCGCCGAGCAGGTGATGGGCGATGTGATCGCCGACCTGCGGCTGCCGCGCGATGGCTTCTGCGTGTCCAGCAAGGTGTTCTTCGGCAGTGCGGTGGACCCGGCACCGACCCAGCGCGGGCTGTCGCGCAAGCACGTGACCGATGCCTGCCATGCGGCGCTGAAGCGGCTGCGGGTGGATTACCTGGACCTGTATTACTGCCATCGCCCCGACGCAGACACGCCGATCGCCGAGACCGTGCATGCGATGGACACCCTGGTCCGGCAGGGCAAAGTGCTGTACTGGGGGACTTCGGAATGGTCGGCCACGCAGATCCAGGAAGCGCTGGATATCGCCCGCCGCCACAACCTGCAGGGCCCCACCATGGAGCAGCCGCAGTACAACCTGCTGCACCGCGAGCGGGTGGAACGCGAGTACGCGCCGCTGTATGCCGAGGCCGGGCTGGGCATCACCACCTTCTCGCCGCTGGCATCGGGGCTGCTGACCGGCAAGTACAACGATGGCTTCCCGGCCGGTTCGCGCTTGGGGCTGGATGACATGGCCTGGCTGCAGGACATCGTGCTGGGTGCCGACGGCGCCACGCGCCTGCAACAGGTACGGCGCTACACCGCACTGGCGGCCGAGCTGGGCGTCGCCCCCGCCACCCTGGCCATCGCCTGGTGCCTGCGCAATCCGAATGTGTCCAGCGTGATCCTGGGCGCCAGCCGGGTGGAGCAGCTGCTGCAGAACCTGCAGGCCCTTGAGCGGGTGGGGGCGCTGGAAGACGCTGCCTGGGATCAGGTGGAAGCGGCATTCGCCTGATGGAGGGAGCGCCGAGCCAAGCTCGGCGGGCCTTTCGGGGATGCGTTGGGCCTACGCCGGCGCCACGGTGATAGTTCAGGCCTATTGTAATTCTGGCTTCAATCATCAATCCCATCAATCAATTCGAGAATGGGTGTTGATTGCGAACTGAGAATCGTTATCATTTGAGTCGTCCCTCGCACCGAGTCCAGACGATGAATGCTCAAGCAGTGCTGCTTCGTCCCGAAACCCTGACCCTCCGTGACCGCCCGGTCCGTGCCGTGCCCGCCGAGGAAGTGATCGACAGCGAGGCCCTGCTGAAAGGGCGTCGCGAGATCCTCATCCAGCATGGCGACCGCTTTTACCGGCTGCGCCACACCAGCAACGACAAGTTGATCCTGACCAAGTAAACGGGTCGGCCGCCTCTCTCCGGAGGCAGCGCCGCGCCGTGGCGCGACGCGGTCGGTCGTCCCTGCTGTCTCTCTCCCCCTCGGTCTTCCAGCCAGCGCCTTCGTTGCGCTGCTGGTGGCCCCGGGGGATCCCTTCCCGCACGGCCAGGTGCACAACACGGTGATCCCATGAGCAGAGCCTTGTCCGCAGTACGCGCGACCATGCCGCGCGGCATACCGTCATCGCAGTCCGTCAGCCGGCCTGCCGCCCGTCAGCTGGCCGCCCTCGGCACCGTGCTGTGCCTGTACCGCGCCGACAGCAATGAATTGGCCGGTTGGCAGGATGCGGTTGCCGCCCACGCCTGCCAAGGCCTGGACAGTGAGGGCGTGCGCGAGAGCCTGTGCTTCACCGATGCACGCGGCCGCTGCTGCTGGCGGCTGTACCTTCTGCCGGACAGCGATTTCCTCGCCTGGGACCGTCTTGTGGCTGGGCTGGCGGTACGTTCGGCCGCCGACGACGATGCCAGTGTCGGCGAGCGCCTGTGGCGGCGACTTGCCGGCAGCCTGGGCGGGCAGCGATGGCGCATGTGCGCGGTGCAGCTGCATGCGGTGGATCAAGGCAGCGGACTGGCGGTGAGCCTCGCGCCGCTGTCATCGCTGGGCTGCGCGACCGCGCGGCGCATCGCGCGGCTGGAAAGCGCCGAAGGCGCGGCAGAATCAGCTCCGCTCGCCCTGCATGCCTGAGGCGTGCAGGGTCATTCCTTGAACATCAGCAGGGCGGCCACCACGATCAACGCGAATGCCGCGTAGTGGTTCCACTTCAGCGGCTGGTCCAGGTAGAACGCGGAGAACACCGCGAACACCACCAAAGTGATGACTTCCTGCATGCCCTTGAGCTGCGGTGCCGAATACACCGCACTGCCCAGCCGGTTGCCCGGCACCTGCAGGCAGTACTCGAAGAACGCGATTCCCCAGCTGATCAGGATCACCGTCATCAACGGTGCGCTCTTGAATTTCAGGTGCCCATACCAGGCGAAGGTCATGAAGATGTTGCTGCCCAGGAGCAGCAGCACGGGGTAGAGGTACTGGGCCATGTCGATCACGCCGGTGGAGTCGGCGGATTATGCGCCTGCGGCGTGCGCGACAGGTCAACAGCCTTCATTCGATGAGCGCGGAACCGTGCGTCAGGGTTTCCCACAGGAAGTGGAAGTCGCCTTGGCTGGGCCGATGCGAGGCCAGCCATGCAGCGGTGTGGGGAAGTGCCTGTCCCAGGCGGCCCGCGAAGTGCGAGTAGCCGATCTCCAGCGTGCCGCGCACATCGGAAACCAGTTTGCCCTTGCACAACCATGCAGGAACAACGGGGCGCGCCAGCATGTCGGTGTGGAACTCCATCGCAGCGACCAGGCGTTCGCCCTGCGCCTGGTACAGGCTGCCACCCTGCACACGGTTGGTTTCGGCCGCGTTGAGATAAGCCGCCAGGCCGTACGCTGTATGTTCCAGGTCGCGGCAGGTTTCTTCGGCCAGTCCGGCCGCCATGACGGTCTGGCCGAACCACAGGGTTTCGATGGGGGTGTTGCAGCCGGGACGCGGCAACGGCGTGGCACCGTCCACCGGCAGGTAGATATAGGTCGGCAGGCGCGTGTGCCAATCGGCCACGGCGCGGTCATGGATATCGCGGCGATCGGTGTAGATGCCCATGTTCATGCGTGCCTCGATGCCGCTGGCATGCCAGTTTCCGCCCGGGCAGGGCCCCATGCGGTCGATGTCCGGCAGATACTGGGCGATCAGCCAGTCGCCGAAGCGTCGGGCATCGGCTTGCGGCCACGCCGTGCTGGTGTGCCGGATGAGTTCGGCCGCACGCGTCCACAGCTGCGCAGTCCAGGACGCCTGCAGCGGTGCGTTGCTGTTGGCGTGGCCACCGGTCAGCGTGGTGGCCCAGGCGTCCATGATCTCCACGGCCTTGCGTGCATGCGCCTCCTCGCCCAGGTAAGCCCACAGCAGCGCATGCGTATAGGCGGCCTTGGCGTCGTCGCGTTCGGGCTTGCAGCCGATGCTGGGTTTGTCGAAGGAACCACATTCCACCCGCGCGAACGGGGTAGCGACATGCTCCAGCGACGCGAAGGGGCTCTGGCGCATGGCGGCCATGGCAGAGGTCTTGAGCGGATCTCCCGCCCGCAGCGCGGTCCGCGTTGCCTGCAGCGCGGGCGCGTCGAGCAGGATGCCGGGATGGACGAATGCCTGCCCGTGGGCGAGGGCGGGGGACAACAGGGCCAGTGAGAGCAGCAGCACGGGGGCGCGCATCGGGGCAGTCTCCTTGAAGGAGTCTCCACGCTAATCGCGTCCGGTACCGGGGGTTATCGGCCAACAACCGACTTCCGCGTCGGTAACGCCCGCTCCGCAGACGACACGGCCCCGGAATCTGTCCGAGGCGCGGGCGGTGGGGCTGGGCGGGGGCGTTGAGCGCCATGGATGGCGCGAAACGAGGCCCGCATGGACGCAGTTTTTGCCGTCCCCCGCCCAGCCCCACCGCCCGACCCTGGCACGTAGCCAGCCGTCAGCCCTCCACCCGCAGGCTATGCCTCGCGCAATGCCAGCGCCGGCGGCGTATGCAGGATCCGCCGCGTGCCCCACCATCCGGCGAACACACTCAGCGCCACCCCGCACGCACCACCGGCCAACAATCCCGGCCATGGCGGCGACAGCGCCAGTTCGAACACCTGCCGCGACACCACGACCCCGATGACCGCCGCTGCACCGACCGCCAGGATCGCCGCCAGCAGTCCCAACGCACCGAACTCCACCAGCACCGCACCGCGCAGCTGGCGCCGCGTGGCCCCCAGCGTACGCAACACCGCGCTGTCATAGCGCCGCTCGCCAGCGGTCGACTGCAGCGCCGCCAGCAGCACCAGCACGCCAGCCAGCAGGCTGAAACCCATCACCACCTGGATGGCCTGCGCGACGCGGTCCATCACCTGCCGCACCTCGCTGATCAGTCCATCGATATCCAGCAGCGACAGATTCGGCTGCTCGCGTACCAGCTGACCCAGTCCGGCCGCCTTGGCGCGCGGCAGATGGAAGGCCGAGATCAGGTTGTGCGGGGCATCGCCTACCGCGTTGGCGTTGACCAGCACGAAGAAGTTGACCCGGAAGCTGTTCCACTCGGCCTTGCGGATGCTGGTGATGGTGTAGTCACGCTGCTGTTCGCCGACCTGCAGCGTCACCCGGTCACCCAGCTTGGCGCCGTAGCGGCTGGCCCAGCCTTCTTCCACCGAGGCCTCGGCGGCAGTGCTGTCGGCAGCCCAGAAACGGCCCTGCAGCAACTGGTTGGCCGGCGGGAAGGTGGTGCGCCAGCTGAAGTTCAGCGGCCGGTCGCGGTCGTTGTCCGCAGCGCCTGCTGGCTGCGTGCCGTTGTCCTGCGCCGCGTCCTGGTCATCGCCACGCCGACGCGGTGCGTCACCGTTCAATGCCAGCAGGCGACCGGTGGCGAACGGTTCCACGCTGGCATCCACCGCACCCTGCGCGGTCAGCGCATCCAGCACGATCTGGCGCTGGTCCGGCTGGATGTTCATCAGGAAATAGTTCGGTGTATCCGCCGGCAGGCGATCGCGCCACTGCTGCAGCAGGCCCGGACCGACCACGGCCAGCATCAACAGCGAACACAGCGACAACGACAGCCCGACCAGCTGCATCACCGCCAGTGCGCGGCGGCGGGTCAATGCGGCCAGGCCGAGGCGCCAGTTGCCGTGCAGGCGATGCTGCAGGCCGCGCACCAGCATCAGCAGGGCAAAGCCCCCCCCGGCGGCGAGCAGCGCCAGCGCGGCCAGTCCGCCCAGCACCCACAAGGCCAGCTTGAGGTCGCCGGTGACCTGCACGGTCAGCGCCAGGCTGGCCAGCAGGGCGCCGGCATACACCAGCAGCGAGGCCGGTGGCAGGGTCGCGAAACTGCGGTTGAGCACGCGCATCGGCGGCACGTTGCGCAGCCGCAGCAGCGGCGGCAGGCCGAAGCCGAGCAGCAGCAGCAGACCGATGCCGGCCCCGGTCAGTGCCGGCAGCGCCTGCGGCAGTGGCAGCCGCTGCGGCACCAGCCCGCCGAGGATCTGCACCAGCCCTTCCTGCGCCGCCATGCCCACCAGCACACCGACCACGCAGGCCGGGATCGCCATCAACAACAGCTGCAGCGCCAGGCTGCCAAGGATGTCGCGCTGGCGCGCCCCCAGGCAGCGCAATACGGCAACCTGGTCGATCCGGCTCAGCGCGAAACGGTTGGCCGCCAGCGCGGTGGCGACGCCGGACAACAGCACCGCCAGCAAGGCGCTCAGGCCGAGGAAACGCCCGGCCAGCTGGAACGACTCACGTACCCCGCGCTGGGTATCGCCCACGCCGAGAAGGCGCAGTCCCTGCACGCGCGGTTGCAGCCACTGGCGGAACTGGGCGATGGCCTCCGGCTCGCCGACGAACATCGTGCGGTAGCTGATGCGGCTGCCCGGATCGAGCAGGCCGGTGCCTTCCACGTCGGCGCGGTTGACCAGCAGGGTGGGCGACAGGGTGAGCAGTTCGCTGGATGTATCCGGCTCGGATTCGATGCTTCCCGTTACCCGCAAGGTGCCTGCGCCGAACTCCAGCGCATCGCCGATGCGCAGATCCAGGGCCTGCAGCAGGCGTGGATCAGCAAAGGCTTCCCCGCGTGCCGGTGCAGCAGCAGACTCGTTCAACACGGCATCGGCGCCGGTCCGCACACGCAGTTGGCCGCGCAGCGGGTAACCGGCTTCCACCGCCTTGATGGTGGCCATCTGGCTGGCTTCGCCATGGAACAGCACGCTGCCGAAGGCGGCGATGCGGGTGCTCTGCAGTCCGCGCCGGGTGCCTTCGCCGACCAGTTCGGCCGGCGCTTCGGCGCGCCCGCTGATGCCGAGATCACCGCCCAGCATCTCCGCGGTGCTGTTGGCCAGCGCCAGGTTGACCCGGTCCACCAGCGTGCCGACCGCGGTCATCACCGCTACGCCCAGCACCAGGGCGGCAAACACTGTCAGCAGGTCGCCGGCCAGCGCTTCGCGGCGCAGTGAACGCAGCGCGTGGCGCAGCAGGTTCATGCGTCCGCCCCGTGCGTGACCTGCTGCAGGCGGCCGTTGTCGATGCGATGGATGAACTGGCAGCGCTGCGCCAGGCGCAGGTCGTGGGTGACCAGCACCAGGGTGGTGGCGCTGTCGGCATTCAAGGCGAACAGCAGGTCGCTGATGTGCTGGCCGGTGGCCTGGTCCAGCGAGCCGGTGGGTTCATCGGCGAACAGGATGCGCGGGCGCGCCACGAAGGCCCGCGCCAGCGCCACGCGCTGTTGTTCGCCACCGGACAGCTGGCGCGGGTAGTGCCGCGCGCGGTGCGCCAGGCCCACCGCTTCGAGCACCTGCTCGACCCGGGCAGGATCCTCGCGCCCGGCCAGTTCCAGCGGCAGGGCGATGTTCTCCGCCGCGGTCAGCGCCGGCAGCAGGTGGAAGCTCTGGAACACGAAGCCGACCTCGCGCGCGCGCAGCTGGGCGCGGGCTTCTTCGTCCAGGCTGCCGAGCACGCTGCCGGCCAGCGTGATGCTGCCGCGGCTGGGCAGGTCCAGCCCGGCCAGCAGGCCGAGCAGGGTGGTCTTGCCCGAACCGGAGGCGCCGACGATGGCAACCGAGGTGCCTTCATGTACCGTCATGCTGATGTTGTCCAGTATGTGGACTTCATCCTCCGGGCCATGCACGGATTTGCCGACCTGGTCGACGGCGATGGCGACGGGCGCGCTGCGGGGGGACAGGCTGTCGATGAGGAGGCTCCAATGCGCGTTACAGGAAAAGGCCGGAACATCGGCCGGATGGGAATGCTGCTGGCATGGTTGCTGCTGTTGCCGGTGCTGGCGTGTGCCAAAGGTCAAGCAACCACCGTGCTGGTGCTCGGGGACAGCCTCAGTGCCGCCCACAATATCCCGGCCGGCACCGGCTGGGTGGACCTGCTGGGCAAGCGGCTCAGCACCCGTTCGGGCTCGCCGGCACGGGTGGTCAATGCCAGCATGAGCGGGGAAACCACCGCCGGGGCGGCGACCCGCCTGCCGGGACTGCTGGCGCGGGAGAAGCCTGGTGTGGTGGTCATCGCGCTGGGCGGCAACGATGCGCTGCGCGGGCTGACGCCCGCCCAGATCCGCGCCAACCTGGAGAAGATGATCGTGGCCAGCCAGCAGGGCGGCGCCAAGGTGCTGATGCTCGGCATCGATGTCCCGCCGAACTATGGCCCGGCGTACCGGCAGCGCCTGGCCGCGGTGTATCGCGCGCTGGCCGATCAGTACAAGGTGCCCTTGCTGCCGTTCCTGCTGGAGGGTGTCGCGCTGCAGCCGGGAATGATGCAGTCCGACGGCCTGCACCCCACCGCCAGCGCCCAGCCGAAGGTGCTTTCCAACGTCTGGCCGCTGCTGCAGCCGCTGCTCTGAAGCGTTCAGTGAGGGTCTACGTCCACTTCACGCGGCGTGCACCGTCGATCCGGCATGTTTCACAAAGCTGAAGTTAGAGGGAAGACCATGCGTCAGACGAAGGAAACCTCCGGCCTTGTTCTGGTCGTCGAGGACAACCGCAATATCTCCGAGATGATCGGTGAGTATCTGGAAGGTCGTGGTTTCGAGGTCGACTATGCCCAGGACGGCTTGGACGGTTATCGTCTGGCGGCCGAAAACAGCTACGACGTGGTCGTGCTGGACCTGATGCTGCCGCGCCTGGACGGGATCGAAGTATGCCGCCGCCTGCGCAATGACGCCCGCAAGTCCACGCCGGTGCTGATGCTGACCGCGCGCGATACGCTGGATGACAAGCTCACCGGCCTGGGCTTTGGCGCCGATGACTACCTGACCAAGCCGTTCGCTATCCAGGAACTGGAAGCACGCCTGCGTGCCCTGATCCGTCGTGAGCGCCGGCAGGTGGGTTCGGAAGTGCTGAAGGTCGCCGACCTGGTGCTGGACCCGGTCAGCATGCGCGCCACCCGCGCCGGCACTGAACTGCAGCTTTCGCCGATCGGCCTGCGCCTGCTGACCATCCTGATGCGCGAATCGCCGCGCGTGGTCACCCGGCAGGAAATCGAACGCGAGATCTGGGGCAACGGGCTGCCGGATTCGGACACCCTGCGCAGCCATCTGTACAACCTGCGCAAGATCATCGACAAGCCGTTCGACCGTCCGCTGCTGCATACCGTGCAGAGTGCTGGCTACCGCATCGCCGATATCGCCCAGCCGATGGGCTGACATCGCCGTCATGATCCCTGTGCAGGCCGCCAACGGCCCCTGCACGGGGGGCTGACGCACCCGCTGCCTATACTCGGCGCGGCCATCTTCTGTAGTGACCTCGCCTGATGCCGCACGGCCTGCCGCGCAAGATACGTATCGCTTTCATCCTGCAGGCCATGCTGGCCAGCCTCGGCATCCTGCTTGGTGCGTGGCTGGTGTCGCTGGTGATCAAGCACAGCCTGGTCAGCGCTGCGCTGCGCGAGGAAGCGGCGTACTTCTGGACGCTGCACGAGGCCTCGCCGACCCAGCCCCCGCCCAATACCCAGAACATCCGCGGCTATCTGGTGGAAACCGGGCGATCCAGTCTTTCGCTGCCGGCCAACCTGCGTGAACTGCCGCCCGGCTTCCATGAACTGCGCCGCGACGACCAGCTGGTCTGGGTGGACGTGCGTCCGCAGGGGCGGCTGTACCTGGTGTTCCTGCGCTCACGTGCGGAGTTGCTGGCGTTCTGGTTCGGCATCGTGCCGGTGCTGTTGACCCTGCTGGCGGTGTACGGCGCCAGCTGGGTTACCTACCGCGCTTCCAAACGGCTGGTGTCGCCGGTCAACTGGCTGGCGCGCAGGGTATCGCGCTGGGATCCGGCCAAGCCGCAGGCCAGCGACCTGGATCCGCAGAAGCTGCCCGCCGACATGCAGGGGGAGACGCGGCAGCTGGCCGCCGCCCTGCATTCGCTGGCCAACCGGGTCACCGAGAACGTCGCCCGCGAGCGCAACTTCACCCGCGATGCCAGCCATGAGCTGCGTACCCCGTTGACCGTGATCCGGGTTGCCAGTGACATGGCGCTGGCCGATGAAACCGCATCGCCGCGCCAGCAGCGCAGCCTGCAGCGCATCCAGCGCGCCGGTCGCGAGATGGAGGCGGTGATCGATGCCTTCCTGATCCTGGCGCGCGAAGCCGATGTCGAGCCGCAGATGGAGATGTTCGACGTGGTCGAGGTGGTGCGCCACGAGGTGGACACCGCCACCGAACTGATGGCCGATCGCCCGGTGCACGTGGAGTTGCATTCCAGTGGCGTGGTCGAGCTGCACGGCCCGCCGCGGGTGCTGCAGGTGGTGATCAGCAACCTGGTGCGCAACGCCTGCAACTACACCGACGAAGGCCGCGTGGACGTGTTCGTCGAACACGACCGGGTGCGCGTGCACGATACCGGCATCGGCATGTCACCCGAAGCGCTGGAAAAGGCGTTCGAGCCGTTCTACCGTGCCGAGCCGGACCGCCCGCAGGGCACCGGGCTGGGCCTGTCGATCGTGCGCCGTCTTTGCGACCGCTTCGGCTGGAAGGTCACCCTGACCAGCCAGCCCGGCAAGGGCACCGAGGCCACCGTCACCTTCCGCTGAGCCCGGATGCGGGTAGCGCCGTGCCATGCCCGGCGAGCGAAACGGACGCCGAACGCATGATGGCCAGCGGCGGTCACTACTCAATCACAGCTGACCTTCGGCGCCAGCGCCTTCTTCCAGATCGCATACCCGGCCGGCGTCATGTGCAGCATGTCCTCGCGGAACAGCGATGGATCGGGTTGCCCGTCGCGGCCCAGCATCGGCGTGTAGATGTCGGTGTAGCCGGTCCTGGGCAGGGCAGCCAACGCGCTGCGGATCATCGTGTTGGCTTCGAGGATGCCCGGCAGCAGGTGTGCACGCGATGGGCTCGGCTTGATCGAAATGTACTCCACCGTCGTCGAGGGCAGGTCGCGGTGCACGCGGGCCACGAAGGCGACCACGTCGTCGCGGACCTGGGCCGGCGTGCGGCCACTGTTAAGATCGTTGTCGCCGGCATACAGGAACACCTTGCAGGGCGCGTAGGGCACCACGATGCGGTCGGCGTACCAGGTGCTGTCGCGCACTTCCGACCCGCCGAAACCGCGGTTGAACACCGGTTTGCCCGGGAAATCGGCGGCCAGGCTGTCCCACATGCGGATAGAGGAACTGCCGACGAATTCGATGCCCTCGCGCGGCGGCGGGCTGGCCTGGTCGGCCTTGGCGAAGGCAGCCATGTCACCGGCCCAGGCCACGTTGGACACTTCTTCGGGCACCTGCGCGGGCCGCGGCGGCGACAGCGCGTGGGCGAAGCCGGCGGTGGACAGGCCGAGGGCGAGGGCGAGCAGCAGCGGGCGGCGTGGCAGGTTCATCAAAAACTCCAACAGAGTGCAGTGTCCGATCATAACGGCGCGGGGGGCGCCGCTGCCGGCCGCGGCGGGATGGCAGGCATGGCCTTATGGCAAAATAGGCCCCTGCTGCCCACCCTGGCCTTACATGACCGTCCGCTTCCTGTCCCTGCGGTTGCTTCGTTGCGACCTGATCGCCTGCGATCCCGCCGGAGCACGCTCCCATGGCTGACCAGTTCGGCCACATGCCGCGTGGACCGCGTCGCATCCTGCAGGCCGCGCGCTGGTCCTGGCAGGGTCTGCGCGCGGCCTGGCTGCACGAATCCTCGTTCCGGCTGGAAGCGTGGCTGCTGGTGCTGTTCACCCCGGTGGCGCTGTGGCTGGGTGACAGTGCGATCGAACGCATCCTGATGATCGGCTCGATGCTGCTGGTGCTGGCCACCGAGCTGCTGAATTCGGCCATCGAGGCAGTGATCGAACGCTACGGCCCGGAGATCCACGAACTGGCCGGTCGTGCCAAGGACATGGGCTCGGCCGCTGTGTTCGTGCTGATGATGAATGTGCTGCTGTGCTGGGGGCTGATCCTGGTGCCCCGCTTGTTCTGACCCCCTTTCCCGACTTACTGCGAAGACCCCCATGCCCTTTGTTGAACTGCTCTCCGATCCGAACGTCTGGCTGACCCTGCTCACGCTGAGTGCGCTGGAAATCGTGCTCGGCATCGACAACCTGGTGTTCATTTCCATCGCGGTCAGCAAGCTGCCCGAAGCGCGCCGTCCGTTCGCGCGCAAGCTGGGCATCGCGGTGGCCTGCATCACCCGCATCCTGCTGCTGGTGTCGCTGGCTTACCTGGCGCACATGCAGGCCAACCTGTTCACCGTGGCCGGCATGGGCATTTCCATCCGTGACCTGGTGCTGATCCTGGGTGGCCTGTTCCTGATCATCAAGGGCGGCATGGAAATCCGCGAGCTGATCACTGGCGGCGAGGACGAAGATCCGACCACCACCAAGGCCTCGGCGGTGTTCGGAATGGTGATCCTGCAGATCGCGATCATCGACATCGTGTTCTCGCTGGACTCGGTCATCACCGCCGTCGGCATTGCCGACCACGTGCCGGTGATGGTGGCGGCGATCCTGCTGTCGGTGGCGGTGATGCTGCTAGCGGCCAACCCGCTGGGCCGCTTCATCGACGCCAATCCGACGGTGAAGATGCTGGCGCTGGCCTTCATCCTGCTGATCGGCGCGGTGCTGATCCTGGATGGCCTGGACGTGCACGTGCCCAAGCCGTACATCTATGCGGCGATGGGGTTCTCGGTGCTGGTGGAGTGGCTGAACCTGCTGATGCGGCGCCGTGCGGTGGCCCATCACGTGCCGGGTGCCGGCAACTGGTGATCGGGTGTGGTTGCCGGGCCTGCGGCCCGGCCTTCCTCCTTTGTAGCTACGGTAATTTCCTTTCCCTGATTTACAGCTGACGCAGTCGACCATATATCACTGCCCCTTCTTCTCTTCTTCTG
>NZ_PJAY01000046.1:0-33221 GCF_002836635.1 Stenotrophomonas sp. Bg11-02
GCCCGAAGGCGTTTCGTCGTTGCGAGCCGCCTATTATGCCGGACTTTTTCAGTCCGTCAACACCTTCGTTCGATTGAATCGTTCGGCGGTGGTGGCGTGCTGTTTCCGCTCTGGTTTCCGAAGAAATCGTTGCGTTGCAGCGAGGGAGCGAATTGTAGAGATCCTGCAGGATTCGTCAACACCTTTTTTCAATTTGATGACAGCGCATGTGCTGCAC
Source organism: Stenotrophomonas sp. Bg11-02 (assembly GCF_002836635.1). Lineage (NCBI taxonomy): Bacteria > Pseudomonadati > Pseudomonadota > Gammaproteobacteria > Lysobacterales > Lysobacteraceae > Stenotrophomonas > Stenotrophomonas sp. Bg11-02. Next base: position 218 of record NZ_PJAY01000046.1, read on the forward strand.
GCGCTCCTGCACGCGTTGCGCGCACGGCAGCGCAGCAGGTATCAATGAACGCTACCCCTCCGGATCAACACGACAATGGATGCAGTCCCCACGCGCGCATGGTGGCGCGACCTCTCCTTGCCCGCCGTGGTCGCCGGCTTCATTACCGTACTGGTGGGGTTCGCCAGTTCGGCGGTGATCGTGTTCCAGGCCGCCCAGGCCGTGGGGGCGGACCAGCAGGAGATCGCGTCCTGGATGTGGGCGTTGGGGCTGGGCATGGGCGTGACCTGCATCGGCCTGTCGCTGCGTTACCGGATCCCGGTCGTCAGCGCGTGGTCCACCCCGGGCGCAGCGATGCTGGTGGTGGGTGCCGGCGGCGTCAGCTTGCCTGAGGCGATCGGCGCCTTCCTGCTGGCTGCCGTGCTCGGCGCGGTGCTGGGGTTCTCGGGGGTGTTCGCCAGACTGATGGAGCGCGTGCCGATGGCATTGGCCGCCGGCATGCTGGCGGGCGTGCTGCTGCGCTTCGGGCTGGAGGTCTTCGTCTCCATGCAGACACAGCTGCTGATGGCGCTGGCGATGTTCGGCAGCTGGCTGCTGGCGCGGCGCCTGCTGCCCCGCTATGCGGTGATTGCCACCCTCATGGTGGGCATCGCGGTGGCGCTCGGCACCGGACAGCTGCACCTGCAGGGCATTGAACTGCAGCTCGCGCTGCCGGTATGGACCACGCCACGGCTCAGCTGGGCGGCGGTGGCCAGCGTTGCGCTGCCCCTGTTCGTGGTGACCATGGCCTCGCAGAACATTCCCGGGGTCGCGGTGATCCGCGCTTCGGGTTACCAGGCACCGGTGTCGCCACTGATCGGCTGGATCGGCGTGGTCAACGCGGTGCTGGCGCCGTTCGGTGCTTTCGCATTGAACCTGGCCGCGATCACGGCGGCGATCTGCATGGGCCGCGAGGCACACCAGGATCCGGCCCGACGCTACACCGCTGCCATGGCGGCGGGTGCCTTCTATATCGTCGTTGGTGTGTTCGGGGCCACGGTGGCTGCGCTGTTCGCTGCCTTCCCGAAGGAACTGATTGCCTGCGTGGCCGGCATTGCGTTGTTGGGCACCATCGGCAACAGCCTGGCAACCGCACTGGCAGTGGAGCGCGACCGTGAGGCCGCGTTGGTGACCTTCCTGGCTACCGCGTCCGGTATGTCCCTGTGGGGGATCGGCTCGGCATTCTGGGGACTGGTGGCCGGCGCGGTGACCTTGCTGGTGCTGCGCCCGCGGGTCCTGGCGTAGGCCAGCTTGCGCCGAGGCGCGACGGCGTTGCGCGGATCGACCATGCAGGCCTGTTACAGCGGCTGCACCGACAGGGTCTGCTGCAGCACGTGGCGGCCGCCGGCCGGGATCTTCACCACGTCCGGGCCCGCGTTGGCCGCTTCCAGGCAGATGTAGTCGCGCCAGCCATCACCGACGTCGGCCATCCTGGCGGCCGCCTCTGCCCCCGGGTTCCAGGCCACCAGCGAACGGCTGCCCTGCGTTTGCAGGGTGATGCGTCGCTTCAACACCGGATCGTGCAGTACGTAGCGGCCCCCGGCCTGCGTATAGATGCGGTCACTGCGGCCGGGATCGCGCGGATCGCGCAGGTTCCACGGCCCCTGCTGGCGGCGCGCCTGGGCGTAGTTCTCGTACTTGTCCAGGTAGTCCAGGCCGTCTACGCCCTCCACGTCCACGCGCCCGGCGTCACCGACGCGGAAGTAATTGTGCAGCGCCTGGCTGATCGTCGCCGGCGCGGTGCCGGTGTTGTCGGTGATCAGCCGCTGGGTCAGGGTCGCCCCGATGGTCACCACCATCTGCAGGCGCAGTGACAGGTTGTCCAGCACCGGTGGTGCCAGGGTGAGCTCGATGCTGCCGTCGGCCAGCGCGCGCGCCTGCTTCAACTCCCACGGCAGGGTACGCACGAAGCCATGTGCGGGCACCTCATTGGACTGTCCCTGCCGACCGAAGTACGGCCAGCACACCGGGCTGCCGCCGCGGATCGGCGTCGGCAGTCCAGCGCGACGGGGCGACAGCCACATCACGTCCTGACCGCCGGTGGGCACGAAGGACAGCAGCTGGCCGCCGAACACACTGATCGCCGCGCTGCCCTGCGGGGTCTGGATGAGCCACGCATCAAGCCCCTGGAACTGGCCACTGGTCACGCCTTGGATCTGTTGCACCTTGGATGCACTCCGCACCGCTGGCGACTGCACCAGCGTGTTGTAGTTGGAAGGAAGGATGAAGCGGCTGGCGGCCGGCGCGGCGACAGTGGCTGGCTCGGCCTGCAATGCCTGCAGGATGCGGCGGCCGGCGCGTCCATCCAGCGGCGTCCATCCCAGGCGTTGCTGCTCGGCCTGGATGGCGCGGCGGCTGGCAGTGCCGATCATGCCGTCGACCTGGCCGATGTCGTGCCCGCGCGCGGCCAGCAGCGCCTGCAGCTGGCGGCGTTCGCGGCGTCCCAGGCCCGGATCATCGGTGGGCCAGGCGGTTGCCAGGCCGGCCCCGCCACGCAGCCGGTCAGCCAGCGTGGCGATGGCCAGCGCGTAGCTCTCTGCCGCGTTGTAGCTGTAGATCGCGTCGTAGTTGCGGAACACCAGCAGCGCCGGTCCGGTGTTTCCGGCCGGCAGCAGCAGCGCCGCGCGGGCGTCGGCGGGCAGCCCGGCGGCTGTGATGGCCTCGCCCTGCAGGGTGGTCACGCCCAGCGCTTTCCACGCCGGTAGCGACCGGCGCTGGGTGCGTCCGGCCTGCGCGACGCTGAAGCCAGCGGGTACGCGGACTTCCATGCCCCACGCCTCCCCGCTGCGCCAGCCGGCACGCTTGAGATAATTCGCAGTGGAGGCCAGCGCGTCGGGGATGCTGCCCACCAGGTCGCGGCGGCCATCGCCATCACCGTCCACCGCGATACGCGCATAGGTACTCGGCATGAACTGGGTATGCCCGAAGGCACCGGCCCAGGAGCCCACCAGGCCCTCGCCGCGCAGGTCACCCCGGTCGATCAGCTTGAGCAGTGACAGCAGTTCCCCGCGGAAGAACGACTGGCGCCGGCCCGCGCAGGACAGCGTGGACAACGACTGCAGCAACGGGCGCTTGCCGAACACGCGGCCGTAATCACTTTCCACGCCCCACACCGCCACGATGGTGGCCGGGTCCACGCCGTACTCGGCGGATACCTGCTGCAGCAGTGCGCGGTGCTGGGCCAGCATGGCGCGGCCGTCGTCCACCCGCTGTTCGTCGACCAGCGCAGCCAGGTAATCCCAGATCGGCGTGGTGAACTCGGGCTGGGCATCCAGCAGCTCCAGCACGGAAGGATCCGGCTGCACGCCGGCCATCAGCGCGCTGAAGCGCTCGGCCGGGATGCCCTGCCCTGCCGCGCTGGCCTGCAGGGTCGACAGGCAGGAAGCAAATGCGGGATCGGGCTGCTGCGCGGTCGCCAGCGGGCTGGCCAGCAACGTGGCGAGCAGGATCAGCGAGCGGGTGGTCATGGTCATCCTCCGTGCCGCCATGGCCCCTGCATCATAACGGCACTGAAGAATCAGCGGCGACGCAGCAGGCGCAGGCCGAAGGCCGGTTGTGGCGCGACGGTGTCCCAGCGTCCAATCACCTCAAGCCCGGCCGCATCGAGCAGCTGCTGCAGGCTTTCATCGGTGTACTTGTGGCTGTATTCCACCTGGATGGCGTCGCCTGCGGCGAACCGGAACCGGTGGCCATCAAGGGTCACCTCCTGGTCGCGGTCACTGACCAGCTGGGTTTCAATGCGCAGCCGCGGCACGCTGTAGCGTGCACGGTGGTGGAAAGCCTGCAGGTCGAAATCGCTGCCGACCTGCTGGTTGAGGCGCTTGAGCAGGTTGAGGGTGAAGGCGGCAGTGACTCCGGCCGCATCGTTGTAGGCCGCTTCCAGCGTAGCGGTGTCCTTGTGCAGGTCCACGCCGATCAGCGCCAGTCCGTCTTCGCCCATGGTCTGGCGCATGGCGCGCAGCAGGACCACCGCTTCATCGTGCTCGAAGTTGCCCAGGGTCGAGCCGGGGAAGAACAGCAGGCGCCGCGCGGCTTCTTCTTCGGGCTCGGGCAGGTCTACCGGCTGGGTGAAATCGGCACAGACCGGCAGCATCTCGATGTCCGGATGGGCCGGTGCCAGGTGGTCGATGCTCGACAGCAGGGCGGCGCGCGAGATCTCGATCGGGGTGTAGGCCACCGGTCCGTCAAGCGCCTCCAGCAGCAGCGTGGTCTTGCGGCCGCTGCCACTGCCCAGCTCCACCACGTGCACGCGCGGACCGACCTTCTGCGCGATACGCGGCAGCGACTGTTCCAGCAACGCCAGCTCGGTCCGGGTCGGGTAGTACTCCGGCGTGCGGGTGATCTGTTCGAACAGGGCCGAACCCGCTGCATCGTAGAAGTATTTCGAGGGCAGCCGCGGCGGCTGCGCTGACAGGCCTGCGATGGCGTCGGACAGCACCCGCTCGCGGCTGGGGGTCAGGTCGGTCAGCGCCTGGCGCGCGGCGTGTACGGTACTCATGCGACGTTGCTCATTGAAGGGCCTTTGCCAGGCGCACGCCGGAAAACTGCCAGCGTGCGGAGGGGTCGAAGAAATTGCGGTAGCTGGCGCGGACGTGGCCGCGTGGCGTGGCGCAGCTGCCGCCACGCAGGATCCACTGGCCACACATGAACTTGCCGTTGTATTCGCCGAGGCTGCCCGGGAAGGTGGCGAAACCGGGATAGGGGCCGTAGGCGCTGCTGGTCCATTCCCAGACATCGCCGTGCAGCTGCTGCAGGCCATCCGCTCCGCGTGGCGCGGACGGATGCAGGCGATCGTCGTCGACGAAATGGCCGTCAGGGGCGTGCTGGCTGGCAGACGCTTCCCACTCGAACTCGGTGGGCAGGCGCGCGCCGGCCCAGCGGGCGTAGGCATCGGCTTCGTAATAGCTGATATGGCAGACCGGCGCGTGCGGATCCAGCGCACGCCAGCCGCCGAGGGTGTATTCGCGCTCCAGCGCGTCATCCCAGTACAGCGGATGACGCCACTGCTGGGCCTGGTTCAACGACCAGCCCTCGCTCATCCACAGCTGCACCTGCTGGTAGCCGCCATCAGCGATGAAGGCGGCGAACTCGGCGTTGCTGGCCGGCCTGTTGGCCAGCGCATGGGCAGGCACCAGCACGCGGTGGCGCGGGGATTCGTTGTCGTAGGCGAAATCGGCATCGGCGGGCCAGGCATGGGCGCCGATCCACGCGATGCGCTCCGGGCTGTCGATCCACTGCAGCGGCGTGGCGGCGCCGGCCACGGTGGCCAGGTCATCGCGGTAGGCCGGCTGCAGCGGATTGCTCCACAGCGCGTGCTTGATATCGGTCAGCAGCAGTTCCTGATGCTGTTGTTCGTGGTGCAGGCCGAGCTGAAGATGGTCCAGCGTGTCATCGGCCAGTACACCGTCGTGCAACAGGCGCAGCACCTGGCCATCGATACGTTCGCGGTAATCGCGCACCTGCTCCAGGCTGGGCCGGGACAGCAGGCCACGCTGCGGCCGCGCGTGTGCCGGGCCGATGGTTTCGTAGTAGCTGTTGAACAGGAAATGCCAGTCGGGCTGCAGCGGCTGGTAGCCCCGCTGCGTGCCCAGCACGAAGCGTTCGAAGAACCACGTGGTGTGGGCAAGGTGCCACTTGGTGGGGCTGGCGTCGGCCATGCTCTGCACCATCGCGTCTTCGGCACTGAGCGGGGCAGCAAGCGCTACGCTGCGTTGGCGCACGTGGACGTAGAAGTCGGCCAGGGCGGCATGGCGGGAAGGGTTCACGGGGGCGGTGGCGAGCAGGCTGTTCACGACAGGAAGCTTGGGTCAGCCGCGGTGAGGACCACGTCATCGACGGCCGCGGCCGGGCTGCTACAGCGCGTCCAGGTAGAACCAGTACCCGTCGATGCGCTGGAAGCGGCTGTGCTCGGTCATCTTGACCGCACTGCCGCCGCCGATGCGGTAGCGCGCGGTGAAGCGCACCTGCGCGCGGTCGCCGTCCTGCTGGTGCTCATGCACGGTCAGGCCCAGCCACCGGGTGCGCTGGCCGGGGGCTTCGTCCAGGGAGAGCTCCGCCGGACGGGTATCGGGGTGCCAGCTGGAGAGCAGGTAGTGGGCACGCTGCAGCACGTAGGCGCTGTAGCGCGAGCGCATCAGGGTCGCGGCATCGGCCGCCGGCTCGCCTGCATGGCAACGGCCGCAGCAGTCGGCGTAGGGCTTGCCGAGGTCGCAGGGGCAGGTATCGGGGGCAGTCTGGCTCATGCCGCTATTTTTGCACGGCCGGTGCGCGGCGGACCGGCGGGCCACGGCGGGGTGGGCGTATCCTGTCGGCCCCCTACTGCAGGCCTGATCCGTGCTGGACATGATCCCCCCCGAACTCTGGTGGCTGGTGGCCATCGCCTTCATTGCCGGTCTGGTCGATGCGGCGGTCGGCGGCGGCGGGCTGGTGCAGCTGCCGGGACTGTTCACGGTGCTGCCGCAGCACTCCCCCGCCCTGCTGTTCGGCACCAACAAGTTCAGCTCGGCCTTCGGGACCGGGGCGGCGGCCTGGCGCTATGCGCGCAACGTGCGCTTCCCGTGGCGACCGGTGCTGTTCGCCGCGGCCACGGCCTTCATCTTTTCGTTCCTCGGCGCGACGGCGGTCAGCCTGCTACCCAAGGATGCGGTGCGCCCGCTGGTGCTGGTGCTGCTGGTGGCGATGCTGGGCTACACGCTGTGGAAGAAGGATTTCGGGGCGCTGCACGGCCCGCGCGAGGTGGGCCGCCGCGAGCTGGTGATCGCGCTGGGGATCGGTGCGGCGATCGGCTTCTACGACGGCTTCTTCGGGCCGGGCACCGGCAGCTTCCTGATCTTCCTGTTCGTACGCTTCTTCGGGCTGGATTTCCTGCGCGCCTCGGCGGCGTCGAAGGTGGTCAACCTGTCCACCAACTTCGCTGCGCTTTCGTTCTTCGTGCCCACCGGCAACGTGTTGCTGCTGTTCGCCGTACCGATGGCGGTGGCCAACATCGTGGGCTCGGTGGTGGGCACGCGGCTGGCCTTGCGCGGGGGAACGCCGTTCATCCGCAAGCTGTTCGTGGGCCTGGTGGTGGTGCTGATCGCGCGGATGGGGTGGGATACGTTTGCCTGACACCCCGCTGCGCTCGCCGAGCATGGCTCGGCGCCACCGTTGCCGCAGCATCACGCGTCGGCTTGTTCGGGCTCGGGTTCGTTGGCCTGCTGGCGGCTGCGTTCGGGCAGTTTCAGGCGCTTTCCTTCTTCATCGTATTCAATCAGCAGGACGCCGGAATCGTGCCGGCCGCTGATCTCCACGAAGCAGGCGCCGCCGATGAACGGCTCCAGCGTCATCACCGATTTCAGCGGGGTGGCGACCACCATCTGGAAACCGAAGTTGTCGAAGATGTTCATCGCCAACGCGGTGAACTCGTTGTCGGCCTTGTCGAAGGCCTCATCGAGCACCACCGCAGCGTAGCTCGGCAGCTGGCCATCGGCGCCACCGAGCTGGTAACGCAGCGCTGCCGCCAGACAGGTGGTGGCGAGCTTCTGCCGCTGGCCACCGGACTTGCCGGCGCCACTACGGTAGATCTCGACCTGCTGGCGGGTGGCGGCATCCAGTTCCACGCCGATGAACTCCACGTGCATGCGCACGTCCAGCACCAGCTCACGCCAGCGCTTGTCTTCGCCTTCGGACGAACCCAGCCGGGTGACCAGCTGGCGCAGCACGGCGAACTGGGCTTCGGCCAGTTCGCGCTGTTCGGTCTGCTGCTGGGACAGCACCTCGCGCAGGTGCTGGTGGAACTCCAGCACTTCCGGCAGGCGGCGGTCGCTGAGCTCGATGGTCAGCAGGGTGCCGCGGTTGAACGGCACCTGTTCCAGGCTGGCGTTGACCTCATCCAGGCGCTGGCCGATCGACTTGCGCGCCTCGGCGCTGTGCCGCTGCAGGGCCAGCAGGTTGTTCTTGCTCTGGTTCTGCAGCAGGTCGAAGAAACGTTCCTCGTGCTGTGGCAGGCCGTCGCGTTCCAGACGCTCCAGGCGGGCCAGGAAATCATCGGCCGATGCCACTGATACGGTGAAGTCGCCGGATTCTTCCGGCCAGCCCTGCACGAAGCGGCGGAAGCAGCCCAGCAGCTGGTTCTCGACCCGGTTGACGTCCTGTTGCGAGGACGACAGCGATTCGTTCAGCGCGTTGCTGACCTGGCGCATGTGCGCCTCCAGCGTTTCCAGGCTGAGCGCACCGAACGCTTCCAGGCGTTCCTGCAGGCCCGCTTCCTGGGTGGCGCCCAGTGTCGGCAGCACCAGTGCACGGCTCTGCTGGCGGGCGCGGTCCAGGCGGTCGCGCTCCTTCACCAGCTGGCCGCGCTCGACCCGGGTATCTTCGTAGGTGCGTCGCGCCTGTTCGATGTCCGAACGCGCCGCGTCGATCTGCCGCGCCAGCTTTTCCAGGTCCGCGTTGCCTTCACGCAGGTCGCGCAGGGTTGCTTCGATGTCGACCAGGCGCTGCTGCGGGGTGGCGACGTCGATCTCGTCCCAGCCGATGCCGGCCAACTGGTGGCAGGCCAGGCGGCGCTCATTATCGAGATCGCGCTGCGCACGCAGCCGCGCGACGTCTTCGTCGCAGCCGGCGATCCGCTTCGCCAGTTCCTGCGCTTCCTTTTCGTACACGGCCAGCTTGTCGCGGTTGTTGAAGCCCAACAGCCAGCGGCGGCGGTCGGTCACCGCGCTGCGGTCATCCTTCTCGAAGCGGTCGCCGGGATGCTTGACCTGGCCTTCGCGGGTGATGCCGCGGTCGACGTTGCGCAGCTGGCGCGCGTCTACGCACTCATAATCGAAGCGCTTGCCCAGCTCGCGCCGCAGCCAGCCTTCGAACACGTGGTCGCGCAGTTCCAGCTTGTGCAGCAGCGAACGCGGCGACGGGTCACGCGCGAACGCCTCGTCGTTGCGACGCACGCGGTAATAGGTGAAACGCATGCCGAGGTGGGTGCGGTTCACCCAGTCGGCAACTTCGTTGTAATGCTTGTCGTCGACCAGCAGCGACTGCGCGAAACCGAACAGCACCCGCTCGATGGCACCCTGCCACGGCAGGTCATCCTCGCGTATCTGGATCAGCTCGCCGACGAACGGCAGCGCCGCCTCGGGCAGGCCGGTTTCCTCCACCAGCCGTGCACGCAGTTTCTGCAGCGGCGCGGGGATGCTGGAGGTATTGCGCTGCATGGCATCCAGTTCGGCACGCACGTCGCTGAAGCGGCGCTCGTCATCGCGCCGGCCACCCAAGCGTTCACTGATCGCATCATCAAGCGCCGAGGAGGCGCGCTTGCGGTCCAGCAGTTCGGTCGACGCCTGTTCCACCAGTGCGGCGAAGCCATGTGCATCCTCGGGCAGCGCCTGTTGCAGCTGTCCGGCGGCATCGCGGGCCTGGGCCTGCTTGGCCTGGCGACGGTCGCGCTCGGCTTCGGCGCGGCCCTGTTCGCGTTCCAGTTCCTCGATCCGCTCACCGCCCTGCTGGCGCCGCTGCAGCTCCAGCTCGCCCAGCTTGGCGGTGTGGTTGTCGAGCGCGGCGCGGCGCTGGGATTCCTCGCCCAGCAGGCCACGGTCGCGGGTGTCGAGTTCACGCAGGCGCGCATCGATCAACTGCTGGCGGCGCGACTCGCGGAAACTGTCGATGCCCAGCTTCAGCACTTCATCGTCACTGCGGCGGCGCTTGATCTGCTTCAGTTCGCCGTAGTGCTCGCGCGCCGGCAGCAGGGTTTCCACCTGGCGGCGCGCGGTGACCACGGCCTGGTGCGCGCCATCCAGTTCGGCGAAGTCGTTGACCAGCCGTTCGGCGGCGTCAAAGGTCTTCGGCGTATCGAGCATGAAGTCGCGCAGGAAGACGTTGAGGTCGCCGAGGTTCTTGGCCGACTGGGTCTTGTGCAGCAGGCGCAGCGCCATCTCGTTGTCGATGCCGAGCAGGTGACGGAAGCGCTCGGCGTAACCGGCGAAGCTGTCGAAGTGGTGCACGTCGGCCAGCTTCTGCTTCAGCTTGCGCAGGTCCAGGTCGAAGCCGCCGAGGTCCTTGGCGATGTCGAACGGGCGCTCGGCCACCAGGTAGTGCTTGCGCACATCGCCAGCGGTGGCGCCGTTGCCGGCGATCCAGAACAACCGCACCAGGCTGACCACGCGGCCATCGCCGGCGCGGTATTCCAGCACCAGCGCGGTCCAGGTGGCGCCCTTGCGCAGGTACTGGGTGGCGATCTCGCCGGTGCCGCGGTCCTGCTGGTCGGCCCAGGCGCCACGCACGTAGGACACCAGGTTGCGGTCGCGGCCACTGCGCTCGGCTTCGCGCGCGGCGGCGTTGAAGTCGACGATGGCCGGCGGCACCAGCAGCGCGGACATTGCATCAAGCAGGGTCGACTTGCCCGAGCCGGAGCGGCCCACGAACAGGAAGCCGCGCTCGGCGATCGGCACTTCGGTCAGGCCGTTGAAGGTGCCCCAGTTGTGTACCTGCAGGCGGCGCATGCGGAACTGCTGCGTGCGCGGGTCCGGCAGGCCTTCGGTGAACAGGGCGGGAGTGTGCTTGGAAGTGGCCATGGCGTGCTCGCTGGGATCAGGCTTCGGCAGCCGGGGTTTCGCGCAGCTGGCGGTACACCGCCGACAACGCGGAGACGTCTTCTGCAGAGAACAGCAGCTTCAATGCGGGAGAGACTTCGTGGCGGTCTTCCTGGCCCGCCAGGCGGGTCAGGATGTGATTGTCCTTCATCTTCTGCACGGCACCGGCCACGCGGCGGTTGAAGCCGGCGCGGTCGGTGGACAGGTTCTTTTCGTATACCGCCAGGGCCTCGGCCATCTCCGCATCGGCGACCACCGCGCGGTTGCCGCGGGCATCGGCCTCGCCCAGTTGCTGGCGCAGATACAGCAGCAGCACCGAGTCGATGAAGGTCAGCGGCGAGGTGCGCAGCAGCACCGGCGAATCCAGGTCTTCGGTATCGGCCTGGCGGGTGAAGGCAACGCCACTCTCGCGGTCCAGCACCAGTTCCAGGAACAGGTCGGACAGGGAGGTGCGGATGGCGGCTTCGTTGCGCAGCAGCGCCGGCCACAGCTTGGCGTGGCGCTGCTGGTCGATGCTCGGGCCGATCAGCAGCTGGCACAGCGCGCGGCGCGCGTCCTGCGGCAGCCGGCCGGTATCGCCCAGGTACAGCACGTCATTGTTGCGGCGTGGCAACGGGGTGACCACCACCGGCTCGGCGTCGAAGGCATCCTCGCCCTCGCCCAGGCGGGAGGATTCGATCGGATCTTCATTCCAGCTCATGGCGTTTCTCCTGGGTGAACCAAACCAGCGGGATGCGGGCACGCCGCCATTGGCCATCGCCACCGCGCCAGTGGGCCAGCTCCTGCTCGCCCTCCACCACGGTGCCGAAGCGTGTGCCCAGCGACAGGTAGCCGATGACGCTGCCCAGCCCCTGCGGCGCTTCGCGCTGCGACAGGGCCTGGGAAATGCTCAGCTTCGGCTGCATGCCGAGCAGGTCATGCAGGTCGCGGCGCAGGGTACGGAAGTCGATTTCGGACGATGCCACCAGGTCGCCCACGCTTTCCAGGCTGATCGCGGCGGCATCGTTGCGCTGCACGCTGCCATCGACCTGGGCGCTGCGTGGATCATGCAGTTTCCACTGCGACCACGAACGCAGGCGGCTGGTGGTCAGCTGCAGGTCGCGGCCGATCGAACGCTGGGCGGGGAAATCATCGCGCAGGGCCAGTGCCTCGGCCTGCGCCTGTTTCAGCAGCTGGTTGAGCCGGCGTTGTTCCAGGTAGCCGCGGCTCTGCACGAAACCACGCAGGCTGCGGGCAAAGTGCTGCAGCACATCGTGGACCTGGCCGCCGCGCTCCAGCATGGTGCCGGTGAAGCCGCGCAGGAACGCGCGCTCGTTGCGGTCCAGGCGCCGCGCGAACCCACGCGCCAGCACCGATTCCAGCGCGGCATCCAGCTGCGCACTCTGTTCGGCATCGTTGAGCAGGCGCCAGAAGGCCTGGAAACTGCGGCCGGCGTCGCTCTCGCCGATCACGTCCACGCCTTCGAACAGCTTGGACAGCACGTCGCCGCGCTCGCCTTCGTCGTCGATGATGCGTTCGCGGAACTCACGGTTCAGGCGTTCGAAGTCATCGCGCACGCGGCGGAAGTCTTCGGTCAGTTCGTCGGCCAGCCCGATGATCTGGCGGGCGCGTTCCAGCGCGCGCTTGCCATCCAGCGCGGCGACGCGGCCTTCGCCGACGCGGGCGATTTCCGCATCGATGCGGTCGCGCTCGTCGCGTAGTGCGGACAGCCGCGCATCCGGATCGGCTTCGGTCTGCGCGGCCAGCTGCGACAGCTGGTTGATCACCAGTGCCAGGCGGCTTTCGGTGGCGGCAACCCGGCTTTGTTCCAGGCTGTCGGCAAAGCGGATCGCCTGCAACGCCTGGGTGGACAGCTCGTACTGTTCCTGGTCGGCGCCTTCGGGCAGGCGGCGTTCCAGCCAGCCCTGGGCCAGCCAGTGGGCCACGTAGGCCTGCGCGGTGCGCGGCAGCTCACGCGACAGCTCTTCGCCGTTGAGCTGGTCCAGCGCGCGCTGCAGGCGCTCGTGCAGCACCGGCGCGGCCAGCGTGCGTTCGCCGTCCATCAGCAGGCCCTGCAACAGGCCGATGATCTCCGGCGCATGGTCGGCGGCGAGCAGCTTCCATTGCGGTTGTTCGCGCAGGTGGCGGTAACGGGTGATGCGTTCGCGATGCTTCATGCAGCGAGGGAATCCGGATAGGCGTGCAGCGGCGGTCGGGCGCGCGGCTGGAACGGCACCGGCCACGCGGGCCGGCACCGGACAGGCAGCGTGATCAGCGCTTGCCGCCGACTTCGATGAAACGCAGGAATTCGGCGCGGGTGCGGGCGTCTTCGCGGAAGCTGCCCAGCATCTTGGAGGTGACCATGCTGACGCCGCGCTTGTGGATGCCGCGGGTGGTCATGCATTCGTGGGCACCTTCGACCACCACGCCCACGCCGATCGGCTGCAGCACGTCCTGGATGCACTGGGCGATCTGCGCGGTCATCTTTTCCTGCACCTGGAAGCGGCGCGCATAGGCTTCCACCACCCGGGCCAGCTTGCTGATGCCCACTACCTTGCCGGCCGGCAGATAGCCGACGTGCACGCGTCCGATGATCGGCGCCATGTGGTGTTCGCAGTGGCTTTCGTATTCGATGTCGCGCAGCACGATCAGCTCGTCGTAGCCGGCAACCTCTTCGAAGGTGCGCTCCATGTAGGCCCGCGGGTCGTCGCGGTAGCCGCTGAACCAGTCGCCATAGGCCTCGGCGACCCGGCGCGGGGTATCCAGCAGGCCTTCGCGGGTCGGGTCTTCACCGGCCCAGCGCAGCAGGGTGCGCACGGCCTCTTCGGCCTGCGTCTGGGAAACATCGCCCTGCGGCGTCTTGGAATTGTTGTCGTTGCTCATTGCGAACTGCATCCCGGAGGGGTCGAGCATGGTAGCCGACCCGAGGGGGAGCCGTCCTGCCGCGGCACTCGCAGGCCGTGCGCAGTAACACAGGTTCAGGGAAGACACAGGCGGCCCTATTGATAGGAATGAAATTAGTAGTATCCTATCGATCTGCCATGAACACCTCACTCGACGAACGTACCCGGCTGCAGATGCAGCTCAGCTCCGGCCTGCTCCAGTCAGGCCGGCAATGGCAGCGCCTGGCCGACACCGCATTGGGCAGCCATGGCATTTCCACTGCCTGCACCATGCCGCTGCTGATGATCGGCCGCTCCGGCGGCGGCATCCGCCAGGTCACCCTGGCCCAGCAGCTGGGGCTGGAAGGCCCGTCGCTGGTGCGCCTGCTGGACAAGCTGTCTGCCAGTGGCCTGGTGCGCCGCGAATGCGATGCCAGCGACCGCCGCGCCAACCTGCTGTGGCTGACCGACGAAGGCCAGGCACTGGTCAGCGAGCTGGAACACAAGCTGATCGGGCTGCGCCAGGACGTGTTCGGCGAGCTGTCCATGGACGAGCTGCGCGCGGTGCTGAAGGTGTGGCAGCTGCTGTCCGCCGCGGTCGATCGCATTACGTAAGCGTTGTTCCCGGGGGATGCCGCTGGCGTGCAGACGTCGGTGGCGTTCGCCCGTTGCTGTTGCCGTTCCCTCCCCCGTCTTGAGCCCGATCCCTGCCGATGCCCGGTGAATTCAGTCTCCATGGAGTCTTCGTCCCGACCCTGCTCGGGCTGATGCTGCTCGCCTACGTGCTCAACAGCGGCCTGCGCGTGCTGCTGCAACGCAGTGGCGCCTACCGGCTGGTCTGGCACCCCGCCCTCTTCAACCTGGCCCTGTACGGCATCGTGCTGGGTGGGTTGTTCCACCTCCTGCGTTGGATGCAATCGTGAAAAAGATCATCAACAAAGCCGTGCCACCGGTGCTGACCGTGCTGGCGGTGATCGTGGCCCTGCTGGTGCTGCGCCAGCTGTGGGTCCATTACATGGACGAACCCTGGACCCGCGACGCGCACATCGGCGCCGACGTGGTGCAGGTCGCGCCCGATGTTTCCGGGCTGGTCGAAGCGGTGGACGTGGGCGACAACCAGGCGGTCAAAAAGGGCGCGCTGCTGTTCGTGGTCGACCGCGCGCGCTACCGGATCGCGCTGGAACTGGCACGCGCCTCACTGGCCGAACGGCAGGCCTCCGTGGCCCAGCTGCGCCGCGAGATCGCCCGTGACCGCAGCCTGCAGGACCTGGTGGCCGGCGAGGATGCCGAAGTGCGGCGGGCAAAACTGCAGGCCGCGCAGGCCGCACAGGCCACCGCGCAGGCGGCGGTCGACCTGGCCGAACTGAACCTGGCGCGCACCGAAGTGCGTGCCCCGGCCGATGGCCAGATCAACGACCGCACCGTGCGCGTGGGCGACTACGTGACCGCCGGCAAGCCGGTACTGGCCCTGCTGGATACCACCTCGTTCCGCGTGGATGGCTACTTCGAGGAGACCCGCCTGCGCGGCGTGGCCCCCGGCCAGCCGGTGGATATCCGCCTGATGGGCGAGGACGTGGCGCTGCACGGCCACGTGGAAAGCATCGCCGCCGGCATCGAAGACCGCTACCGCACCGATGGCAGCAGCCTGCTGCCCAACGTCACCCCGGCCTTCGACTGGGTCCGGCTGGCGCAGCGGATCCCGGTGCGCATCCGCATCGACGAGGTACCCGCCGGGGTACGGCTGATCTCCGGCCGCACCGCCACGGTGACCGTGGACCTGCACGGGACGGCCGCGCACAAGACCGGTGTCGCGCCGGTACGGGCGGGCCTGTGAACCGGCGCGCGCCCCTGCAACGGCTGCCGAAGCTGGCACTGATGATCACCCTGGCCGGCCTGGTCGCCTGCCGCACCGTCGGCCCGGATTACGCGCTGCCGGAAGATTCCGCGTTCAAGCGTCCGGCCGCCAACAGCGCCTTCATCGACACCGGCAACGCGCAGGTCGCGGCCAGTGCCGAACTGCCCGTCCGCTGGTGGTCGCTGTACCAGGATCCGGTGCTCGATGGCCTGATCGACCAGGCGCTGCGCGACAACCTGGAACTGAAAGCGGCCGATGCCCACCTGCGCCGCGCCGCCGCCCTGTACGAACAGGCCCTGGATGCCGGTGGCTTCGATTACGAAGCCGAGGCCGGGGTCAGCCGCGCGCAGCTTTCGGCCGAATCGTTCCTGCTGGAACACGAACTGCCGCCGATCAACCTGGCCGACGGCAAATTCGCGGTGAGTTACCAGTTCGACCTGTTCGGCAAGCTCAAGCGCGGGGCGGAAGCGGCGCATGCCGATGAGCAGTCGGTGGCCGCAGCGCGCGATATCGCGCGCATCAGCGTGGTCGCCGAGGTGGCCGACAACTACCTGGAAATCTGCCACGCCAATCACGAACTGCACGTTGCCACCCATTCACTGCAGCTGCAGCAGCGTGGCCGCCTGGTCACCCAGCGGTTGATCGCTGCCGGTCGCGGCACGGCGCCGGAACTGGCACGCGCCAATGCCCAGGTGGCGATGCTGGAAGCGGCGCTGCCACCGCTGCAGGCCAAGCGCCAGGCCGCTGCCTATTCGCTGGCCGCGCTGCTGGGGCAGACCCCCGGCCAGCTGCCGGCGGGGGTGGTGGACTGCAGCCACGCCCCCGCGCTGCTGCAGCCGCTGCCGATCGGGGATGGCCGCGCACTGCTGGCGCGTCGACCGGACGTGCGCCAGGCCGAACGCCGGCTGGCTGCGGCCACCGCGCGCATCGGCGTGGCCACCGCCGAACTGTATCCGGATATCCGGCTGGGGGCCTCGGTCGGGGCCGCCGGGCTGCTGGCCGACTTCGGTGAGCCGTTGACCCAGCAGTGGTCGTTCGGCCCGCTGATTTCCTGGACGCTGCCTTCTTCCGGCACGCGCTCGCGCATCCGCGCCACCGAAGCCGGGGCCGATGCGGCGCTGGCCGAATTCGACCAGACCGTGCTGCAGGCGCTGCGCGAGACCCAGACCGCCCTGGACCGCTATGCACAGGACCTGCGCCGCCTGCAGTCGCTGCAGGTGGCCCAGCAGCAGGCCACGCTGGCGGCCGAACAGAACCGCCGGCTGTACCAGGGCGGCCGCACGCCGTACCTGTCCAGCCTGGATGCCGACCGCAGCCTGGCCACCGCCGATGCCACCCTGGCCGATGCGCAGGCGCAGGTGTCACGCGACCAGATCCATCTGTTCCTGGCCTTGGGCGGTGGCTGGGATGCACCCGCCACTGCCGCTGCCGCTCCCACGGCGGCGAGGTAGACGGCGATGCGCGCGCTGCTGGACCGGCAAGGCTGGATGTTTTCGATCAAGACCTACCTGGCCTCGATCACCGCGCTGTACATCGGCCTGGCCGGCAACCTGTCGCGGCCCTACTGGGCGATGGCCACGGTCTACATCGTCAGCCAGCCGCTGCTCGGCCCGACCCGGGCCAAGGGCGTGTACCGCATCCTCGGCACGTTGCTGGCCGGCGCGGCCACGCTGCTGATGCTGCCGCACCTGGTGGAAACGCCGCTGCTGCTCAGTGCGGCGATGTCGCTGTGGCTGGCCGGCTGCCTGTTCCTGGCGCTGCTCAACCGCGGCCCACGCGGCTACGCCTTCCTGCTGGCCGGCTATACCACCGCCTTCATCGGCTTCCCGGCGGTGACCTCGCCGGAACTGATCTTCGACACCGTGGTAGCCCGCAGCGAGGAGATCATCCTCGGCACGGTGGTGGCGGTGCTGTTCGCCGCGCTGGTGTTCCCGGCGTCGGTGCGGCCGATGCTGACCGGTCGCATCGGCAACTGGATGGGGGATGCGGCGCAGTGGTGCCGGCAGATCCTGGAAGGCGGCCGCGCGCATGCACCGCGCAACCGGCTGGCCGCCGACCTGGTGCAGTTCGAAGCACTGATCGAGTTCCTGCGCCGCGACGATCCCCGCCATGCCGGCGCGGCAGTGTCGATGCAGCAGCTGCGCGAACGCATGCTGTTGCTGCTGCCGGTACTGTCCTCCATCGCCGACCGGCTGGGCGCGCTGCGCCGCCACGGCGACGGCCTGCCCGAAGGCCTGGAAACCCTGGTGGAGGACATCCGCCACTGGCTGGAAGACGCCACCGACAGCCCCACGCATGACCAGCTGCGCACCCGTATCAGCGCGTTGAAGCCACAGGTGGACGGCGACCTGCAGCACCTGCAGCTGGCCTCCCTGCTGCTGCGGCTGGAAGAACTGGTGGACCTGTGGGCGGACTGCCGCGCCCTTCACCAGGCCATCGAGCAGGGCCGCGCGCCGCAGCACGCCAGCCACTACCGCCTAAGCACCCGCAGCGTGGCCGAAAGCCGCCACGTGGATTACGGCATGGCGATGTTTTCCGCGCTCAGTGCAGGCATCGCCCTGATGAGTTACTGCGTGCTGTGGATCGGGCTGGGCTGGGAAGGCGGCGGCAACGGCGCGATGATGGCGGCGGTGGCGGCGTTCTTCGCCGCGCAGGATGATCCCGCGCCCAGCATGATGTCCTTCCTGCTGTGGGCGGTGGTGGCCAGCGTGGTCGCCGGCATCTACCTGTTCGGCATCTTCCCGGCCGTGCACGACTTCGGCCTGCTGGTGCTGCTGCTGGCGGTGGTGTTCCTGCCGCTGGGCGTGCTGCTGCACCACCCCAAGACGATGCTGTTCGCGCTGCCACTGACGGTGAACCTGGTGGCGCTGCTGAGCGTGCAGAACACCTACAGCGCCAACATCCAGAGCTTCGTCAATGCGGCGGTGGCGATGTTCATCGGGATTGGTTTTGCCGTTGTGATGACCCGCCTGTTCCGATCGGTGGGTGCCGAATGGACCGCGCGGCGGCTGGTACGACAGGGCTGGACCACGCTGGCCGAAGCGGCAGAAGGGCGCGGCCAGCAGGATCGAGAGCGCTTCGCGGCGCGCATGCTGGACCTGCTGGGACTGCTGGCGCCGCGGCTGGCGGCGACCCCGGAGGGCAGCGACATCGCCTCGGTGGACATGCTGACCGAAGCCCGGGTGGGGCTGAACATCCTGCAGCTGCGGCGCGCCCGGCTGGACCTGCCCGAACGCAGCCGCGAGGCAGTGGAACGGATCCTGGCCGAGATCGCCGCACATTACCGCCGGCAGGTGGCCGCACGGCGTCCGTTGCACGGTGATGACGCGCTGCGCGAACGGCTGGATGCCTCGCTGTCGCGGGTCGGCGGGGTGGCCGCCAGCAAGGCGCGCGACGAAGCGCTGATGGGCCTGGTGGGCCTGCGCTTCGCGTTGTTCCCCGACGCGGCAGCCGACGGCGCTGCCGGCGGAGACTGACCGGGGACTGGGGACTGGGGACTGGGGACCGTGGGCCATGGACCATGAACTGCGGGCGGTTGCCGTTGACCGCTGACTGTCGAACGCTGACCGCTGGCGGTAGCGCCGAGCCATGCTCGGCGGAATGCATCCGTTGCACGTCGCCCTGCCGGAAGCGCGCCGCTGCGCTCGCCGAGCATGGCTCGGCGCTACCGTTCCCCCGCCCGATGTCCCGCCCGTTCCCCGGCCCATTGTCCGGCCCGTGTCCCCGCCCGCCGCCCTGCCAGTCACCCCGCCGCAAGCAGCGGCGCGTTACCCTGCGCGTCCGCGCTTGCTGCGCACTTTCAACAGGAACATCCCGATGAGCTACGACATGATGGTCTTCGATGCCAGCGTGGCGCCGCGCGAAGCGACCGCCTTCATTGCCTGGTACGAGAAGCAGACCGACTGGAACGAGGATCATGACCATGATGATCCGAAGGTCGCCGCGCCGGCCCTGCAGGCCTGGTTCGCCGAGATCGCCGAGCACTTCCCGCCGATGAACGGCCCGCTGTCCGATGATGAAGACGACCGCGACGAAGTGACCGACTACAGCATCGCCGCCCATGTCATCTACGGTTCGTTCGCCGATGACGTGGCCGAGCGTGCGCACGAGATGGTGCAGGTGCTGGCCTTCCAGCATGGCCTGGGCTTCTTCGATGCCAGCAGCGATGAAGCCGCCATCGTGTACCCGGACGGCACCGTGCTGGTCCTGGAATAAGCATTGCCTGAGGCAGCGCCGGGCCGTGCTCGGCGTGCAGGGAGGCGTTACAGCGGCAGTTCGCCCTGTACCGCCTGTGCGCCCAGCCGCCATGCCAGCCCGGACAAACGGCTGGCGTGGCGCTGCAGGGCCTTCTCCAACACCTCCGCAGGCCCCGCCAGGTGCAGCCGCGTACGCGCCCGGGTCAGCCCGGTGTAGACCAGTTCGCGCGACAGCACCCGGCTGTCATGCCGTGGCAGCTGCAGCCACACTTCGTCGAATTCCGAACCCTGCGCCTTGTGCACCGTCATCGCGAATGCGCTTTCGTGCGCCGGCAGGGCCGCCGGATGGAACGCACGCGGATGCGCCAGGTCATCGCCCGGGAACCAGGCGGCAAGACCGCCGTCGGCATCGCGCAGGCAGATGCCCACGTCGCCGTTGAACAGGCGGTGGCGGTAGCTGTTCTCGGTCACCAGCAGCAGCCTGCCGTGGAAGTAACCGGCGTTGGCACCGGCCAACAGGGTTTCGATGCGATGGTTGAGCCCGCGCGCGCCCTGCGGTCCTTCGCGCAGCGCGGTCAGCACCCGCAGCCGGCCGGCCTGGGCCAGCGCGGTCGCCGGATCACCGCTGTCGGCAAGGGCCCGCCACTGCGCCAGCAGGTGCTCGCGCTGCTCCTGCAGCGGATCCAGCAGGCCTTCGTGGAAGCTGACACCGGCCAGCGTGCCCTGCCGCAGCAGCGTCAGCGCCGACACGCTGTCACCCTCGCGTACCGCTATGGCCAAGGGGGCGAGATCCAGCGCATCGCTCTGCCGGTAGCCGCGCTGCAACTGCACCCGGCGGCCGGCAAACGGGGTGGGCGGTGCTTCCGGCCGCAGCGTGGCCGCCGCCAGCAACGGCTGCAGCGCGCGCGCATCATCTTGACCGGTGCCCTCGCCATCGCCGCTGGCACGCAGGATGGCGCTGAGCACATCGCCCGCCTCCACCGACGGCAGCTGGTCCGGATCGCCGAGCAGGATCAGCCGCGTCCCGCTGCCGATGGCCTCCACCAGCTTGGCCATCATCGGCAGGTCGATCATCGACGCTTCATCGACCACCACCACATCGAACGGTAGCGGATTGTCGGCATGGTGGCGGAAGCGCGGGGAATCCGGGATCACGCCGAGCAGCCGGTGCAGGGTGGTGCCACTGCTGGGCAGGGCCGTACACAGCTCAGGCGCGAGGCCTTCGGCCTGCAGCCGCTGCACCGCCAGGCGCAGGCTTTCGGCCATCCGTTCGGCGGCGCGCCCGGTCGGTGCGGCCAGCGCCACGCGCGGCGCCGGTTGGCCCGCCTGCACGGCGTGCGCGACCAGCAGCAGCAACAGCCGCGCGATGGTGGTGGTCTTGCCGGTACCCGGTCCGCCGGTC
Organism: Stenotrophomonas sp. Bg11-02; assembly: GCF_002836635.1. Classification (NCBI taxonomy): domain Bacteria; kingdom Pseudomonadati; phylum Pseudomonadota; class Gammaproteobacteria; order Lysobacterales; family Lysobacteraceae; genus Stenotrophomonas; species Stenotrophomonas sp. Bg11-02. Next base: position 21,112 of record NZ_PJAY01000046.1, read on the forward strand.
ACCAGGGCCAGCGGGTGGCGCAGGCTCACCGCCGCAGCGCGCGCCTGGTGGTCGACACGGCCGGCGGCCTGCGGGAACAACTGCGCGAACAGCGGCGCGATCGCCTCCAGCGCCACCGCCGGCAACGGGTGCCGGCCGATGCGCTGCAGCCCTTCGGCCAGCTGCCGTTCGTATTCGCGGTAGCGGCGCAGATAGACCAGGCCGTTTTCCAGCACCAGTGGCGCGTCAACGCTGATCGCATCGGCCTGCTCCGGGCGTGACACCCATGGCGAGTCGTGCAGCTGCTGCAACCACTGGCCGGGGCGCGGCCAGGTGAAACTGCCTTCCACCAGCCGCTGCGGTTGCCCCGGATCGAAGCCGGCGTGTCCCTGCGACACCGCCAGCGACGCCAGCGCGGCGGCGACCAGGATTGAAGGCGGGGTCTCCGGCCGCAGCCGCCCGAGGCTGAGCGCCAGCGCATGGTCCAGCGTGCGCAGCTGCCCGGCGTTCTTCAGTTCGACCAGCAGGCTCATGCCACGCCCCCCACCACGCGGGCGACCAAGGCCGCTTGGGCGGCGTCACCGCCGGCGAACAGGGCGTCCAGTGCATCCACCAGTGCAGGTTCGAAACGCGCTGCATGCACGCCCTCGCCGTCCACGCCCAGCCCGCGACAGAACAGGTAGCGGATGCCGCCCATGTCGCGGGCGTAGTCGTAGCGGCTGCCCAGCCGGAAACGCAGCCAGCGATGCAGGGCCAGGGTGTAGATCAAGGCCTGCAGGTCGTATTCGCTGTGGCGCATGGCCGCGCGCAGCAGCTCCGGCGTATAGCCCGGCAAACGGTTGGATTTGTAATCGAGCACGTACCAGCGGCCCTCGCGCACGTAGGTCAGGTCGATCTTGCCGGTCATCAGCCCTTCCAGCTGGCGGCGCAGGCCGAAGCCACGGCGCGCCGGCACGATGCCGAAGCGGTGCAGCAGCTGCAGCAGGGCGGGCACCGCGGTGGGCTGCATGGCGAAGTGGAACTCGATTTCCGCGCGGCGCTGGGCAGCCGGAAGGTCGTGCAGGGCACCGCCCTCGGGCAAGGGCACGGTCAGGGTGTGGCCGACCAGCGGCACCAGTACCTCCACGCCTTCGTCCAGGTCGGCATCGGCGTAGCCTTCCTCGCGCAGTGCCTTGCGCAGCACCGCAGCCTGGCCTTGCGGCGCCTGCTGGCCGGGTCGCCAGCCGGCCCAGGCAGCGAAGTCGGTGTTCTCCAGCGCGTCGTGCAGCACGTTGCCGAAGCGGCTGCCCATGAAACGCGGATCCACCACGGCGCTGTCCGGCTCACTGCCGGCCGGCAATGCCGGTTCCAGGGGAAGTTCGGCACCGGCCGGTTCGTCGGCGGCGGGCGCGGGCACTTCGGTGGCGGCCGCATCGATCTCCTGGCCGGCATCGGCGTTGGCCAGCTGGGTGAAGCTGTACACCCACCAGTCGTGTGGCACCCGCCGTTCGATCGAACGCACCGGCGGCAGCTCGCCTTCGTCTTCCATCGCCAGCTGCGCCGGCCGGGTTGCCGGCGCGCGTTCATCGACCAGGATATCGGCGTGGGCCGCCAACGCCGACAGGTCGCCCAGCATCGGCGCCAGCCGGGTCTTCGCCAGCCCGGCCAGGTCGCCGACGGCGATCCACAGCGCATGCTCGGCGCGGGTCAGTCCCACGTACAGCAGGCGCGCATCCTCGGCGCGCTGCTCCTGGTCGCGCAGCGAGGTGGCCGCGTCCCAGGCCGCGTCCTTGTCCAGCTTCCAGTGCAGTTCGCGGCGATCCTGCGCATGCACGGTGCAGTTGCTGGCGGTGTTCAGCGCGCCGCCGTCGATGCCGACGAACGGCAGGTATACCAGCGGGTATTCCAGGCCCTTGCTCTTGTGCAGGGTGATGATCTGTACCCGGCGCGCGTCCGATTCCAGCCGCAGCAGCTGCTGTTCGTCGTTCTGGTCGGCATGCGCCATCTGGCCCTGCAGCCAGTCCAGCAGGCCGTGCATGCCCAGCGCCTGGGCCGACGCCTCCTGCAGCAGCTCGCCCAGCTGCAGGTAATTGGTCAAGCGGCGTTCGCCATCCAGCAGCGCCAGCAGGCGTTCGGCCTGGCCGGCGCAGGCATCGGCGATCACCGCGAACGGTCCGCCGCGGGTCCAGCGTTCGCGCCACTGCAACAGCTGCGCCTGGTAGCCGCGCTGCACATCGCCGTCGCGTTCCATGCCAGCGATCGCTGCGGCGTCCTGGCCCAGCAGCACCGTCGCCAGTGCCGCGCGCAGGCGCCCTTCATCGGCCGGCTGCAGCAGGGCCATCAGCAGCGCGCGCAGGTCCTGCGCTTCGGTGGTGGCAAACAAGCTCTGCTTGCCCGCGGCAACGGCAGGAATACCGGCCGCGGCCAGTCCCCGCTGCACCAGGGTGGCTTCGCGGTGCGAACGCACCAGCACCGCGATGTCGCCCGGCTGTACCGGGCGACCACGCAGTTCGGCACGTCCGGCGCGTGCGTCCACCAGCACCTGGTGGATGTCAGCCACGCAGGCCGCGCAGGCCACCTCGCGTGAGGGATCGGCATTGAACGGACGCCCGCCTTCGTTGCGCAGCACGCGCAGGGTCAGGCCCGGTGCCGGCTGACCATCGCGCAGGTAGTCCGCGTCGCCGCGCACGCCACCGGCGGCCACCGGTTCGAACGGGATGCCCTGGTCCAGGAAAGCGGTGGGCCCGGCGTTGTCGTACAGCGACTGCAACGCACGCAGCACGCTCGGGCGCGAGCGGAAATTGCGGTCCAGCGCCGGCGCGACCTGCGCCCCGCGCTTGGCCTTGAGATAGGTATGGATGTCACCGCCGCGGAACCCGTAGATCGCCTGCTTGGGGTCCCCGATCAGGAACAACGCGGGCGCCAGCCCGGCCTCGCGCGTTGCGGCGCTGTCGCCGAACACGGTATGGAAGATGCCCCATTGGCGATCATCGGTGTCCTGGAATTCGTCGACCAGCGCGATGCGGTACTGGCTGCGCAGCTGCCGCACCAGGGTGTCGCGGTGCGGGCCGGCGAGCGCGTTGGCCACCCCGTCGATCAGGTCGTCATAGGTCTGCACGCGGCGTACGCGCTTGAGCGCATCCAGCCGCTGGCGCGCTTGCGCACGCAGGCCATGCAGGAAATTGATCGCGCGGCCACGCAGCCAGTCCAGCCGCGCCTGACGGGCCTGCAGGTAGTCCTGCAGCGCAGGCTGCAATGGCGATGCCGGCGTGCGGCCGGCGTACGCCTTGTTGGTCTTGCCTTCCAGCGCCGCGGGCAGCAGCGCAGCCAGGCGTTCGCTGTCGAGCACCGTGGCCGGCCCGTCGTGCAGCGCCCAGTCGCGCAGCTGCGAACACAGCGGCTGCAGCCAGGTCAGTTTGTAGGAGGCGCCGTTGAGCCACTTGGCATCCACGGCTTCGCACAACGCTGCGAAGAAGGCATCACCGTGATCGCCGATCGCCTGGCGCAGCGCATCGGTTACCTGGTGCAGCCGCGGCGTCGGATCCTCGCCGATCACGGCCGCTGGCGGCAGCAGCGGCAACGGCTTCAACAGGTCAGGCAGGTCACCGGCCAGGGCTTCGGGGGTCTTCCACAACCAGGTCAGCGCGTCGATCGCGGTGGCGTCACTGGCATGCACGCGCCACAGGTCGGCGGCCAGCTCTTCCAGCAGCGCACGCTCGCTGGCCAGCAGCTCGGGGGGGTCGAAGGTATGCCCGCTTTCCAGCGCATGCTCGCGCAGCACGTGGGTGCAGAAGCCGTGGATGGTGAAGATCGCGGCGAGGTCGATCTCATCGGCGGCAACCTGCAGGCGGCGCTGCAGCGCCGCGGCGCTTTCCGTCCCGGTCTCCAGGTGCCGCTGCAGCACCCAGCGGGTCAGCAGCACGTCCGGGATATCGTCGTCGGCCGGGGCGCGATCCACCAGCTGCGCGGCCAGCGCCAGCCGTTCCCGGATGCGCTTGCGCAGCTCCTGGGTGGCCGCATCGGTGAAGGTCACCGCCAGCACCTGGCCGATGCGCAGGCCCTGTTCCACCACCAACCGGGTGAACAGCGTGGCCAGGGTAAACGTCTTGCCGGTGCCGGCGCTGGCTTCGATCAGCTGCACCCCGTGCAGCGGCAGCGCCAGGTACGGATCATCGTGCAGCGTGTCCATGTCGTTGTTCATGCGCCGCCCTGCCCGGCTTCATCGCGCAGCGCGCGACCTTCGCGCACCGCGCTGAACACCACGCGGCTGATATGCAGCAGGTCGGCGAAGCTGGCCTCGTCCTTGAACGGATCCTGCCCGCGCAGTGCAAGCTGGATCGCCTCGCCCTGCGCTTCGCCCCAGCTGCGCTCCGAGCCGTGCCAGCGCTTGGCGGCTTCGCTGAACTGCTTTTCCGCAGGCGTGGTGTGCAGGGTCCAGCCGGTGTAGGGGCCGAATGGCAGCGGCTCACGCAGGCCGCGCGTGCGCAGTTGCAGCAGGCTGCGCAGTGCATCCCGTGCCTGGGCGGGCGGCAAGGCGGGCAACAGGTGCGGGCCCACGCCGTTCTCGCCTTCATCGTGGAACTGCACCAGCGGCAGTGCATCGCCGGCAGCGTTGGCCAGCAGCCAGTCCAGCCCATGGCGGATCGCCGCATTGCCGTTCAGGCTTGCGGTGCGCAGGCGTACCAGGCCCGCGGGGTGGCGGTCAGCGACCCGGCCGTGCAGGCGCACACCGTCGATATCGACCTCGTAGCGGCGGCTTTCCAGCGGTGCATTCCCCAGCCACTCGCGCAATGCCAGCGCGTACGGGCGCGCCTGTGCCTGCAGCGCATCGAAACCGCGCTCGCCCAGTGCACCGGACGGCAGCAGCGCGCGCGCGCGCAACCGCGGGTACAACGGCGCGTCGTCCTCCTGCAGCGTGGCCCGCACCACCGCCAGCTGCACGCTGCGCGCTTCGGGGCTGCGTTCGGACAGCACCAGCGGCTCCACGTCGTCGGTTTCCTGCAGGTCGCCGGGCAGGCGCAGACCCAGCGACAACGACAGGAACTGGCCGGCCGGATCGACCAGGAAGCGGCGCAGTTCATCCAGCGACAGCCGCGACTCCACCGGTTCGGTGGTCGCCACCGGCGCGGGCAGCGGCGTGCTGATCCAGGCCGGCAACTGGCCACGGGCGCCGCCGACGGTGGCCGCGGCGGGATGCCATTGGCGGCGATAGCTGAAACGGCGCGGATCGCCGCCGCCGAACGCGGCCGGCGAGAACGGCTGCAGGGCATGCCGCACGACGAACTGCCGGGCGGCCTCGCGCGGTTCGGCGTGGTACTGCATCGCCGCCTCGATCAGTTCACTGACCAGCACCGAGGGCTCGCGCACGCTGCCGTCGCGTGGGTCCGCGCCGAGGTAGCTCAGGTAGAACGCATCCTGCGCGGCAGCGAACAACTGCAGGAACAGGAAGCGATCATCCTCGCGCAGCGAACGGTCGCCCGGGCGGCGGCGCGCGCTGTCCAGTTCCGCGGTGAGCTGGTTCAGTCCGGCCGCCGGGTCGCGTCGCGGGAAGTCGCCATCGTTCAGGCCCAGCACGCAGATCACCCGGAACGGCAGCAGGCGCATCGGCACCATGCGGCCGAAGCTGATGCCACCGGTAAGCAGCGGCGCGCGCGTATCGGCCTCGGCCAGGGCACCGGCGAAATGCGAGCGGATCACCTCGGCCGGCACGCGGCCGTCGAATCCGGCCTTGTCCGCGTCTTCGGCGAACTGGTTGATCAGCCGACGCAGGCGTTCCAGCGCACGCTGGCTGTTCGGCGAGGACGGCGGGGTCGGCAGCAGCGCGTCGAGCAGGCCCAGCAGGCGCTGCCGCCACTGCGTCGGTGAAAGCGTTTCACCCAGCCGCTGCTGATACACGGCCAACACGCGCAGCAGGCGCAGCAGCCGGTCCAGCGCCTCCAGCGCACTGCCTTCGAGTTCCGGCCACGGGGCCACGCCGGCGATGTCGCCCTCGCTGCCACTGGCGTGGCCAAGCAGCAGGCGGTCCAGCGCGAACTGCCAGGTGAAGGCATCGTCGGCCGGGGCCAGATGCTGGCGGCGGTGGTCCGCGCTGAGCCCCCAGCGCACACCCGCCGCCTGCAGCCAGTCGTGCAGGCGATCGAATGCGGCGGCATCCAGTCCGGCTGCTTCGGCCAGCGGCGCGCTGGCCAGCAGGTCCAGCACTTCGTTCAAGCCGAAGCGCGACACCGGCAGTCCCAGCAGGTGCACGAAGACATCGGCCAGCGGCTCGCCGGCCAGCGGGCTGGTGTCGGCCAGCGCATAGGGAATATGGTCTTCGCCGCCGCTGCGACCGCCGAACACCGCTTCCAGGTAGGGCACGTATGGATCGATGTCCGGTGCCAGCACGGCGATGTCGCGCGCCTGCAGCGGTGGGTCGAAGCGCGGATCCTGCAGCAGCCCCCGCAGCTGGTCATGCAGCACCTGCAGTTCGCGCAGGCGGGTATGGCAGGCATGTACCTGCAGGCTGGGATCGTCCAGCTGCAACGCCGGCAACGGCGGGCCCGAAGGCAGGCCGCGGCGGTGGAAGAGGTCGCGCTGCAGCCGGTGCAGCAGGCTGTCGGACAGGCCACCCTGGTCCATCGGCGGGCGCACGTCGTCCTCGGGATCATCGTAGGCGCCGATCTCCCCGGACGGATGCACCACTTCGTAGCTGCCCAGCACCGCCATGAAATCGCGCCCGGCCGCACCCCAGGCTTCAAGCAGGCGGTTCTCGCCGGCGGCCTCGCCGAACGGATCCGGCGCGCCGCTGCGCAGCTTTTCGCCCAGCGTCTGCAGGTCGCCCCAGTAGGCCTGCACCGGCGTGGGCAGGTAGAAATGCAGCTCGCCCACGCGCGCCTGGGTGGCCATCACCCGCAGCACGTCGGGCGAAATGTTCAGCGTGGCGAACGCGGACACGCGCAGCGGCAGGCCCTGCGGCAACGGTTTGCCGGCGCCTTCGAACTGCTCCAGGTAGGCCTGGATGCGGCGCGCGCGGTAGCCGCGTCCCTGGGCGATGGCACGCCACAGGATCGCCTGTGGATCCTGCGGATCGGCACCGGCGTCCCAGCGCAGCAGCCAGTCGCGGCGCCACGCCTGGTATTTCTCGAACACGCCGGCCAGCTCGCCGGCCAGCGCCCACGGCTTCAGCGGATCGCCGCCGGACAGGTAGCTGTTCAGCGCGCGCATCGGCGGCTGCGCCATCAGCAGGTCGTCGCCGAGTGCGGCATACACGCGCCAATGCAGGGCCGCCGCGTCCAGGTCCTCGGCCTCGCCGGGAACGTTGGCATTCAACGCGCGTGCCACGAACTCACCGGGAGTCAGGAACTCCAGGTTGGCGGCCACGCCGTATTCGGCCGCCAGGGTGGACTGCAACCAGCGCCGCATCGCCACCTGCGGGATCAGCACCACTTCCGGGTCCAGCAGCGGCTGGCCAGGAAGCGGCGCGCGCACGTGCCGCGCCAGCAACGCGGCCAGCACGTCCAGCGAGTTGGAATGGTAAAGACGGAAATCGCTGGAGGGGTCGCTCATTGCCTACAGTTTGCCGTAGCAGCGCGGTAAATGAATGCCCGACGCATCCGCCCTGCCGATCTCCTCCTGCGGATTGTTCCGCCAGGCCGCCTCGACTGTCCCGGAGCGCCTGCGCCCCTACCGCAACGACGCATGCGACAATACTGGACGGTCCAGTACGCTTATGTTCAGCGCCACGCCCTGATCCTTCAACGTTGGAAAATTGTTAAATGGTGCCCATGCAGGCTTCCACGACTCCTCTGGTGCAGTTGACCAACGTCCGCATCGAGCGCGGCGGACGCACGATCCTGCGCGATGTGTCGCTGCAGGTCCCGCAGGGCAGCATCACCGCCGTGCTCGGTCCGTCCGGCAGTGGCAAGTCGACCCTGCTGGCCGCGCTGACCGGTGAGCTGCGTCCGGTGCAGGGCGATGTCACCCTGTTCGGCAAGCCGATCCCGACCGGCAACCGCGACCTGCTGGAAATGCGCAAGAGCGTCGGTGTTCTACTGCAGGGCAACGGGCTGCTGACCGACCTCACCGTGGGCGAGAACGTGGCGCTGCCGCTGCGCGCGCATACCAGGCTGCCGGTCGCCGTGCGCGAGCGCCTGGTGCAGATGAAGCTGCATGCGGTGGGCCTGCTGTCGGCCGGTGATGCCTGGCCGCGTGAACTGTCCGGCGGCATGGCACGGCGCGTCGCGCTGGCCCGCGCGCTGGCCCTGGACCCGCCGCTGATGATCTACGACGAGCCGCTGACCGGGCTGGACCCGATCGCCTCCGGGGTCATCATGAGCCTGATCCAGCGCCTCAACCACAGCCTGGGACTGACGAGCATCATCGTCAGCCACCACGTGCACGAAACGCTGCCGATCTGCGACCAGGTGATCGCCATCGCCAACGGTGGCGTAGTGTTCCAGGGCAGCCCGGCCGCGCTGGAAGCCAGCCAGGATCCGTTGCTGCAGCAGTTCCTGCACGGCCGTCCGGATGGCCCGATCCCGTTCGACGCCGCCCCCCGCGCGAGGACTGCCTGATGCCCTTCGTTGCCGCCACCCGCTCGCTGGGCCGCGCCGGTCTGTTTTCGCTGACCGTGCTGCGCGGCTCGCTGCCGACCGCCGATTTCCTGGCCGAACTGACCCGCGAGATCTACAAGATCGGCGCGCGCTCGCTGCCGATCATCGCCGTCGGCGGGGCCTTCGTCGGCCTGGTGCTGACCCTGCAGGGCTACCGCACGCTGACCACCTTCGGCGCTGCCGATGCGCTGTCCACGCTGCTGGGCCTGTCGCTGTACCGCGAGCTGGCGCCGGTGCTGACCGCGTTGCTGTTCATCGGCCGCGCCGGCAGCTCGATCGCCGCCGAACTGGGCCTGATGCGCGCCACCGACCAGATCAAGGCGCTGGAGTTGATGGCCATCGACCCGATCGCCAAGGCCGTGGCCCCGCGCTTCTGGGCGGCGGTACTGACCGTGCCGCTGCTCACCGGGGTGTTCTGCTCGCTGGCGATCTCGGCCAGTTACTTCGAAGCGGTACACCTGCTGGGCCTGGACAACGGCGTGTTCTGGTCGGCGCTGCGCAACAGCGTGGACTTCTGGAACGACTTCGGCGTGGCGATGCTGAAATCGGCCATCTTCGGCGGCACCGCGGCGCTGGTGGCTTCATACGTGGGCTTCCACGCCGAGCCGACCATCGAAGGCACTTCCGTCGCCACCACCCGCGCGGTGGTCAATGCCTCGCTGCTGGTGCTGATGTTCAACTTCGTGCTGTCGGCCATGCTGTTCCAGTAACTGTATTCCTTCCTGGTTCCGGCGCTTGCCAGCGCGGGAACGACCTGAAACTTCCGCCCTGGACATGCCGGGGCACTTGTCAAAAATGGTGAAATGAACATGGCCATCCGCGGTCCCAGACTGGAATTTTCCGTCGGCGCCTTCCTGCTGCTGGCACTGGCTTCGTTGTTGGTACTGGCGGTCGCTTCGACCAACCAGCGCTGGGGCCTGGGCGGTGGCGGCTACGAGCTGAAGGCCCGTTTCTCGCAGATAGGCCAGTTGCGCAAGCAGGCGCCGGTGAAGATCGGCGGGGTCAACGTCGGCCAGGTGGCGGCCATCGACCTGGATCCGGTCAAGTTCGACTCCATCGTCACCATCAAGATGGACGGCAAGTTCAAGGACCTGCCGGCCGACACCTCCGCCGGCATCTTCACCAGCGGCCTGCTCGGCGAGAGCTATATAGGCCTGCAACCGGGCGGGGATCCGGACGTACTGAAGGCCGGTGATGAAATCGTGTTCACCCAGCCAGCGGTAGACCTGATCCAGCTGGTCGGCAAATACATGTTCAGTGGTGGCGGCGCCGGTGGCGACGCAGCACCGTCCAACCAATCCCACGACGGCGCGCCCGCGCCCGCTACGGAAACCCAACCATGAAAATGAAACTGCTCCCGGTCCTGCTCGCTTCGACCCTGCTGGCCGCCGCTCCGCTGATCGCATCGGCGCAGGCGCCTGCCGCTGCCGCCGCCACCCAGGGCCAGGCCGGCAAGACCGTGATCGATGCCAGCACCCGCATCATGACCACCCTGCAGCAGCGCAAAGCCGAGTTCAGCAAGGACCCGACCGCGCTGCGCAACTTCATCAACAGCGAGCTCAACCGCACCTTCGACCGCGATTACGCGGCACGCCTGGTGCTGGGCGCGCATTCGCGCGGTGCCTCCGATGCGGACATCAAGCTGTTCGCCGATGCGATGGCCGACAACCTGATGCAGCGTTACGGTTCGGCCCTGCTGAACATCCAGGGCCGGCCGAGCTTCCGCCTGAAGGGCGAGAGCCCGTTGCCGGGCAACCGCGGCGTGCGCGTGGCCACCGAACTGGTGCGCTCGGGTGACCAGCCGACCCCGGTCGAGTACCTGATGCGCAACACCGATGGCCAGTGGAAGATCTTCGACGTCAACATCGAAGGCATCTCCTACGTGCAGACCTTCCGCAACCAGTTCGACGCCCCGCTGCGCCAGAAGGGCATCAAGCAGGTCGCCACCGAGCTGCGCAGCGGCACCATGCAGGCCGGAACCCCGGGCAATGGCAAGTAACAGCGCCCAGGCCCGGCTGGACCAGGGCACCCTGCATCTGTCCGGCGTGCTGGACCGCAGCGCGGTGATCGCGCTGTGGCCGCAGCTGCAGTCACTGGGCGGTGCTGCACAGGCGCTGGACCTGACCGACGTGCCGCGCGTGGACAGCGCCGGCGTGGCCCTGCTGGCCGAACTCGCCGCGCGAGCGCGGCAGCAGGGACGGACGCTGGCCATCAATGGCTCGCCGGCCGGCCTGACCGAACTGGAGGCGGCCTACCGGCTGTCTGCAGACCTTGATTTCAATGCCCCTTCTGCCGCGAGCTGACATGAACGTCGTACGCATACTCCCCCTGTTCGTCCTGGTCGCCACGCTCAGCGCGTGTGCTGCCAAACCGGCCCGTGACAGCGCCCCCAGCGTCGGCACCGTGGTCCCTGCAACCGAAGCGCCGGTCGCCGATGCAGCTCCCGCCCCGGTCGTCGACGATGCGTCCGCCAGCGCCGACGCCGCGCCGGTCGCAGGGTCTCCGGCGCCCGCCGCCGCGACGCCGCCCACGGTGGATGCCGATGGTGATGGCACGCCCGATGCCACCGAAGACGACTTCACCGCGCTGTACGGCAGCGAAGGGGTCAGCGGTGGATCCGCAGCCGCCTACGATCCGTGGGAACCGCTCAACCGCCGCGTGCATCGCTTCAACGTGGTGGTGGACAACGCCATCGCCCGTCCGCTGGCCACGGCCTACACCAACGTGGTGCCGCGCTTCGCACGCACCGGTGTGAGTAATTTCTTCAGCAACATCCGCTCGCCGGTGACCATCGTCAACCAGTTCCTGCAGGGCCGTCCGGACGATGCCTGGGACACCATGGGCCGCTTCCTGATGAACAGCACGCTGGGCATCGGCGGCCTGTTCGATCCGGCCAGCAAGGCGATGATCGCCAACCGCAAGGAAGACTTCGGCCAGACGCTCGGTGCGTGGGGCTGGCGTCCGTCGCGCTACGTGGAACTGCCGTTCTTCGGGCCGCGTACCGTGCGTGATGTGTTCGGCCTGGCCGGCGACATTCCGCTTTCGCCGATCCGCCAGATCGAAGAAGACAAGGTGCGCATCGGCCTGCAGGGCCTGCAGCTGGTGGACGCGCGTTCGCAGCTGCTGGCCGCTGATGACATCCGTTCCAGCGCGGTGGACGAGTACGCCCTGGTGCGTGATGCGTGGCTGCAGCGCCGCAACTACCAGATCGAGAACGATCTGCGCGGCAAGCATGCGCGCGGCAAGGACGATCTGGATTCGCCGATCCCGGTGGATGCGATGCCGATGCCGCAGTGGGGCAACTGACGGTCGTTGCAGCGAACGGCTGAGCCCCTCGTGGTGGGTCGCCGGGGGCCGCTGAGTATCGGGATTGGGCCGGGCGGGAGGGGCTGGTGGGGGCGTTGAGCGCCAAGGATGGCGCGGAACGAGGCCCGCCGGGGCGCCTCTTGCCGCCCCCCAACAACCCCTGCCGCCCCCCACACCCCCGCAACGCGGCGGCCACCGGCGCCCCACCACGCAGCACTCATCCGTGCGCCCGTCAGACCGCCAGTCGGCCCCCAC
>NZ_PJAY01000047.1:0-33200 GCF_002836635.1 Stenotrophomonas sp. Bg11-02
GGCACCTGCTTTTCGTGCCTGCCGCCCAAGGGCAACAATGTGAGCTGGCGCATATGCGCTGCTCCCAACGTCTCCCTGGTGAAATCAGCGCTGTGGAACCACCCGATCCCATCCCGAACTCGGAAGTGAAACGCAGCTGCGCCGATGGTAGTGTGGCTCAAGCCATGCGAGAGTAGGTCATCGCCAGGGTTCAAACCAGAAACCCCGCTGCTAACGCAGCGGGGTTTTTTCTTGCGCGTACGCATGCCCGGTAGTGACGGCCGCTGGCCGTCAAACACGCGCAAAAAAAACGGCGCCCCGAAGGGCGCCGCAGATACACATCAGCCAACCCGGCGTTTACTTGCCTGCCGGAGCGGCCTTGCCTTTCATCATCTCATCGCGCGCCGCCTTGAACGGGTTGCCTTCGTACCAGTTCGGCCAGCGATCGCCGGCGGCCAGTTCCTTGCCCACACCGTGCAGCAACTGCAGGTCCTCGATGGTGCCGTCCAGCTTCCACGTCGCGGCGTCGAACTCATCCTTCGGGCCGTGGTAACGATTGCGCCCGTAGTCTTCACCGGCCTTGCGGCCCGCTTCCACGCCGCCGTCCAGCAGGTCCTCGCCGCCATCGGCATACAGCGCCGGCACGCCCGCCTTGGCGAAGTTGAAGTGATCCGAGCGGAAGTAGAACCCGCTCTGCACTGCCGACTCACCATGCAGCGTGCGGCCCTGCGCCGCGGCCAGCGGCTTGAGGATGTCTTCCAGCTCGGAACTGCCGAAACCGGTCACCGTCATGTCCTTGGCACGGCCAGCGACCGACATCGCATCGATGTTGATCACGCCGGCGATCTTGTCCAGCGGGAAGGTCGGATGGGCCACGTAGTACTTGGAGCCGAGCAGGCCCGATTCTTCCAGCGTTACCGCCAGGAACACCGCCGAACGGACCGGCTTCGGATCCTGGTGCATCATCGCGTCGGCCACTTCCAGGATGCCGGCCACGCCGGTGGCGTTGTCCACCGCACCGTTGTAGATGTTGTCATCTGCTTCGCCTTCATGCTTGCCCAGGTGGTCCCAGTGCGCCATGTAGAGCACGGCTTCATCGGCCCGGCTGCTGCCCGGCAGCACGCCCACCACGTTGCGGGACGTCTTCTCGGCGGTGGTGCTCTTCAGGTCCACCGACAGCTTGGCGTTCAGCGGCACCGGCTTGAAACCACGCTTGTTGGCATCCTTGTAAGCCTGCGCAAGATCCAGGCCGGCACCGGCGAACAGTACCTTGGCGGCATCGGCACTCAGCCAGCCCTGGACCGGCAGGCGGGCTTCGGGATCATTCTTGGCCGGCAGGTCGTACTGCGGTCCGGCCCAGGAATTCTTGACCACGTCCCAGCCATACGACGCGCCGGCGGTGTCGTGCACGATCAGCGCGGCGGCCGCGCCCTTGCGCGCGGCTTCTTCGAACTTGTACGTCCAGCGGCCGTAGTAGGTCATGCGCTTGCCATCGAACAGCTTCGCATCGTCGACATGGAAGCCCGGATCGTTGACGAACATCACCACCGTCTTGCCCTTCCAGTCCTGGCCGGCGTAGTCGTTCCACTGCTGCTCCGGTGCGTCCACGCCGTAGCCCACGAACACGATGTCACTGCCGTCCACCTTCACTTCGGTCTGGCCGGTACGGGTGCCTACCACCATGTCGGTGCCGAACTTCAGCTCGCTGGCCTTGCCGGCCTGGTCGATCTTCAGCGAGGTGGTTTCGTCGGCCGTGGTCTCGGTCATCGCCACGTCCTGGAACCAGCTGTCGCCGTTGCCGGGCTGCAGGCCGATCCGCTGCATCTGGTCGCGGATGTAGTTGACGGTCAATTCTTCGCCTTTGCTGCCGGGCGCGCGGCCCTCGAACTGGTCCGAAGCCAGCGTCTTGACCAGTTCGGCGAAGTCAGCGGCGTTGATGTCCGGAGAGAACGTGTGCGTGCTGGCCGGCGCGGTGGCGGCGCTGGCATCGGCGGCCGGGGCGGTCGCCGCCGGGGTGGCGTCTTCGCCCTTGCACGCGGTCAGTGCCGCGGTGAGGGCAAGGCAGAGCAGTAATTTACGGGGCATCATCAGGTCCTGCAGGGAGGGGAGCCTGCCTGCAGGCGCAGGCCTGGCATGGAATCAGTTTTCCGGGGCGGTGTCGGTGTCGAACGCCACCGGGGTGGCGCCGGTCACCGTGCCGGTCTTGGCACTGCGGTGCACGTACAGCACCACCTCGCGTTCGAACTGCAGCGCGCCGTTGACCACCGCATTGGGTCCGATGATCACCCGCGGCTTGCGGTTCGGCGTCAATGAAATGCTGAAGCTGGGCTTCTTGATGTGGATACCGCCGTTGACCACCGAACCGACGCCGACGGTGACGTCGCCGTTGACGGTCTCGATGTCGCCGGCCAGGCGGGTTTCGACCAGGCCGATACCTCCGTTCACCGTCTCCACGCTGCCCTCGATCTGGCTGCGGCGGTCGGCGAAGATGCTGCCGTTGACCGTCTCCACGTTGCCGCGTGCGATCACCCCGCCCGCCAGCCGCACACCGCCGTTGACCGTGGCAATGCTGCCGGTGCGCGCGCCATCGCCGACCTTGATGCCGCCGTTGACGGTTTCGATGTCGCCGGTTTCCACGCCGTCGTCTACCCGGATGCTGCCGTTGACCGTATCCAGGTCACCGTAGCGCTGGCCCGGTTCGGCGCTGATGCTGCCGTTGACCTTGCTGATGTCTTCCTGCGCCGCCGCCGTGCTGGCGACCGCGGCAAGGCTGAGCGCGAGCGCCAGGTTCAGGGTTGGGGCTTTCATGAGAGGTTCCTTGTCAGTCACATGCGGCTGGCCGGCCGCCCGGCAAAGATGTCACCATGTTGCACTGGAAACCGCATCTGCCTGAAGTCACTGGAACGCCCTTGCGCGACAATGCTTTTCCCTCACGCATCGCTAACACCCGCTGGGCCGTGCTGGCTGGAGGCGTGCTGCTGGCCATCGCCGCTGCCCTGCTGCCGGCGCTGCCCGCCGGTGCCCAGTCCACCCGCGAAGCGGAGCGCAAGCTGCAGAAGCTGCGTACCGAACTGAAGGGCGTTGCACAGGAGCGCAGGCAGCTGGACAACCAGCGCGGCCAGGCCAGCCGGCAGCTGCGCGAAATGGATGAAAAGGTCGCGCGTACCGGCCGCACCCTGGCCGAAACCGAAGCGGCGCTGCAGGCGCAGAACAGCGCGCTGGCCGATCTGGAAAAACGCCGCGTTGCGCTGCAGGGCGGGCTGCAGAAGCAACGCACGGAACTGGCCGGGCTGCTCAACGGAGCCTACCGGCTGGGCAACCATGCGCCGTTGAAGCTGCTGCTGTCCCAGGACACCGTGGCCGATGGCAATCGCTCGCTGGCCTACCACCGTTACCTGCAGCGCGAGCGCAGCCAACGCATCCATGACATCACCGCTGACCTGAAGGAACTGGACACGCTGCAGGCGCAGATCGGGCAACGCCAGCAACAACTGCAGTCCACCCGCCAGCAGCAGAAGCAGCAGGCCACCGCACTGGCCAGCGATCGTCGCCAGCGCGAGCAGGCCGTCGCCGCGCTGGACGAACAGTTCAAGGACCGCAGCGAACGCGAAAAGGCCCTGGGCCAGGATGCGAAAGCGCTGGAAACCCTGCTGGCCAACCTGCGTGCCGCCGCCGCACGTGCTGAAGCCGAGCGGCGTGCGGCGGCCCGGCGCGCGGCCGCCGAACGCGCTGCGGAAAAGGCGGCAGAAAAAGCCGCCGCTGATCGCGCGGTGGCCGAAGGCCGTCCGCCGCCGCCGCCGCGCGCCACCAAAGTGCCGCCGGTGGCCACCGCCGCACCGGCACCGCGGGTGGGGGGCCTGGGCTGGCCGTTGACCGGCAATCTGCTGGCCCGCTACGGCGGCAAGCTGCCTGACGGGCGCACCAGCAGCGGCGTGCTGATCGGCGCGGCGGCCGGCAGCACGGTCACCGCCGTGGCCGATGGCACCGTGGTGTTCTCCGACTGGATGACCGGCTACGGCATGATCCTGATCGTGGACCACGGCAACGGCTACATGAGCCTGTACGCGCACAACGACACCCTGCTCAAGGATGCCGGCGCTGCGGTGAAGCGGGGTGATCCGCTGGCCAAGGTCGGCAACTCCGGCGGGCAGGGCGTCACCGCGCTGTACTTCGAACTGCGTCGTGGCGGCCAGCCGGTGAACCCGGACAGCTGGTTGCAGCGTCGCTGAACCGTCGCGCGCGAGGTCGTCGTACATTCAACGGGAATTTACCGATACCTGACGCATAATCGGGACCTGCATCGGTCGTGCGCGCACTTCACCGGAGCATTCGAATTCGACCCCAGGAGTGCTTCATGCGTGTAGCCCGAACCGCCACCCTGCTGCTGGCCATGATGCCTTCACTGGCGCTGGCCCAGCAGGCCGAACCCGCCGCGGCCGCCCCTGCCGACGCCCCCGCCGACGCCCCCGCCGACGCCAGGCCGTCCACCGCGGCGAGCAGCGAAGAGGCGGCGACGTCGAAAGTGCCGCTGGAGGAAATCCGGCGCTTCGTGGCGGTGTACAACGCAGTGCGCGCGGCCTACGTGGACCCGGTGGACGACAAGAAGCTGATGCAGGACGCGGTGCGCGGCCTGCTGCTGGACCTGGATCCGCACAGCACCTACTTCGACAAGGAAGATGCCGAAGCCTTCGACGAGCAGGCCAACGGCGCTTACGAAGGCATCGGCGTGGAGCTGCAGCAGCAGCCGGACAATGCCAGCCTGAAGATCATCTCGCCGATCGACGATACCCCGGCCGCACGCGCCGGCATCCTCGCCGGCGACCTGATCATCGCCATCGACGGCAAGCCGATCAGCGCCATCCAGGCCAGCGAACCGCTGCGTGGCCCGGCCGGCAGCAAGGTGGTGCTGACCATCGTGCGTGACGGCAAGCCGAAGCCTTTCGATGTCAGCCTGGCGCGCGAAACCATCCGCGTGACCAGCGTGCGCAGCCGCATGCTGGAACCCGGCTACGGCTACATCCGCCTGAGCACCTTCCAGGCCGATACCGCAGCTGATTTCCAGAAGCATGCGCGGCAGTTGTCCAAGCAGGCCGGTGGCCAGCTCAAGGGCCTGGTGCTGGACCTGCGCAGCAATCCCGGTGGCCTGCTGACCGCTGCGGTGCAGGTGGCCGACGACCTGATCGAGAAAGGCAACATCGTCAGCACGCGCGGCCGCATCAGCATCAGCGATGCACGCTTCGATGCCACGCCCGGCGACCTGTTGAAGGGCGCTCCGGTGGTGGTGCTGGTGGACGCCGGTTCGGCCAGCGCATCGGAAGTGCTGGCCGGCGCCCTGCGCGACAACCAGCGTGCGCGGGTGATCGGCAGCCGGACCTTCGGCAAGGGCTCGGTGCAGACCGTGCTGCCGCTGGACAACGGCGATTCGGTCAAGCTGACCACCGCGCGTTACTTCACCCCCAGCGGCAAGTCGATCCAGGCGACCGGTATCGTGCCGGAAGTGGAGCTCAAGCCCGCACCGGTGGAAGGCGAAGACGCCCTGCCGGCCAGCCTGTCCGACTTCAGCGAAGCGACCCTGCCGGGCCACCTGCATGGGGATGGCGAAGGCGAGGAAGGCTACCAGGCCGGCGACGTACTGCCGGGCGACGGCCCGATCAACGACGCACTGGCCGAGCTGAAGGCACCGGGCTCTGTCGCCACACGACTGAAGGCCGAAGCGGCCAAGGCGGCAGCGGACAAGGCGGCAGCGGACAAGGCCGCAGCGAAGCCGGAAGCCAAGCCAGAAGCCAAGCCAGCACAAGCGCCGGCCAAGCCCTGACCGCGGCAAAGGCGTGACGACCAACGGTCGTCACCCACCCCCATGCAGGACGGCCAGCGGCCGTCACTACCGGAACCGCGTCAGAAACCTTGGCGCTTGCGCAGTCGGCGGGCGATCGCGGCGCGCACGTACACGCCGTACACCACCCCGAAGCCGAAGCCGGCGATATGGGCCCACCAGGCCACCATGCCGAAGCTCGGGCCGATATGCGCGAACACCACCTGCAGCACCGCCCAGAAGCCGATCAGCAGGTAGGCCGGTGCGCGGACGAATTCCAGGAACAGGCCCAACGGAATCACCACGCCCAAGCGTGCGCCCGGGAACAGCGCCAGGTAGGTCCCGATCAATGCCGATACCGCGCCGCTCGCCCCGATGATGATCTGGTCCGGCGTGCCCATGGTGTAGATCGCCACCAGGTTGGAGAAGGCCCCGCCGAACAGGAACAGCAGGATCAGCCGCCACGGCCCCAGCACGCGCTCGGCCGGTAGCCCGAAGATCAACAGGAACACCAGGTTGCCGAGCAGGTGCGACCAGTCGGCATGCAGGAACAGCGCGGTGAACAGCCGCAGCACGCTGCCGTCCTGCAGGGTGGCCCACCAGTCCAGCGGCCGCATGAGGCCAGCCGACAGGGCGCCCCAATCCATCCACAGGCTGTTGCGCGCTTCGTGGGGACGCGAGATCGACCACAGGAACGCCAGCCAGACTGTCGCAAACAGCACCGGGGTTGCCCAGCGGAAGGCGGCTTTGCGACGGGAGGGCAGCGACAGGAACATGGGTGCTAGGGTATCTTGACAGCCGATGGCGGAGGTCTGCGCATTCAGTTTTAAAGCTGTAAATGCACCCTATCTGTTATTGTTTCATTAACACGTCTGGGTAATACTCGCATACGGCGTCGTATGTCGGGAGGGGAATCCGGCGCGTCCTGCAGGGCCTTGGCCCCGGCGGGACGCAGGCGCATGCAGAGCAAACAACCGCTTTCCGGAGAGATAAAACGATGCAAACCGCTTCTACTTTTGCCCGCATTACGATGCTGGCTGTCGGCATTGCCGGCGTACTGGCCGCCACCGATGCGAACGCAGCCGCGTTCCAGCTGGCGGAAAAGAGTGCCAAGGGCCTCGGCCGCGCCTTCGCAGGTTCGGGCAGCGCCGAGGGTGACGCCTCGATCATCGCCGCCAACCCGGCTGGCATGCGCCAGCTCGATGGCCGCGTGATCCAGGGTGACCTGAGCGCGATCAGCTTCAAGGCCGAGTTCGAAGGTGCCGGCCGCAAGCCGACCGGCGCCCCGCAGACCGGTGGTGACGGCGGCGACGCCGGCATGATCGCGCCGGTCCCGGCCGGTTACTTCCACATGCCGATCGGCGAAAAGGCCCACTTCGGCGTGTCGCTGACCGCACCGTTCGGCTTCAAGACCGACTACGACGACGGCTGGGTGGGTCGCTACAGCGGCCTGAAGACCGACCTGAAGGCGATCGACCTCGGCTTTGCGATGTCTTATGACGTCAACCCGTACGTGTCCTTCGGCGCGTCGGTGTTCGTCGAACACCTGACCATCGAACTGAGCAACAACATCGACTTCGGCACCGCGCTGGCCCAGTCCCGCGTACCGGGCTTCGCCCCGGGCAGCGCCGATGGCAAGCTGACCGTGGAAGGCGACAACAACGCGGTCGGCTGGACCGTCGGCGGCCTGTTCAGCCCGGATGAGAACACCCACATCGGCATCAGCTACCGTTCCAAGGTCGAGCACAAGATCACCGGCGGCGACGCCACCTTCGACGTGCCGTCCAACGCCGCTGCCGTGCTGGCCGTTGCCCAGCCGGGCCGCTTCGTGACCACCAGCGGCAAGGCCACGGTGACCCTGCCGGCGTCGGCCACGCTGAGCGTGACCCACAACATCAACGACCGCTGGACCGTGATGGGTGATGTCACCCGTACCGCATGGTCGACCGCGTTCGACCAGGTGGTCATCGACTACGCTTCGGCCCAGCCCGATTCGGTGCTGGAATTCGGCTACCGCGATACCACCTTCGTGTCGCTGGGTACCGACTTCAAGCTGAGCGACACCGTCACCCTGCGTGGCGGCGTGGCACTGGACCAGACCCCGACCACCGACGCGCACCGCGACGTGCGCGTGCCGGACACCAGCCGCAAGTGGCTGTCGGTTGGCCTGGGCTGGGCCCCGTCGGACAACGTCGAATACAACTTCGGCTACACCCACCTGCTGACCAGCGACCCGAACCTGTTCGTGCAGCCGGGTACCAACAACCAGGGCAACTCGCTGACCGGCAAGTACAAGGTCCGCGGCGACGTGCTGGCTGCGTCGATGCAGTACAAGTTCTGATTCCACGCTTCAACGCGTGACAGCAGGACCGGAAAGCCCCGCGCAAGCGGGGCTTTTTCTTTGCGCACTACAATGGCCCATGGATTTTTCAGACCCCGCGTTCCAGCTTGAAATCGCCGCCAACGTCGCAGCGGCCGCCTCGATACTGCTGGCCGGGCGCAACAGCGTGCATGGCTGGTGGATGAGCATCATTGCCGGGCTGCTGTTCGCGGCGGTGTTCCTGCAGGCGCGGTTGTACGGGCAGGTGGCGCTGCAGGGGTTCTTCATCGTCGTGGGTGCACTGGGCTGGTGGCAGTGGCTGCGCGGCAACCAGGGCGCGCCGCTGCCGATCACCCGCCTGCGCGCCGCTGCGTGGCCGGGGCTGGTCGTGCTGGTAGTCGCGGGCACGTGGGGCTATGGCTGGATGCTGAGCCGGCATACGGACGGACAGGCGCCTTACGTGGACGCGGGGATCCTGCTGCTGAGCATGGTCGGTCAGTTGATGATGATGCGGCGCAAGCTGGAATGCTGGTGGGTGTGGTTGCTGGTGAACACCCTGGCGGTGCCGCTGTACTACGCAGGGGGCCTGCAGCTGACCGCGCTGCTGTACGTCGGCTACTGGATCAACGCGATCGTCGCACTGCTGCACTGGCGGCGGTTGATGCTGGCTGCGCGCTGACGCGCACACGGTCAGAAGCGCAGGCAACGTCAACGTCAACAGCTGCAGGGCTGTTTGTTGGCGGGGCGGGGTGGCTGTGCAGGACACGCCGTGAATCCGTCCATGGAGGCTCGCTTTTCGCATCCATGCGAAAAGACGGTCCTGCACAGCCTCCCCGCCCCACCTTCGACAGGTCCATGGGGACCGTGGACAAACATGGTCCTTGGGGCCTTGGTAGCGCCGACCCATGGTCGGCGGATGTGGGGAGAAAGGGGATCTGATGGTTTCCGCCGAGCATGGCTCGGCGCTACCGATGGTGAAAGGACCCTGACCCTGCTCTTCTCTTCCCCACCCGCTGGCGGCCGCGGGAAACCGTCAGCGGTGGGGCGGGGTGGGTTGGCGGGAACGCTCATCCGCATGGATGCGGATGGCGAGCCTCCAAGGATGGATTCACGGCGTTTCCCGCCAACCCACCCCGTCCCACCCAGGCGCCGAATCCACCCGCGGCACAGCGGAAAAAATCAATCGCCCAATGTCAGCAGCGAGGCGTTGCCGCCGGCCGCGGTGGTGTTCACCGTGACGGTTTTCTCCGTGGCGAACCGCAGCAGGTAGTGCGGGCCGCCCGCCTTCGGGCCGGTGCCGGACAGGCCCTGGCCACCGAACGGCTGCACGCCCACCACCGCACCGATCTGGTTGCGGTTGACGTACACGTTGCCCACCTGGATGCCGTGGGTGATGCGGTCCACGGTCTCGTCGATGCGCGAATGTACGCCCAGGGTCAGGCCGTAACCGGTCGCGTTGATCTGGTCGATCACCGCCTGCAGCTGGTCGCCCTTCCAGCGGATCACGTGCAGCACCGGTCCGAAGATCTCCCTGTGCAGCTGGCCCAGGTCCTTCAGTTCGTACGCACGCGGCGCGAAGAAGGTGCCGTGCGCCGTGCCATCGCCGAGCGTGGCAGCGGCGATCAGGCGGGCTTCGGCGTCCATGCGCTCGGCATGGTCCTGCAGGATCCGCAGCGCGTCCGCGTCGATCACCGGACCGACGTCGGTGGACAGTTCGCCCGGGTCGCCGACCTTCAGTTCCTTCATCGCGCCGGCCAGCATGGTCATCACCTTGTCGGCGATGTCGTCCTGCACGAACAGCACGCGTGCGGCCGAACAACGCTGGCCGGCCGAGGTGAAAGCCGAACCGATCGCATCCTTGACCAGCTGTTCCGGCAGCGCCGACGAATCGGCGATGAAGGCGTTCTGGCCGCCGGTCTCGGCGATCAGCACACCGATCGCGGCATCACGTGCGGCCATCGCGCGGTTGATCGCACGGGCGGTATCAGTGGACCCGGTGAAGGCCACGCCGGCCACGCGCGGGTCGGCGGTCAACGCCGCACCGACAGTGGCGCCGTCGCCCGGCAGGAACTGCAGCACGCCTTCCGGCACGCCGGCATCCAGCAGCAGTTTCACCGCGTAGTAGCCGATCAGGTTGGTCTGTTCGGCCGGCTTGGCGATCACGCTGTTGCCCGCCGCCAGCGCCGCCGCGACCTGGCCCAGGAAGATCGCCAGCGGGAAGTTCCACGGGCTGATGCACACGAACACGCCGCGGCCATGCAACTGCAGTTCGTTGGATTCACCGGTCGGGCTGGGCAGCTTTTCAGCATGCGCGAACTGCTCGCGTGCCTGCTTGGCGTAGTAGCGCAGGAAGTCGACCGCCTCGCGCACTTCGGCCACGCCGTCGGGCAGGCTCTTGCCGGCTTCCTTCACGCACAGCGCCATGAACTCGGCGATGCGTGCTTCCAGCTGGTCGGCGGCGTGTTCCAGGATCGCCGCGCGGCTGGCAGCGGGGGTGCGGTTCCAGGCTGGCTGCGCTGCAACCGCGTTGGTCAGGGCCTTCTGCACGGTCACATCGTCGGCCGCCTGCCACTGGCCCACCACCTGGCGGTTGTCGGCCGGATTGGTCACCGGCAGCGTCGGTCCGGTCAGGTTGGCACCGGGTACCAGCGGGGTGGCATGCCATGCTTTCACGGCACTGTTGAGCTGCCCGGCAAGGTCGCGCAGTGCGTTGTCGTTGGCGAGGTTGATGCCCATGGAATTGGTCCTGTGGTGGTTCTGGCTGCGCAGCAGGTCGACCGGCAGCGGGATCTTGGGGTGCGGGATGGAGGCGAAGGAACCCACCATTTCCACCGGATCACGGACCAGCTCGGCAATCGCCACGCGGTCGTCGGTGATGCGGTTGACGAAGCTGGAGTTGGCGCCGTTTTCCAGCAGGCGACGCACCAGGTAAGGCAGCAGGTCCTCGTGCGAGCCGACCGGCGCGTAGACGCGGCACGGCAGGCCAAGGCGATCGGCCGGCACCACTTCGGCGTACAGGTCATCGCCCATGCCGTGCAGCTTCTGGTGCTCGTACACACCGCCCTTGGCGATGCTGCGGATCGCGGCGATGGTGTGCGCGTTGTGGGTGGCGAACATCGGATAGATCGCGTCGCCATGACCGAACAGGCGCTTGGCGCAGGCCAGGTAGGACACGTCGGTGTTCTGCTTGCGGGTGAACACCGGGTAGCCCGGATAGCCTTCGATCTGCGCGCGCTTGATCTCCGCGTCCCAGTACGCGCCCTTGACCAGCCGCACCTGCAGGCGACGGCCGTTGCGGCGGGCCATATCGGCGAGGAAATCGATCGTGTACGGGGTGCGCTTCTGGTACGCCTGCACCACCACGCCGAAGCCATCCCAGCCGCTCAGCGAGGCATCTGAGAACACCGCATCGATGATGTCCAGCGACAGCTCCAGGCGGTCGGCTTCTTCGGCGTCCACCGTGCAGCCGATGCCGTAGCTTTTCGCCAGCTGTGCCAGCTCCAGCACGCCGGGCACCAGGTCGTGCAGCACGCGGGCACGCTTGGCGTGCTCGTAGCGCGGGTACAGCGCGGACAGCTTGATCGAGATGCCCGGGGCATTGTTGACGTCGCCATCCGGGCGGCCGCCGCGTGCCTTGTGGTCACCGCCGATGGCATGGATCGCGCGGCGGTAGTCCTCCAGGTAACGCAGGGCATCCTTCATGGTCAGCGCGCCTTCGCCGAGCATGTCGAACGAATAGCGGTAGCTGGCGTTGTCACCCTTGTGCGAACGCTCCAGCGCCTCGCCGATGGTGCGGCCCATGACGAACTGATGGCCCATGATCTTCATCGCCTGGCGCACGGCCAGGCGGATCACCGGCTCGCCCACGCGGCCCATCAGGCGCTTGAACGCGCCCGGCACGTCGGCACGGGTGAGGTCGTTGATCTGTACCAGCTTGCCGGTCAGCATCAGGCCCCAGGTGGAGGCATTGACCAGCACCGAGTCGCTGCCGCCCATGTGCTTCTTCCAGTCCGCATCGGCCAGCTTGTCGCGGATCAGCTTGTCGGCGGTGTCCTGGTCCGGGATGCGCAGCAGCGCTTCGGCCACGCACATCAGCAGCACGCCTTCCTCGCTGCCCAGGTCGTACTGGCGCATGAAGGCTTCGATCGCCCCCTGGTCCTTGGCGCGCACGCGCACGCGGGCGACCAGGTCGGCGGCCAGCGCCTGCACCTGCGCCTGTTCGTCGGCCGGCAGGCGCGCCTGTGCCAGCAGTTCGGTCACGTGGGCCGCCTCGTCCTTCAACCAGGCGTCGGTGATGGCCTGGCGGAAAGCGGAGGGAGATGCCGGCAGTTCCGGCGACAGCAGCACGTCGGCCGGCGGCGCGGAGCCGGGGGCAGCGGGCGAAAGAGTAGGTGCGTTCATGCCGGTCCGGCCAGTGGAAAACTTGGCGATTTTAATCATATTTTGGCCTGCGGAAAGCCCCTGCATGGCGCCTTTCAGTAATCCTCATAGCTCCGCCCCGTAAAGGATTCAGCTGAATCTGGTCGCGCGGCCGTTTTTGTGCCGAAATCGGCAAATCGGCCGACGGCCAATTGCTGTGCTGCAGCATCGTATTTACCGTGAATGGACCTTGTAAGTGTCGAGAGGGCAGGGCTACCATCGAGACGTAACCCGCGGCAGGAACGCGGTTGCGACAGGATCAGGGCGGCGGATGCGCCGCAGGGGATCTGAATACGCAACGGCGAGGGCGTCCCCCCCACGGACGCTGATGCCCGGAAACCAGCTTGAAAGCTTGCTCGCCGCCAGCGATGGCGGTCACCGATGACGTCAAGGGTCTAGGCAATGAAGCAAAGCAGCGCGTGGGGCGGCAGGTGCGTGTCCGGGATCGCCACGGTGGCGGCCGGAATGGCGTTTCCGGCAATGGGATGGGCGCAGTCCGCCGATCCCAAGCCATGGCAGTTGAACATGGGCCGGGGGGTTACCCAGACCTCGCGGTTGGCCTGGGAATCGAACATGCTCTCGCTGATCGTGGTCACGGTCATCGGCGTGATCGTGTTCGGTGCGATGGCCTACGCCATCTTCAAGTTCCGCAAATCCAAGGGCGCGGTCGCCGCCACCTTCAGCCACAACACCAAGGCCGAAATCATCTGGACGGTGATCCCGGTGGTGATCCTGGTGGTGATGGCCTGGCCGGCCACCGCCAACCTGATCAAGATGTACGACACCCGCGATGCCGAGATGACCGTCAAGGTCACCGGCTACCAGTGGATGTGGCGCTATGAGTACCTGGGCGAGGGCGTGGACTTCACCAGCCGGCTGGACCGCGAGTCCGACCGCGTGCGCCAGAGCGGCAAGGTGCCCACCCGCCAAAGCAATCCGCATTACCTGCTCGACGTCGACAACCGGCTGGTGCTGCCGGTGGATACCAAGGTGCGCTTCGTCATCACCTCCGACGACGTGATCCACGCCTGGTGGGTACCGGCGCTGGGCTGGAAGCAGGATGCCATCCCGGGCTTCATCAACGAGGCCTGGACCAGCATCGACACCCCCGGCGTCTACCGCGGGCAGTGCGCCGAACTGTGCGGCAAGGACCACGGCTTCATGCCGATCGTGGTCGAAGCGGTGTCCAAGGAAGACTTCAAGCAGTGGCTGGCGCAGAAGAAGCCGGCGCCCGCCGCCGCGCCTGCTGCACCCGCCGCGCCTGCCACCCCGAATGCGCCGGAGACCACCACGCCGCCCGGCGACGGCACCGCGCCACGGCAACCGGTAACCCCGGCCGAGCCTGCTGCTGCACCGGCCCCGGCGCCCACCACCGACGCCTGACCCAACCGCCCGTGGCTGCATCGCGGCCACTGTGACAAATCGATCTGAGAGGTGTTTTGCAATGGCGCACTCGGCAGTTGGGCACGACGAACACCACGGTCATGCGCAGGGCTTTTTCCAGCGCTGGCTGTTCAGCACCAACCACAAGGACATCGGCACGCTGTACCTGCTTTTCAGCTTCGTCATGTTCATCATCGGCGCGGCGATGAGCGTGGTGATCCGCACCGAACTGGCACAGCCCGGGCTGCAGTTCGTCAAGCCGGAATTCTTCAACCAGATGACCACCATGCATGCGCTGGTGATGATCTTCGGCGGGGTGATGCCGGCTTTCGTCGGCCTGGCCAACTGGATGATTCCGCTGCAGATCGGCGCGCCGGACATGGCGCTGCCGCGCATGAACAACTGGTCGTTCTGGCTGCTGCCGGTGGCCTTTGGCATGCTGCTGCTGACCCTGTTCCTGCCCGGCGGCGCACCGGCCGGGGGCTGGACCCTGTACCCGCCGCTGTCGCTGCAGGGCGGCTACAACGTGGCCTTCACCGTGTTCGCCATCCACGTGGCCGGCATCAGTTCCATCATGGGCGCGATCAACATCATCGCCACCGTGCTCAACATGCGCGCACCGGGCATCGACCTGCTGAAGATGCCGATCTTCTGCTGGGCCTGGCTGATCACCGCCTTCCTGCTGATCGCGGTGATGCCGGTGCTGGCCGGCGCGGTCACCATGCTGCTGACCGACAAGTTCTTCGGCACCAGTTTCTTCAACGCCGCCGGTGGCGGTGACCCGGTGATGTTCCAGCACATCTTCTGGTTCTTCGGGCACCCGGAGGTCTACATCATGATCCTGCCGGCGTTCGGCGTGGTCAGTGAAATCATCCCCACCTTCAGCCGCAAGCCGCTGTTCGGCTACCAGGCGATGGTCTACGCCACCGCGGCGATCGCCTTCCTGTCCTTCATCGTGTGGGCCCACCACATGTTCACCGTGGGCATGCCGCTGGGTGGCGAGATCTACTTCATGTTCGCCACCATGCTGATCTCCATCCCGACCGGGGTGAAGGTGTTCAACTGGGTCAGCACCATGTGGCGCGGTTCGCTCACCTTCGAAGCGCCGATGCTGTGGTCGGTCGCCTTCGTCATCCTGTTCACCATCGGCGGTTTTTCCGGCCTGATGCTGGCCATCGTCGCGGCTGATTTCCAGTACCACGACACCTACTTCGTGGTCGCGCATTTCCACTACGTGCTGGTCACCGGTGCGGTGTTCGCACTGATCGCGGCGGTGTACTACTGGTGGCCGAAGTGGACCGGCCGCATGTACAGCGAGAAGTGGGCCAAGTTCCACTTCTGGTGGTCGATCGTGTTCGTCAACCTGCTGTTCTTCCCGCAGCATTTCCTCGGCCTGGCCGGCATGCCACGGCGCATCCCGGATTACAGCGTGGCCTTCGCCGACTGGAACCTGATCAGCTCGATCGGTGCGTTCGGCATGTTCGCCACGCCCTTCATGATGGCCGCGATCCTGCTGGCCTCGCTGCGCAACGGGGAAAAGGCCGAAGCGCGAAGCTGGGAAGGCGCGCGCGGGCTGGAATGGACGGTGCCGTCACCGGCGCCGGCGCATACCTTCACCACCCCGCCGGTGATCCGCCCGGGCGACCTGGCCCACGATGACATCAGTCACTGAGGTGCGACATGCATGATGCGAACCCATCATCCGATGACATCGCCCTGCGCCGCCAGCGTGCACGCCTCACCGCCCTGTGGGTGGGCGCGGTGGCGGTGGCGGTGTATATCGGCTTCATCCTCAGCGGGGTGATCGGCCGATGAGCGCACCGCAGGCCGCCGCCCCGTCCCGGCATGCCGGCCTGCCGCGCCTGATCGGCGTGGCGGTGGCGGTGTTCCTGCTGACGTTCTCGCTGGTGCCGCTGTACCGCATCGCCTGTGAAAAAGTGTTCGGCGTGCGCCTGGAACGCGGGCCCGGGGCACAGGCCAGCGTCGGCGCCGCAGCCGGCAAGCGCACCGTGCGGGTGGAGTTCGATGGCGGGGTGAACTCGCAGTTGCCGTGGGCCTTCCATCCCGAACAGCTGACCATGGACGTGGTGCCCGGCGAGCTCAACGAAGCGCTGTATTTCGCGCGCAACGATGGCAAGGTCGCCATCGTCGGCAGCGCCGTACCGTCGGTGGCGCCAGCGCGTGCCTCCGGCTATTTCAGCAAGACCGAATGCTTCTGCTTCACCGCACAGACCCTGCAGGCCGGAGAGAAGCGCGACATGCCGGTGCGCTTCATCGTGGATCCCTCGCTGCCGCCGGAGATCCGCACCATCACCCTGTCCTACACCTTCTACAAGAACGACGCGCTCTCCGCGCGCCTTGCACCGGCCAGCGTGCCGGCCGATGCGCACGCCGCGCCCTGAGCGCGCCACTGAACCGGACAACGACCATGGCCCAGCTTCCTTCCGATGCCAACGCGTACTACGTGCCGACCCACAGCCGATGGCCGTTCATCGGCTCCATCGCGATGATGGTGACCATGGTCGGCGTGGCCAGTTGGCTCAACGACGCGACGTGGGGCAAGTGGAGCTTCTTCACCGGGCTGGCGATGCTGGTGCTGACCCTGTTCTGGTGGTTCAGCGACGTGGTGCGTGAATCGCAGGCCGGCCACTACAACCAGCAGGTGGATGGTTCGTTCCGGATGGGGATGGTGTGGTTCATTTTCTCCGAAGTGATGTTCTTCGGCGCCTTCTTCGGTGCGCTGTTCTACACCCGTGCGCTGGGGCTGCCGTGGCTGGGCGGCGAGGGCGACGGGGTGATGACCAACGAACTGCTGTGGCAGGGCTATTCGTCCGGCTGGCCGACCAACGGCCCGGCGGCCATCGGTGGCCAGTTCCAGACCATCCCGGCGTGGGGCCTGCCGCTGATCAATACGCTGATCCTGCTGACCTCCGGCGTCACCCTGACCATCGCCCACCACGCACTGAAGGCCGGCCATCGCCGCCAGCTGCTGACCTGGCTGGGCATCACCGTGGTGCTGGGACTGGTGTTCCTGACCCTGCAGGCGGAGGAGTACATCCACGCCTACACCGAGCTCAACCTCACTCTCGGCTCGGGCATCTACGGCTCCACGTTCTTCATGCTGACCGGCTTCCACGGCGCGCACGTGCTGCTGGGCACGATCATGCTGGGCGTGATGTGGCTGCGCGCGGCCAAAGGCCACTTCACCCGCGACAACCATTTCGGCTTCGAAGCGGCGGCGTGGTACTGGCATTTCGTCGACGTGGTGTGGCTGATGCTGTTCCTGTTCGTCTACGTGCTTTGATCTACGTAACGATTGCTTCAGCGGGCGATGCCGTGCGGCTGGATCCAGCCGCCCCAGATGCCGATGACCACCAGCAGGATCAGCGCCACCGACACCGCGATGCGCCGGGTCAGCGCATTGACGGTGCGCTTGGTCTGTCCCCGATCCACCAGCAGGTAGTACAGGCCGGCGCCCAGGTTCCAGACGATGACGATGAGGAACGCGATCATCAGCAGGGTCTTCAGCGAATCGTTCATGCGCGGCTCGATGGCGGGGCGGATGTTGCTATCTGACCGCGTTTGCGGCCGTTTGTCATGATGCGACGGCACACGCGGACGCTGGGCTGGGTGCTGGCCCTGGTGGCGATGACGGTGTTCTGCCTGCTCGGCTGCTGGCAGCTGCAGCGCATGCAGCACAAGCAGGCGCTGTTGCAGGCGCAGGCCGTGGCGGCCGCGCAACCGCCCACTACCCTGTCGCGCGCGCTGGCCGCTGCCGGCCCGGTGCACGGCATCCTCGACCACGGCCGCTTCCTGTCGGGGCTGGTGCTGCTGGATAACCAGATGCGCCACGGCCGTGCCGGAGTGAAGCTCTATCGACCGTTCCGCAGCGATGATGGCGCGGTGCTGCTGGTGGACCTGGGCTGGCGTCCGCTGCCTGCCGATCGCGCGCTGCCCGACGTGGCGCCACCGCCCTCGCCGGTGGCCGTACGCGGGCTGCTGGCGCCCGCGCCGGCACCAGGGCTGGCACTGGGGCCGGTGACGACCCCGGCGGGCCCGCAGCGCTGGCTGGCCAGCCGCTTGCAGGCCGACGCGCTGGCCCCGCTGTTGGGCCTGCCTGGCCTGCCTGCGCGCGTGCTGCGGCTGGATCCGGCGCTGCCGTTCGGCGACGAGCGCGACCTCGACCTGCTGCCCAACACGCTGCCGCCGCAGCGTCACCTGGGCTACGCCGTGCAATGGTTCGGCCTGGCCCTGACCGTGCTGGTGGTGGCGCTGGTGCTGGAATGGCGCCGCCGTCGGCGGTTCCCTGGTAGGTGACGACCGTTGGTCGTCACGCTCTTGCCCGGAGCAGAAGCGCGACGACCAACGCTCGTCACCCACCGGACCCGCACCCAATCCACCGGCACACCCCTTCCCAACATGAGAAAATGCTGCCCATGAATGCTGCTACGTCACCGCAGGACACCGGGCGCGGCAAGGGTCGCCGGACTCTGGTGCTGCTGTTCGTCCTGTTCTTCGGCGCGATGGCACTGGCCGGGGTGCTGCGCTTCTCCGGCTGGCAGCCGGCGGCGCACAAGAACGTCGGCCAGCTGCTGCAGCCGCCGGTGGACCTGCGCCTGCAGCCGCCCCTGTTGGCCAGCGGCGTGCCCTATGCCTGGAAAGGCGAAGAAAAGATCTGGCGCATCCTGGTCGCGCCGCCCGTCGCGTGCGCCGAACCATGCGTCACTTTGTCGCAGGGACTGGCCAAGGTGTGGCAGCTGTTCGGCCATAACGCCGATAATGTGGAGATACTTTGGCTGGGAACGCCGCCGGCGCCCCTGGCTGGAACCCCTGCACTGCGCGCGCTGGCCCCTTCGCCGGCACTGCGCGCTGCATTGCCCGGTGTCGACGACCCGGCCGGCGTGCCGGTCTACATCGTCGATCCGAACGGCTTCGTGATCATGCGCCATGCGCCCGGCACCGACCTCGGTGGCCTGCGCAAGGACCTGTCCACGTTGCTGAAACTGAAGTGAGCCTTGTTTGATGAGCCTTTCCGCGCGTCCGGCGCTGCAGCGTAATTTCCACCGCCTGGCGTGGTTCGCGATGATCATGACCGCGAGCACCATCTTGTTCGGTGCCTTCGTGCGCCTGTCCGATGCCGGCCTGAGCTGCCCGGACTGGCCGACCTGCTATGGCCAGGCCACCTGGCCGCAGCATGTGGAGGAAACCATCGGCCATCCGGCCGCGGACATCCGCCCGCTGGAAACGCACAAGGCGTGGCGCGAGCAGGTGCACCGCTTCCTGGCCGGCGCGCTGGGCATCGAGATCCTCACCCTGGCCCTGCTGGCCACGCGTCGACGTCGTTTCGGCAGCACCGCGGTGGTCACCGCCTGCGTGCTGGTGGCCGCAGGCATCCCGCTGTACATGCTGGGCTGGCATGCCACCGCCAGCGTGCTGGCACTGCTCGGCGAGGTGATCCTGCTGGTAGCCGCGTTCCGCTGGAGCAACAGCGACCTCGCACGCGCCGCCGTGCTGACCCTGGCCGTGGTGATCTTCCAGGCGCTGCTGGGCATGTGGACCGTCACCTGGCTGCTCAAGCCGATCGTGGTGATGGGCCACCTGCTGGGCGGCATGCTGATGTTCGCGATGCTGGCCTGGATGGCCTGGCGCGCGACCCACCTGCCGATCACCCTGGCCGAAGCACCGAAGCTGAAGTGGCTGCTGCGCATCGGCGTCGCCGTGCTGACCGTGCAGATCGCACTCGGCGGCTGGGTCAGCGCCAACTACGCCGCGCTGGCCTGTGGTGGCGGCAGCCTGTCGCTGGACAACTTCCCGCGCTGTGCCAACCAGTGGTGGCCGCAGCAGAACTTCGCCGAGGGCTTCACCCTGTGGCGCGGCATCGGCGTGGATTACGAAGGCGGCATCCTCGATGGCGCTTCGCGCATCGCCATCCAGATGGGCCACCGCATGTTCGCCATCGTGGTGGCGGCGTACCTGCTGTGGCTGGGCGTGCGTCTGTTCCGGACCCCGAGCATGCGCGGCTGGGCCGTGGCGTTGATCGTCGGCCTCATCGCACAGATCAGCCTGGGCATCGCCAACGTCAAGATGGCACTGCCGCTGCCGGTGGCGGTGCTGCACAACGGCGGGGCGGTGCTGCTGCTGTTCGTGATGGTCAGCCTGCTGGCCCGCCTGCGGGCACCGGACTGACGCCATGGCCACCTATCGTCAGTACTGGGACCTGACCAAGCCCAAGGTCGTCGCTCTCATCATATTCACCGCGCTGGTCGGCATGGTCCTTGCCATTCCCGGCGTACCCAGCTGGGAGCAGGTGCGCCTGGGCGCGCTCGGCTTCCTCGGCATCTGGCTGTCGGCCTCTGCCGCGGCGGCGATCAACCAGCTGCTGGATGCGAAGATCGATGCGCAGATGGCGCGCACCTCGTGGCGCCCGCTGGTGGTCGGCAAGGTCAAGCCGTGGCAGGTGCTGGCCTTCGCCGGCGTGCTGATCGTGTTGTCGATGACGATCCTGGTGGTGTGGGTCAACGTCATCACCGCCATCCTCACCTTTGCCTCGCTGATCGGCTATGCGGTGATCTACACCGTGTACCTCAAGCGTGCCACCTCGCAGAACATCGTCATCGGCGGACTGGCCGGCGCGATGCCGCCGATGCTCGGCTGGGCCGCGGTCACCGGGATGCAGACCTCGGCCGACTGGTGGTATTCGGCACTGCTGGTGCTGATCATCTTCATCTGGACGCCGCCGCATTTCTGGGCGCTGGCGATCTTCCGCCGCGAAGACTACGCCAAGGCGAAGATCCCGATGCTGCCGGTCACCCACGGCGTGGTGCACACCCGCAAGCAGATCCTGGCCTACTCGATCGTGCTGGCGATCATCTGCGTGCTGCCGTACGTGGTCGGCATGAGCGGACCGTTCTACCTGGGCGGGGCGATCATATTGAACGCCGTGTTCCTCTGGTACGCCTGGCGCATGCAGGACCCGCCGGATGAACTGTTCTCGATGAAGATGTTCAACTGGTCGGTGGTCTACCTGATGGCGCTGTTCGCCTTCCTGCTGGTGGACCACTGGATCCTGCCCTGGCTGTAACGCCTGGTTGGGATTGACGGCCAGCGGCCGTCACTGCCGGCGCGCGGTGCCACCCGCCTTGGTAGCGCCGAGCCATGCTCGGCGGGATGGTTCAGGCGCCGATGCAGAAAGCCGCCGAGCATGGCTCGGCGCTACCGGGTTACCGGCTTACCGGGCTTCCTTCGCGTAGCGCTGGGCGATGACCCCGCAGACGATCAGCTGGATCTGGTGGTAGATCATCACCGGCAGCACGATCGCGCCGAGGCTGCCGCCGGATGAACTGTTCTCGATGAAGATGTTCAACTGGTCGGTGGTCTACCTGATGGCGCTGTTCGCCTTCCTGCTGGTGGACCACTGGATCCTGCCCTGGCTGTAACGCCTGGTTGGGATTGACGGCCAGCGGCCGTCACTACCCGCGCGTGGAGCCAGCCGCCTTGGTAGCGCCGAGCCATGCTCGGCGGGGTGGTTCAGGCGCCGCTGCAGAAAGCCGCCGAGCATGGCTCGGCGCTACCGGGTTACCGGGCTACCGCGTTTCCTTCGCGTAGCGCTGGGCGATGACCCCGCAGACGATCAGCTGGATCTGGTGGTAGATCATCACCGGCAGCACGATCGCGCCGAGGCTGCCGCCGGCGAACAACACCTTGGCGATCGGGATGCCGGTGGCGAGGCTCTTCTTGGAACCGCAGAACACGATCGCGATCTCGTCTTCGCGGCTGAAATGCAGCTTGCGTGCGGCCAGCGTGATCAGCGGCATCGCGATGCCCAGCAGCACCGCCGCCACCACCGCCACCGCGGCCAGTGAGATCAGCGGGGTCTTCGACCACAGCCCTTCGGTCACCGCCGCGCCGAAGGCCGAATACACCACCAGCAGGATGGTGGCCTGGTCGGTGTAGCGCAGCAGCGCGCGCTGGCGTTCCACCCAGCCGGCGATCCACGGCCGCAGCAGGTGGCCGGCCACGAACGGCACCAGCAGCTGCAGCATGATGCCGCCGATGGCCTGCAGCGGATTGTGGATGCCACCCTGGGTGCCGGCCAGCGCGG
Source organism: Stenotrophomonas sp. Bg11-02 (assembly GCF_002836635.1). Lineage (NCBI taxonomy): Bacteria > Pseudomonadati > Pseudomonadota > Gammaproteobacteria > Lysobacterales > Lysobacteraceae > Stenotrophomonas > Stenotrophomonas sp. Bg11-02. Next base: position 22,015 of record NZ_PJAY01000047.1, read on the forward strand.
TCAGCAGCAGCGGCGTCAGGAACACCCCCAGGATGGACGACAGCGAGGCGCTGCACACCGCTGCGGGCACATTGCCGCGTGCCATCGAAGTGAACGCGATGGATGATTGGACCGTGGAGGGCAGGGTGCACAGGAACAGCACGCCCAGGTACAGCTCCGGCGTGAGCAGCCAGCCGGACAGCGGATGGAACAGCAGGCCCAGCAGCGGGAACAGCACGAAGGTGCAGGCCAGGATCAGCAGGTGCAGGCGCCAGTGCAGCAGGCCGCCGATCACGGCCTCACGCGGCAGGCGCGCGCCGTGCAGGAAGAACAGCAATCCGATCGCCACGTTGGTGACATCGTCCAGTACCAGCGCGGCGGGGCCGGTCATCGGCAGCAACGAGGCGAGCAGCACGGTGCCCAGCAAGGCCAGGGTGAAGTTGTCCGGTCGCAGTCGCGACCACCAGCGTGTCATGTCAGGCAGGCTCCTTGGCAGGCGCCCACGCGATCAGATGCGCAGGCTGGCGCGGGCCTTCAGCAGCTCGCGCATTTCGAATTTGTCAGTATCGTCCAAGCCGTGTTGTCGCTGCTTGGCGTTAAGGTCTTCGATGCGCTGGAACAGCAGCTGCTTTTCCAGTTGGCCCACCGCATCGTGCAGCTCTTCGGTCCATTTTGCTTCGTCGCCGGCCAGCGTCTGCGCCGCCAGTGTATGCAGCGACGCCTGCTCTTCGCGGCCATCGAAGTGTTCCAGCAGCGCGCCTGTGCTGATGTCCGGGCGTTGTTCGACCAGCGCCAGCAGCTCCAGCAGCAGCTCGACGCCGGGCAGGCGCAGGCCGTGGAAATGGTGCTGTCCACCCAGCGACATCGCCAGCGAAGGCTGCTGCAGCAGGATCGCCATCGCCGCGCGGACCAGGCTGCGTTTCGCCACCGGCGTGACCGGGCGGCCCGACGTCGCGCGCGGGCCCTGCTGCGGACGCTGCGCGGGTTGGCCGCCCAGCCCGGTCAGCACGCCCAGCTGCTGCTTCATCAGGTCACCGAAGGCCCCGTCGGGAATCTGCGCCAGCATCGGCTTGGCACGCTCGGCCAGCCGGGCCTTGCCATCCAGGGTGCCGAGGTTGATCTCGCGGGTCAGCTCGTCGAAGAAGAACTGGGACAGCGGCGTGGCCTGCTTCAGGCGCTCGTCGAAGGCTTCGGCGCCTTCCTTGCGCACGATGGTGTCCGGATCTTCGCCATCGGGCAGGAACAGGAAGAAGGCCTGGCGGCCATCCTTCATGCGCGGCAGCACCGATTCCAGCGCCTTCCAGCCGGCACGCCGGCCGGCCGCATCGCCATCGAAGCAGAAGAACACATCCGGGGCGTTGCGGAACAGCAGCTCGGCATGGTCCGGCGTGGTCGCCGTGCCCAGCGTGGCCACCGCCTGGGTGACCCCGAACTGGAACAGCGACACCACGTCCATGTAGCCTTCGACCACGATCAACCGCTCGATCTTCTGGTTGGCCTGGCGCACCTGCCACAGGCCATACAGTTCGCGTCCCTTGTGGAACAGCGCGGTTTCCGGTGAGTTGAGGTACTTCGGGCCGTCGTCCTTCTCGAACACGCGGCCGCCGAAGGCGATCACCCGGCCGCGGCGGTCGAAGATCGGGAACATCACCCGGTCGCGGAACTTGTCGTAGACATGGCCGCGGTCGTTCTTGGAGAACAGGCCTGCACGGTCGAGCAGCTTCATCCGACGCTCGTCCTTGCCCAGCGCGTCGCGCAGCCCGCTGTAGCCATCCGGCGCATAGCCGATCTGGAAACGCGTGCGGTTGGCTTCGTCCACGCCGCGGCCGTCCAGGTAGGTGCGGGCCTTCTCGCTGTCTTCCAGGTTCTTCTGGAAGAAGCGCGCGGCCGCATCCAGCGCCGAATACAGTTCGCGGCCTTCGTCCTGCTGCTGCGCACTGCGCGGGTTCTCGCTGCGCGGCACTTCCATGCCGACCCGCTTGGCCAGTTCGTCCACCGCATCGAGGAATTCGAGGCGGTCGTAGTTCATCAGGAAGCTGATCGCGGTGCCGTGCGCGCCGCAGCCGAAGCAGTGATAGAACTGCTTGGTGGGCGATACGGTGAACGAGGCCGAGCGTTCGTCATGGAACGGGCAACGCGCCGCGTATTCCTTGCCCTGTCGCTTCAGCGGCACGCGGCTGCCCACCACCTCGACGATGTCGGAGCGGGCCAGCAGGTCGTCGATGAAAGCGTCTGGAATGCGGGCCATGGCAACCGGCAGGGCACCGCCGGAAGGCAGTGCGGGCGAACGGGAAGTCCGCCTAGTTTACCCGTTGCCGGCGGTCGCGCCCGGCTTGGGCGGCACGATGCCGGCTGCAGCCAGGTGGTTCTGCGCGCGCAGGCGTTCGTCGATCACCGAGGTCATCAGCGCGCCGACGAAGAACACCACCATGGCGTAGTAGATCCAGACCAGCGAGATCACCAGTGCGCCCATCGAACCGTACGCGCTGCCCGGTGCGACCTGTGCGATGTACACGCCGATCCCATAGCGGCCAAGGGCGAACAGCGCCGAGGTGATGGCGCCGCCGATGAACGCCTGGCGCCACGCCACGCGCCGGTCCGGCAGGTAGTGGTACATGAAGGCGAAGGCCACCGTGTACAGCAGCAGCGTGCTGAGGTAACCCAGCGCCGGCAGCAACGAAGGCAGCTGCGCGAACGCGACCTGCAGCATGGTGGTGGCGGTCATCGACACCACCAGCAGCAGGCCCAGCGCCAGTACCACGCCGAAGGAAAACACGCGCTTGCGCAGCCAGGCGGCCAGCCCTTCCAGGCGCTCGCCGCTGGTGCGGAAGATCAGGTTGAGCGCGCCCTGCAACTGGGCGAACACCGCCGTGGCACCGATGAACAGCAGCAGCGTGCTCCAGATACCGGCAAGCGAGCCGATGCTGGGTTGCTGATCGGCGTTCTTCAACACGGTTTCGGCCACCACCGCCACGCTGTTGCCGGCGGCCGTGCCGATCTGCTCGACCAGCGCCTGCTGCGCCGGCGGGTACAGCGATGCGGTCAGCCACAACAGCAGCACCAGCAGCGGTGCCATCGACAGCAGGGCGTAGAAGGACACGGCAGCGGCCTGGCTCAGCACGTCCACTTCGATGAAGCGGTTGAGCACGGCCATCGGGAAGCTGCGGTTGAGCCGGTCCACGTACTTGCGCATGGAATGCGGGACGCCGCGGTGCGGATCGGTGGCGGCGGGGGCGGTGTTCGGATCTGGCATGCGGGCTGTTTTACCAGCCGCAGGTCGAAGAAAGGGTGAAGCGTGGAGCGGGTAAGCGCCCAGCCATGCCCGGCGGCTTTGCCTTGCAGCGTTCCGAGGCAGCACGCCGAGCGTGGCTCGGCGCTGCCGGGGCAGGTGTTCGCGTCAGCCTGCGAGCTGCTGCTTGACCAGCTTGGACACCAGGCCCATGTCCGCCTTGCCGGCGACCTTCGGCTTCAGCGCGCCCATCAGCTTGCCGATGTCGGCCGGGCTGGTCGCACCGGTTTCCGCCACGGCGGCCTGGATGGCGGCGATGATCTCGGCTTCGCCCATCTTGGCCGGCAGGTAACGCTCGATCACGACCATTTCCTCGCGCTCGATCTGCGCCAGATCCTCACGGTTGGCTGCTTCGTACTGGCTGATCGAGTCCTTGCGCTGCTTGACCATCTTGTCCAGCACGGCGACCACGGCGGTGTCGTCCAGTTCGATGCGCTCGTCCACTTCCTTCTGCTGGACGGCGGCCTTGATCAGGCGTACCACGCCCAGGGTGTGCTTGTCGCCGCTCTTCATGGCGGCCTTCATGTCGTCGGTCAGCTTCAGCTTCATGCTCATGGGGCACCTCGTATGTCGTGGGTCAGGCTAATTGGTGGGCGCCTTGGCGGCAGCCCGGGAACGCAAAAAGCCGGCGACGCTTGCGCGTGCCGGCTTCTTCCCCACCGCGACAGGCAGAACCTGTCGCCATGAGTGCGTCCGATCAGTACAGGCGCTGACGCTTGGTGACGTCGCGCGACGAACGGCGCAGCTGACGCTTCACTGCAGCAGCAGCCTTGCGCTTACGTTCCTGGGTCGGCTTTTCGTAGAACTCGCGCTTACGGGTTTCGGCCAGCACACCGGCCTTTTCGCAAGTGCGCTTGAAGCGGCGAAGAGCAAACTCAAAAGGTTCGTTCTCGCGGACTTTGACGCTGGGCATGGAATCTCCGGACACTGTGTAGAACCGGGTCTATACCCGGCGAGCCGCACATTATAGCGGCGCTTCGACAAACTGCAAGCATCCCGGCCTGAATACGGGCCGGTTTTCTTGCATCTCAAGGGCCTGCATCGCCCCTGAGGAGCACGCAGGGGGCGCATAATACACCACATGCGAGTCCTTGGTATTGAATCATCGTGCGATGAGACCGGCGTGGCGGTGTATGACACCGACCTCACCGGCATCGAAGCCCTGCGCGCCCACGCGGTGTACAGCCAGATCGCGCTGCACGCCGAATACGGTGGCGTGGTGCCGGAACTGGCCAGCCGTGACCATGTGCGCAAGTTGTTGCCACTGATCCGGCAGACGCTGGACGAAGCCGGCATGACCGTCGGCGACATCGACGGGGTGGCTTACACCGCCGGTCCCGGCCTGGTCGGTGCGCTGCTGGTCGGTGCCGGGGTGGCGCGTTCGCTGGCCTGGGCGCTGGAGGTGCCGGCCGTGGGCGTGCACCACATGGAAGGCCACCTGCTGGCACCGCTGATGGAAGACGACCCGCCGCAGGCGCCGTTCGTGGCCCTGCTGGTGTCCGGTGGGCATACCCAGCTGGTGGCGGTGGAGGCCATCGGCCGGTACCGGCTGCTGGGCGAGACGCTGGACGATGCAGCCGGCGAAGCCTTCGACAAGACCGCCAAGATGATGGGCCTGCCGTATCCGGGGGGCCCGCAGTTGGCCGCACTGGCCGAACAGGGCCGTCCGGGCGCCTACCGTTTCTCGCGCCCGATGACCGACCGCCCCGGGCTGGATTTCAGCTTCTCCGGGCTGAAGACCCAGGTGCTGCTGGCCTGGCGCGACAGCGACCAGAGCGAGCAGACCCGTGCCGACATCGCACGCGGCTTTGAAGATGCCGTGGTCGAGACGCTGGTGATCAAATGTGGACGCGCGCTGGAAGCGGCCGGCACCAATGTCATCGTGGTGGCCGGCGGTGTGGGCGCGAACAAGCGCCTGCGCGTGCGGCTGCAGGAAATGGCCGCCAGGCTGGGTGGCAGGGCCTGCTTCCCGCGCCCGGCACTGTGCACCGACAACGGGGCGATGATCGCGTTCGCCGGTGCACTGAGGCTGCAGGCCGGCCAGCACAATCCGCCGCGCGTGGACGTCACCCCGCGCTGGGACATGGCGACGCTGCCGGCGGTGTGATTGGTACCGGCAGGCTCAGCGTAGCAACGCCCGTGATGTGCTCAGCAAGGTGTCAACCGGGTACTTGCATTGCAGCCAGCACAGCGTGGAAGGGCATCGGGCCTGGGATGATGCGCTCGATCGCGGCGAGATCCCGATGAAGGTCCCGTTCGAGCACAGGTTCATGGTGGGCGATCCGGTTCCGCAAGCTGCGGACATGCTCCCGATCCGTGTGCAATCTGGCGCGGAGGCCTGGGATCTCTCCCGCTCCGATATTGGGGAATACCCGAGTCAGGCACGGATGCCATAGTGAGTCATCGAACCTTCTGGTGAACATCTGTTGCCAGAACGCAAAGCGCAGGTGCGGGACCAACTGGTCAGCGCGGCGATGGCGTCTGCCCAGCAACTGAAGCTCGCTGTGCGCACATGCAGCGCCTCGTGCTTCTGGAAGGCTTCGTAGCAATGCCGCGTGCCAAGGCCACCGTGGCCCATAGCGAAGGCACAACGCGTCTGCCACGGCGTTGCGCGTTGCAACTTCAATGCATAGAGCGTTGCAGCGCCAACGTCATGCGCCATGGCGGCCCCCATTCGCTGGAACGTGCCCCACCGCGCAGCTGAAAGGACCCTGCTGAAGACGTCGCTGTTTTCCATCGAAAAGGCCGTTGCTACCCCACTCGTATCCCAATGTGCTTCGATTGGGCGTCCCGGTGAATAGGGGCAACGCTCGTCCACATACGGACAATTACGGCAAAACGAATGTCGCGTATGGCAATTGACGAGGGGCGCGCCGCTATCTAGATTGCTGGCGTGGGCTTCGGGACATGCGGCCGCTGCAAGGCGACTTCCCCCGGGGACAATGGCAGTACCAGAGGGCCCCGCTAGCAGGGCCCTCTGTTTTTCCCAGGCCCGCTGTTCATCCCACGTCCCTGCACCTCGTGGCCGGTCCCGTTACCATGACGGCCTCTTTCGTGCGGCAGGCATCATGGACAAGGTATTCATCGAAGGGCTGGAGATCGACGCCCTGATCGGTATCTACGACTGGGAACGACGGATCCGCCAGACGCTGGTATTCGACCTGGAAATGGGCTTTGACAACCGTCGTCCGGCCGCCACCGACAACATCGAGCACACGCTGAACTACAAGGCTGTCAGCAATCGGCTGCAGGAATACGTGCGGGCCTCGGCCTTCGGCCTGGTGGAAACCCTGGCCGAGCGCTGCGCGGAGATCGTGCTGCAGGAATTCGACGTGCAATGGCTGCGGCTGAAGCTCAGCAAGCCCGGTGCCGTGCGCGGCGCGCGCGCCGTCGGCGTGATCATCGAACGCGAACGGACCCGGTAATCCGGTCGCGCCGGCCGCGGTCGGCAACCGGAACCCGATGAACGACCTACAAGAAGGAGGCAACCTGGTGGTGGATGCGGTAGTGGTGGTGAACTGGCTGGACAGCCTGCAGGAATCTCTGGCGCCGTATCCCGGTGCCTATCTCGCGCTGATGCTGTCGGCGCTGGTGATCGCCGCCGGGCTGGCCAACTGGGTCACCAAGCGCATCCTGCTGCGTGGCCTGCGCCGCCTGCTCGCCCGCCTGCCGGGGGCCGACTCCGGCCGTGGCAGCAATGTGATGCGGGTGATCTCCCGGTTGTCCAACGTGGTGCCCAGCCAGGTCATCGCCTCCGGCATCGCCTACGTTCCAGACCTGCCGGTCGGGCTGGTGGCGTTCGTCGTCGCGGCCTGCCAGGCCTGGGCCATCCTGACCGTCTCGATGGCGCTGTCGCATGCACTGGATGCCGCCAACGATCTGTACGAGCGTCGGCCGGACGCGCGCAACAAGCCGATCAAGGGCTACCTGCAGGTCGCCAAGATCGTCATTTTCGCGATTGCCGGGCTGGCGATCGTGGCGACACTCGCCGGCGTGGAACTGCGTTACCTGGTGACCGGGCTGGGCGCGGCCACGGCGGTGCTGATGTTGATTTTCCAGGACACCATCCTGTCGCTGGTGGCCAGCGTGCAGATCAGCGGGGATGGCCGGATCCGTCTGGGCGACTGGATCGAAATGCCCAGCCAGAACGCCGACGGCGATGTCATCGACATCGCCCTGCACACCGTCACCGTGCAGAACTTCGACAAGACCATCACCACCATCCCGACCAAGAAGCTGGTCACCGAATCGTTCAAGAACTGGCGGGGCATGCAGGAGTCCGGCGGCCGCCGGATCAAGCGCGCGCTGTTCCTGGACCAGCACAGCGTCGGTTTCATGGATGACCAGGCACGGGCACAGGTCGGCCAGTTCGCCCTGCTGGCTGATTACCTGCGCGACAAGGACACCGAACTGGGGCAGTGGAACGCCGAACTGCGCGCCCGCGGAGCGGGCGACATCAACAGCCGGCGCGTCACCAACCTGGGCACCTTCCGGGCGTACGTGGAGCGCTACCTGGGCAGCCACCCCGGCATCAACCCCGACATGACCCTGCTGGTACGCCAGCTGCAGCCCACCACCGAAGGCCTGCCGCTGGAGCTGTACTGCTTCACCCGCAGCACCGCCTGGGGCGAGTACGAAGGCGTGCAGTCGGACATCTTCGACCACCTGTTGGCGATCCTGCCGGCGTTCGGTCTGCGCGTGTTCCAGGCCTCCAGCGACGCCATGCTGATGGAGGCGCGGGCCGAACGTGCCCAGCAACCGCCTGCCACCCCCAGCCCCGGCATGCTTTAAGCTGACCCCGACCGCGCCGTCGCAATCCGCGCGGACGGAAAACATGAACGCAGAAGATGCGCACTTTTGTGCCCGGTACCTTTAGAATGCCGGCACTGAAAACGTTTACATCAAGGACACCCGGTGGCTTCCGAACGTATCGAATCCCTCATTGCGCAGATGACCGTGGAAGAAAAGGTCGGTCAGCTGGGCGTGTTCGCCGACATGGTTCGTCCCTTTGCCCCGGACGTGAACCCGGAAGCCAACGTCAGCAACGCCGACCAGGTGCTGCAGCAGGTGCGTGACGGCAAGGTCGGCTCGCTGTTCAACGGCGTCGGCGCAGAGCTTGGCCGTCGCATCCAGCAGGTGGCGATCGAAGAAAGCCGCCTCGGCATCCCGGTGATCCTGGCCGCCGATGTCATCCATGGCATGCGTACCGTGTTCCCGATCCCGCTGGGCGAAGCGGCCAGCTTCGAACCCGAACTGGCGCGCCGCACCGCACGTGCCACCGCCGTGGAAGCCACTGCGGCCGGCCTGCACTGGACCTACGCGCCGGCCGTGGATATCGCCCGCGACCAGCGCTGGGGCCGTGGCGCGGAAGGCGCCGGCGAAGACGTGGTGCTGGGCTGTGCGTTCGCGGCCGCCCGCGTGCGCGGCTTCCAGGGCGATGACCTGCGTGCGCACGACGCGCTGCTGTCCACGCCCAAGCATTTCGCCGCCTACGGCGCAGTGATGGCCGGCATGGAATACAACATGGTGGACATCTCCCCGCAGACCCTGCGCGATGTGCACCTGCCGCCGTTCAAGGCCGCCTTCGATGCCGGCGCGGTCACCGTGATGTCCTCCTTCAACGACATCAACGGCGTGCCGGCCAGCGCCAACGCCGAACTGCTGACCGACATCCTGCGCGGTGAGTGGAACTTCCCCGGCGTTGTCATTTCCGATTACACCGCGGACATGGAACTGGTCGCCCACGGCTATGCCGCCGATGACCGCGATGCCACCGCCAAGGCGTTCACCGCCGGCCTGGACCTGAGCATGCAGAGCGGCTTCTATGCCGAACACCTGCCGGGCCTGGTGGAAAGTGGCGAAGTGCCGATGGCGGTGCTGGATGAAGGCGTGCGCCGCATCCTGTGGCTGAAGGAAACCATCGGCCTGTTCGATGATCCGTACCGCTCGCTGGACCCGGCACGCGAAGCCGACGACTCGCATATCGCCGCGCATGACGAGCTGTCGCGCGACGCGGCACGGCGCTCCATCGTGCTGCTGAAGAACGAACAGTCGGCGCTGCCGCTGCGCCGTGACGGCCAGAAGATCGCGCTGATCGGTCCGTTCGTGCAGGACCGCGAAAACATCGAAGGCTGCTGGACGCTGTTCGGCGACAAGAGCCGTTACGTGGACCTGGAAACCGGCGTGCGCGCGGCCATCAGCGATCAAGCGCTGCTGGAAGTGGTGCCGGGTTGCGATCTGGAAAGCGGCATCACCGGTGGCATCGAGGCGGCCGTGGCCGCCGCGCTGCGCGCCGATGTGGTGGTGCTGGCGCTGGGCGAACCGCAGCGTTACAGCGGCGAGGCCCAGTCGCGCGTGGAAATCACCTTGCCGCCGGCCCAGCAGGCGCTGGCCGAAGCGGTCGCGATGGCCGGCAAGCCGATGGTGGTGCTGCTGCGCAATGGTCGCGCGCTGGCCCTGCAGGGCGCGGTGCGCAATGCGCAGGCCGTGGCGATCACCTGGTACCTGGGCACCCAGACCGGGCATGCCGTGGCCGATGTGCTGTTCGGCGATTACAACCCGTCCGCACGCCTGCCGGTGAGTTTCCCGCAGGTGTCCGGGCAGCAGCCGTACTTCTACAATCATCCGCGCACCGGGCGTCCGGAGCTGCCAACCATGTCCGAGTTCAAGGCGCGCTGGCGCGAGATTCCCAACGAGCCGCTGTACGCCTTCGGCCACGGCATCAGCTACACCAGCTTCGCCTACGGCGTGCCGCAGCTGAGCAGTGCCAAGCTGGGCTGGGATGACACCCTCACCATCACCACCACGCTGACCAACACCGGCAGCGTGGCCGGCGAAGAAGTGGTGCAGCTGTACATCCATGACCGCGTGGCCAGCCGCGTGCGGCCGGTGCGCGAGCTCAAGGACTTCCGCAAGGTGATGCTGCAGCCGGGTGAATCCACCGAAGTGAGCTTCACGCTGCACCGTTCGCAGCTGGCGTTCACCGGGCGCGATGGCGTGCTGCGCGCTGAAGCGGGCCTGTTCGACCTGTGGGTGTGTGCATCGGCGATCAGTGGTTCACCGGTGCAGTTCGAGCTGCTGGCTGGCTGAGTGAGTGACGCGTCCGGCCTGTCCGGACGTGCGGGTCGTCGCCGCCACGGCTTGGCGCAGCGTCCCTGCACGCGTCATGCATGCCCGGCTCACGTTGGCCGGGCTAGGCTGGATGCCTTCGTTCCTGCCGGAGTCGTGCATGCGCCTGTCCCGTTCATTGAAGTTGCCGCTGTTGCTGGCGAGCCCGTTCTGGCTGGTTGCTTGTTCGCAGGCCGATGCGCCTGCCGCCCCTGCCGAGGCGGCACCGGCGCCGATGTCAGCCGCTGCGGGCCCGACCGAAACGCCGGATGACCCGATTGTGGCACCGTCGCCGAACGGGCCGAGCGCGCCGTCCGTGCCGGCCGATGCCGACCAGGCAGCGCCGGCCGAATCCGGTCCGAACGCACCGGCCGATACCGCCGCAGCGGCCGCTGGCGATGCGCGCGGGCGGATCGAGCGCGTGCTTGGCGATGCCGATCAGTACGAAACCGTGTTCAAGGCGTTGCAGCAGGGGATCGCTGGCGATGACCGCGCCGCCGTGGCCGCGCTGATGCGCTATCCACTGCGCGTGGATACCGGCGGCAGCAAGCGCGAGGTGCCCGACGCGGCGACCTTCCAGCGCGATTACGAGCGCATCGTCACCGCGCCGGTGGCGCGTGCGATCAGCGCGCAGTCCTTCGATACCGTGTTTGCCAACCAGCAGGGCGTGATGATCGGCAATGGCCAGGCTTGGTTGAATGGTACGTGCCTGGACAAAGCCTGCAGCCGCACCGAGGTCAAGGTCGTCGCCCTGCAGGAATGACCCGTATGCGGTAGCGCCGAGCCATGCTCGGCGAGCGCAGCGGGAAGC
>NZ_PJAY01000048.1:0-31974 GCF_002836635.1 Stenotrophomonas sp. Bg11-02
GAGCCATGCTCGGCGAGCGCAGCGGGAAGGGGATGAGCGTGACGACCAACGGTCGTCACCCACCAAGGGTAGCGCCGAGCCATGCTCGGCGAGCGCAGCGGGAAGCGGAGCAGCATGACGGCCAGCGGCCGTCACTACCGGGGTCAACCCTTCGGGGTCAGCTTCAGCAGCTTGCCGTTCTTGCCGTCTTCCAGGACCCACACCGCGCCATCGGGGCCCTGTTCGACTTCGCGGATGCGTGCGCCCATGTCGAAGCGTTCGGCTTCGCGCGCGCTGTCGCCGTCGAAGCTCACCCGTACCAGCGCCTGCGATGACAGGCCGCCGATGAAGCCGCTGCCCTTCCACTGCGGGAACAGGTCGCCGCTGTAGATGATGAAGCCGGCCGGCGAAATCACCGGGTTCCAGGTCACCTTGGGCGCGGCGAATTCGGGACGGGTGGAATGGTCGGGTATCGACCGACCATCGTAATGATCGCCATTGGAGACGATCGGGTAGCCGTAGTTCCCGCCGCGGGTGATCAGGTTCAACTCATCGCCGCCAGCCGGGCCCATCTCGTGTACCCACAGCTTGTTGTTGGCATCGAAGGCGATGCCCAGCATGTTGCGGTGGCCCAGCGACCATACCTGCGCAGCCACGCCACCCTGCGAAGCGAACGGATTGTCGGCTGGCACCGAGCCATCGTCGTTCAGGCGGATCAGTTTGCCCAGGTTGCTGGCCATGTCCTGGGCCGGGTCGAACTTCTGCCGCTCGCTGGAGGTGATCCACAACTTGCCGTCGGGACCGAAGGCGATGCGGTGGCCGTAGTGGCCGTTGCCGCTGACTTTCGCGTCCTGCCGCCAGATCACTGAAAGATCCTGCAGCGCGCCGGCGCCATCGGCATCGAGCACCAGCTTTGCGCGCGCCACGGCAGCGCCGCGGGTGTTGTTGCTGCCTTCTTCGGCGTAGCTCAGGTACACCAGCTGATTGCTGGCAAAGTCCGGGTGCAGCACCACGTCACCGAAACCACCCTGGCCGCCGTAGGCAACCTTCGGCCCGCCGGCGATTTCATGTTTGGCTCTGCTGGTGAGGTCCAGGTGCTGCAATCTGCCGGCCTTCTCGGTGACCAGCACACTGCCGTCGGGCAGGAAGGTCATCGCCCAGGGCTCGTCGAAGGTGGCGAACTCGGTGGAGTTGAACGCGCTGAAGGATTTCTGCGCCGGAGCGGCGGCGGCGGGCGCGGCAGCCTCTGGACTGGCGGCGCCGCACGCAGTGGTGGCAAGCATCGGGGTCAGGCCGATGGCCAGGGTGAGAAGCAACTTACGGGTCATGGGTATCTCCAGGCGGGGATGCGGATGGCCAACCCCCTCTGTATACCATTGCGACCGTGCATGTCGCAGCGTCCCCCCTGGATGAGGGGACGCTGCAGCATGGGCAAGGATCAGATGCCGCGCGTCGGACCCTTGTCCAGCCGCGGATCGGCGAGCAGCGCATCTTCCCAGCCGCGCTTGACGGCATGCTGTGCCTGCAGCCATTCCAGGCGGCTCTCGCCGCGTTCGGCAGCCCAGCGCGTCTGCAGCTCGCGCTCCACTTCCTCGTAAGCGCGGATCACATCCTGCGCACGCGACTGGTGCCCCAGCCGGTACGCCGGTTCATAGTCCTCGAAGGACGAGCTGGCGTCGTAGTAGGGCTCGCTCGGGTAACGTTCGCGCCAGTAATCGGCGAACGCATCACGCTGTACACCGTCTTCGGGCACGCGGCCGGGGATCTGGTAATCAGGGCTCATTCGTCGGCTCCGTGTCGTCGTTGTTCGAGGTTCCATCATGACGAGCTGCCGGTTAACGGCCCGGGCCCAGCGCGTGAGCGCAGCGTAGAGCCGACACTACGGCGGCGAGCGCTCCATCAACCGTCCTTGCGCGGGAACAGGTAGATCACCGCGCCCACCGCGAATGCGGCCAGCGCGGCCAGGATGTTGGCCCAGCTGGCGCTGGCAAACAGCGCCAGACACAGCACCAGCGCCAGCACCGGGATCAGCGGGCCGCCGGGCAGCTTCAATGCGCCTGGGCGGTCGGCATAGCGCTTGGCCAACACCAGCACCGCGGCAGCGGTGCCGATGTAAGCGAACAGCCGGGTGGTCATCGACAGCAGCGCCAACTGCACGAACGAACCACTCAGCGCCAGCAGCAGCGAGATGATCCCCTGGCACAGGATCGCTGCGGCCGGGGTGCGGAAGCGGGGGTGCACGTGTGCCAGCACTTTCGGGCCGTAGCCATCGGCGGCCAGTGCGTACAGGAAGCGGGGGCCCATCATCATCGTGTTGCTGTTGGTGCCCAGGATGGAGATCGTCGCGCCCACGGTGAGGATCAGCGCCAGCGCCTCGCCGCCGAAGCCTGCGGCGGCATCGGCCAGTGGCGTGGCCGAGCCGGCCAGGCTGGGCAGGGTGCCCTGCGCCACGATCTGTACCGCAGCGTAGATCACGGTGACGGTGATGATCATGGTGATCAGCGCGAACGGGATGTCACGCCGTGGATTGCGGTACTCGCCCGCCGCGGCCGGGATGTTCTCGAAGCCGGCGTAGGCATACAGCAGCAACAACGCCGCCTCGCCCATGCGCTGCAGGTCATGCGGGTCCGGACGCTGCCCGGAGAAGGCCAGGTGCGGATCGATGTACAACGCGCCGATGGCCACGAACAGCAGCAGCGGCACCAGCTTGCCGATCACCAGCACCACGCCGGTACGCGCCGCCGAGCGCACGCCGATGATGTTCACACCGGTCAGGAAGGCGAGCGACAACACGATCACTGCGATCCGCCCGCCGCCGCTGCCGGCCAGCGGCCAGAAGCGCGCCACCGCATCGGCCAGCGCGTTGCTCAGTGCCGCTGCCGAACTGATGCGGGTCAGCCAGATCATCCAGCCGATCTCGAACCCGGCGAAGCGGCCGAATGCCTCGCGGGCATACAGGTAGCTGCCGCCGGGTTCGTCGAAGTAACTGGCGGCCTGCGCGTAGCACAGCACCAGCAGCGCGACCACGATGCCGGCAGCAAGCACGCCCCACAGGCTGAAGGGGCCAAGCAGCATCACCGTCGCGGCCGGCAGCAGGTAGATCCCGCTGCCGATCACATCGTTGATGGACAGGCCGACGATCTGCCAGCGGCTGACCGCACGCTGCAGGCTGGGCGTGGGTTGGGTGTCCGGTGCGCTCACGGCGTGGGGCCGTGGGCGGCGGCCAGGGCCGGCAGCTGCCATGCCTGCTGCAGGCGCGCGTACTCGGCGCGTGGCAGCAGCACGAACAACGGGCCTTGGCGCGGATCCAGCCAGGCCAGCAGCTGCTGCATGTGCGCGGCGGTCATCGCGGTGCAGCCGGCGGTGGCCTCACCTTCCCTGCGCCACAGGTGGGCGAAGATGCAGCTGCCCTGGCCCGGCACATTGCGCGGATTGTGGTTGATGACGAAGCCCTGCTGGTAGCGCACATCGCCCTTGTTGTGCAGGTCCAGCCGCATCGGTTCGGTAGAGCCCTCCACCGCCTCCGCACCGACCCGTTCGGCATCGACGATGCGGTTGTAGTACGGCGAATCCGGTATGTCCATGCAGTAGCTGCTTTCCTGCATCGGCTGCCACGGCAAGGCGGTGTCGGCTTGCGCGGCGTAGCCGAACGCGGTGCCCAGCGCGAACACCCCGGCCGGGCTGCGGCCATCGCCTTCGCGCTTGCGCGGGCCGCCGATGGCCTGGACCGGGGCGCGTGCCGCAGCTGCATCGGTGGGTGACTCGGCGGCGTCGGTGGGTGACGCGGTCGCATCGGTGGGTGACGACCGTTGGTCGTCACGGGTGCTGGCCGAAGAGCGTGACGACCAACGGTCGTCACCCACCGAAGCGGCATCACCCACCGAAGCGGCATCACCCGCCGAAGCGGCATCACCCACCGAAGCGGCATCATCCACCGAAGCGGCATCACCCACCGAGGCGGCATTACCCACCGAAGCGGCATCACCCACCGAAGCGGCATCACCCACCGAAGCGGCATCTGCGGCGACAGCCGGATGCAGGCCGATGCCCCAGGCGCTGCCGCTGCGGCCCAGGGCGACGTCGAACGCGGTGCCTTCCGGCTTCCAGCCACGGTCGGTGCGGGTGAACGCCTGCAGGCGTCCGTGCGTGCTGTCCCAGCCTTCACTGGTGACCACCACCACCTGCCCGGCACCGTCCAGCGGGCTGGCCGCCCACACCGGACCGGCCAGCGACAGGGCTGCAACGGCAAGGCAACGCAACAGCGACTTCATGGGCGGCTCCGGTCAGGTATCCAGCAGGTGTTCGATGCGTTCCAGGTTCACCGCCAGTTGGCGGTTGCGATCCGGGTTGACGTCGCACAACAGCACGAAAACAAAATCCAGCAGGGACTGCAAGGAAGCACGGTACAGCACCTGCGCCATGTGCGGCGCACGGTCCTCGGCGCATACCGCCAGCGCGGCATCGGCATGCGCGCGCAGCGGGTTGGCGGTGTGGCGGGTAATGGAGACCACCTTGCCGCCGAGGTCCTGGAACTGCCGCGACAGCATCGACAGCTGTGGCAGCTTGCCGAACTCGGAGAACACCAGCATCACGTCACCGGGGCGTGCGGCAGACAGGTTGGCCAGCATCAGGATCGGGTCTGCATGGTGCACCACCAGCATGCCCAGCAGGGACAGCCGCATCGCGAACTCGCGCGCGTACAGGCCATCGTCGCCCAGCCCGTAAACGAACAGCTTCGGCGCAGCATCGACCAGAGCGACAATCCGCTCCACGTCGGCCTGCGGATTGGCCGCACGCGTTTCGTCTTCGGCAGCTGCCTTGCTGGCCTGCAGGGCCTGGGCAATGTGCAGGTAACCATCCCGCCCTTCGGCGACCGCAGGCGCTGAGGACGGTGCGGCGCCGCTGCGCGCCACGTCCTGGCCGATGGAGAATTTCAGGTCCGGATAGCCTTTGAAACCCAGCTTCTGCGCGAACTTGACCACGCTGGACTGGCTGATACCCAGCGCGCTGGCCAACTGCTGGGACGAGTAATCGCGCAGCAGGTGGGCGTTTTCAAGGATGAAATCGGCGATGCGGCGCTCGATCGCCGACATCTGTCCGCGCTCGGCGCGGATCTTCAGCAGCGGCGGCATGCAGCAGCATCCGGCATGCGTGGTAGCGCCGAAGGCAGCGGCAGGAGCCGCTGCCACCGTCGCTTGCGACGGCCCGCAGGGTGCCGGTCAGGACGACCGGCATAGCCATGCTTGGCGGACGCGCGGGTGGCACTCAAGCGAGCATCTCCAGCCCACGCACCTCGGTGATGCCCAGCCCCGGCGCATCGCTGATGCTGATTTCCGATTCGTTGAACGTCACCCCCCCGCTGACCGGGTCGAACTGACCCAGCGACGGCCCATCCAGGTCCACCTTGGTGATCACATCGCTCTTGGCAACGGCCAGATGCACGGCCGCGGCCACGCTGATGCTGGATTCGATCATGCAGCCGATCATGCACGGCACGCCATGGATGGCGGCGATGTCAGCGATGCGGATCGCATTGGACAGCCCGCCGGTCTTCATCAGTTTGATGTTGACGATGTCCGCGGCGCGCTGCTGGATCAGGTCGATCACCTGGCTGGGATTGAACACGCTTTCATCGGCCATCACCGGCGTGTTGACCCGGTCGGTGACGTACTTCAGGCCGGCGATGTCGGCGGCCTTGACCGGCTGCTCCAGCAGCTCCAGCACCACCCCGGCCTCCTCCAGCGCACGCATCGCATGCACCGCCTGCTTGGCGGTCCAGCCCTGGTTGGCGTCCAGCCGCAGCAGCGCGCGGCCTTCCACCGCCGCGTGGATGGCCTTGACCCGTTCGATGTCCAGGCCGATGTCCTTGCCGACCTTGATCTTCAGCGACTCGAATCCGCGGTCCAGCGCGGACAGCGAATCGGCCACCATTTTGTCGATGTAGTCCACGCTGATGGTGATGTCGGTGGTGATCACCGGATCGCCGCCGCCCAGCATCTGGTACAGCGGTGCGCCGTGCAGCTGCGCCCACAGGTCGTACAGGGCGATTTCCACCGCCGCCTTGGCGCTGCTGTTGCGCTCCATCGAGGACTGCACCAGCCCGCACAGTCGGTTGAGGTTGGCCACGTCCTGGCCGACCAGCCGCGGTTTGATGAAGTGGCGGATCGCTTCGATGATCGATCCGTGCGTATCGCCGGTGATCACCGCAGTCGCAGCCGCCTCGCCGTAGCCGGTGTGGCCGGTGTCGGTGCGGACCATCACCACCACGTCCTCGACGGTGTCGACGGTGCGCAGCGCGGTCTTGAACGGGGTCTTCAAGGGCACGCGCAGCATGCCCAGTTCGATATCGGTGATCTTCATCAAGGCGTCCGGGGCGTGCGCTGCGGGCGGACCCGCTGGATGTTGGTGATGCGGTCGATGTAGCGCAGGTCATCGCTGGCCATCATCGGCTCCAGCGGAGTGACCGACACGCCGTTGAGGTGCGCCTGGATGCGGGCGCCGCCCTCACCTTTCCAGCTGCCTCCGGCGGTGTCATGGATCACCCAGGTGCGGCCGTCTACATGGCCGATGGCCATCATCACGTGGCCCGGAATGTAGACCAGGTCGCCCACCTGCAACTCAGCCACGGCGCGGTCGCGGCGGGCGGCGGTGTCCTTGTCGGTGAAGGCGATGCGGTCCAGCGCCGGGCTGATGCCCTGCGCGCTGGTATTGCGCGGCAGGAGCACCCCGGCACTGCGGTAGATCTCCGAAACGAAGCCGCTGCAGTCGCGGGTGTCGTAGTCGTGGCCCCAACCGTAGCGCTCGCCAAGGAACTTGTAGGCCTGGGTCAGCAGGGTGCGCGGGGTCAGCGGCAGATAATCGGCGCTGCTGTCCTGCGAACGCGGCAACAGCGCCGGCACCAGCTTCAGCGCACCATCGGCTTCGCGCACGGGCAGCTGCACCACCCAGCTGGCATGCGCCTGCTGGCCGTTGACCGCCTGTGCCGGCGACCACTGCGCCAGCACCGGCAGGCGCACGCCCATGTCCAGTTGCAGGCGCGAAACGCGGGGCTCTTCGGGCGTGAACGCGGTATGCGCCACCGCCCCGGTGATCACCCGGTACGGACCCGTCGCGCCGTAACCCAGCACCGTCTGCTTGGAACCGGTGGCCACGTACTGCGCTTCGATCCACGCGCTGTAGCGCTCGCTGTGCACGAACAGCCATGCCCCGTCGGCGCTGCGGTGGACCACCGCGACCTTGTCGCCGGGGAACAGCGCAGATTCCTGGAAACGGTCGATATCGGCGTTTTCGGGGCTGCTGAAAACACGCTGCCGGGTCGGGAAGGTGCGCAGCGCCGCGCGATGCACCACCAGCCCGTACTGCGGCGTGGTGGCGGCGGGCAGTGCGTCCAATGCCAGGTTGGCTTCGATATCGGCGCGCTGGCCGGCGGGGATCGCGGTGCCGTGGGCGTCGTACAGCGTCCGCGTCGGCCAGCGCGACAGCGCGGTGATCGATTCGCGCAGCGCAGCGGCGGGCAGCGATGCGGGCAATGCCGCGATGTCCTGGATGTGCGGGTCTTCGGCGCGCATGCGCGAGTTCTGTACGGCGATCTGCGCGCGGTCCAGGATCAGCGCATCGGCATCAGGCAGCCGCGCGACCCAGTACTGCGGCGTCAGGTAGGCCTCGTGCAGGCCGATGACATAGGGCAGGGCGGGGCCGGGATCCGGCGTGGCTGCCGGCGCGCGCGTGAGCGCCGACGCCGCGCTGCTGCCGAAGGCAAGGCACACGGCCAGCATCAGGGCAGTGCGTGTGGGGCGGGAAGCCAGGATCATGCGGCGATTACCCTCATTGAAAGCTGTTGGAATAGTTATTCCTTTCGTCGCGGAACGCAAGAATAAATTATTGACCGGGTATCCCCCGCGTGTTACACAGCTGTTACCACCTGCGCTGGGGAAGTGTCGCTGTGGATACCGTCGTTCGCAAACTGTTGCTGCCCGCTGCTGCCTGCCTGTGCGCGGCGGTGGCGTGGGCGCAGCCGGCAGCGGATGCGGGCACGCCGATACCCGGTTCGGTGTCCGATGACGCGGTCATTGCAATGATCGACCAAGGGCGATTCGCCGAAGCGGGCACCCATCTGGACGCTTGGCTCGCAGGCGATCCGGGCGCGGCACGCCAAGCAGCATCCGTCTTCCAGAAGGAGCGCATGCGGCGCATCCGCCTGGACTTCAGCCTTGATGAAACCGCGGCCAAGGAAAAACTGCGCCACTGGATCCCCGACCTGCGCGATGACGAGTTCGCGCGCTGGGACGCGCAGGGACTGTTGGAGCATCTGGATATCGATGGCGAGCGGCGGTACTTCAACCGTGCGCCGTCCAACCTGTTCCGGCTCAGCAGCGAAGCCCGCGCACGCCGCCGTGCCGATGCCCCGATGCCGGCCGATGGCCCGTACGAAATGCTGACGCCGTACCACGCGCAGGTAGTGGCCGCCGCCGAACGCAGTGGCAAGGATTCGGTGCTGCCACAACGCGTGGAGGTCACCCAGTCGCTGGTGGTGAAGGCTGATGCGGTGCCGGCCGGCGAAACCGTGCGTGCCTGGATTCCCTACCCGCGCGAGATTCCCGGCCAGCAGGAGCAGCTGCAGTGGATCGGCAGTTCACCGTCCGGCGCGCAGCTGGCCCCGGCCAGCACGCTGCAGCGCACGGCCTATCTGGAAGCGCCGGCCGTGGCCGGGCAGCCGACCCGTTTCCAGATCCGCTATGCCCTGACCATCAGCGCCCGCCATACCGCGATTGATCCCGCCGCAGTGCAGCCCACGCCCGACGAGCCAGCGCTGGCACCGTACCTGGCCGAGCAGCCACCGCATGTGCGCTTCAGCCCGGCACTGCGCGCGTTTTCCGAACGGGTGCTGCAGGGTGAGAGGCGGCCGTATGAAGTGGTGCGGCGGCTGTTCAATGCGGTCGACCAGATTCCCTGGGCCGGCGCGCGCGAATATTCCACGATCAGCAACATCAGCGAGTACGCGCTGCAGGCCGGCCACGCCGACTGCGGCCAGCAGACCCTGCTGCTGATCACCCTGCTGCGCATGAACGGCATTCCCGCACGCTGGCAGTCCGGCCGCGTGTTCTCTGACAACGCGATCGGCTACAGCAACCTGCATGACTGGGGCGCGGTGTATCTGGCGCCCTACGGCTGGCTGCCGATGGACGTCACCACCGGCGCGCTGGACAGCGATCAGCCAGCACTGCGCGACTTCTATCTCGGTGGCATCGACGGCTACCGGATCGCCTTCAACGATGATTCCGGCCAGGCCTTCGTGCCGGCCAAACAGCACTTCCGCTCGGAAACGGTGGACTCGCAGCGCGGCGAGGCCGAGTGGGCAGGCGGCAACCTGTATTTCGACCAGTGGGACGACCGGTTCCAGTGGACGGTACGGCCTGCAGGCGGCAAACCCAGCGCGACACCCTAGTCAACCACACCGTTCAATTTCTGCAGGAGAGAGCAGGGGATGAAGGCAATCAGCATCAAGCGGGCGGCGTTGACCGTCGCCCTGGGCGCGTGCCTGGGCATGATCGTGCCCAGCGTCGCAACGGCACAGAACGTTTCCGGCGCGGTCGCCGGTCGGGCCACCGCCGGTGACCTGGTCACCGTGGTCAACCGCGGTACCGGGCTGACCCGCTCGGCCACTGCCGGCAGCGATGGCAGCTATCGGCTCGGCCAGCTGCCGGTCGGTGACTACACCCTGCAGCTGAGCCGCGACGGTGCCGCCCTCGGCGAGCCGGTCAGCGTCAGCGTGGCCGTCGGTGGCACCACCACGGTGAACCTGGCCAGCGGCGGCGGGGTGGTCAACCTGGATGCGCTGCAGGTGGTTGGTTCGCGGGTGATCAACCGGGTGGACGTGTATTCCACCGAGACCTCCTTCAACGTCAACCGCCAGGAAATCTCGCGGCTGCCGGTGGCGCAGGACCTGTCCGCGGTGGCCCTGCTGGCACCGGGCGTGGTGGGCGGCAATTCCTCGTTCGGCGGGCTGTCTTTCGCCGGCTCGTCGGTGGCCGAGAACGCGGTCTACATCAACGGCCTCAACGTCACCGACATGTACACCCGGCGTGGCTTCTCCAGCGCACCGTTCGGCTTCTTCCAGGAATTCCAGGTCAAGACCGGCGGTTATTCAGTGGAGTTCGGCCGCTCCACCGGCGGTGTGATCAACGCCGTCACCCGCTCGGGCAGCAACGAGTTCGAAGGCGGTGCGGAAGTCACCTTCGAACCGAATGCCTGGCGCTCGGCCGCCCGCGATCATTTCCACCGCGATGGCTCGCCGCACTCCTACGCCAGCACCGACGCCACCTCGTTCACCAAGACCAACGTCTGGGGTTCCGGTGCGCTGGTGAAGGACAAGCTGTTCCTTTTCGCGATGTATGAAAAGCGCGATACAGACGGCAACAACACCTCTTCAGATGGCCGCACCTGGTTCGACAACACCGGCGACGATGATTTCTGGGGGGCAAAGCTGGACTGGAACATCACCGACAACCACACCCTGGAACTGCTGGCATTCTCCGACGAAACCGAAACCACCCAGGCCTCGTCCGGTTACAACTGGGACACGCAGACCCTGGGCCAGTGGGGCGGTGACACGCTGACCGATGGCGGCGGCAAGAACTGGTCGGCAACCTATACCGGCCGCTTCGGCGAAAGCTTCACCGCCAAGGCGATGGTCGGCCAGAACAACCAGCGTGCATTCTCCAACTCCACGCTGGACCTGTACTGCGATGCCGTGTTCACCGATGCCACCTACGCGCCGTACCTGGGCCAGTTGAACGGCCTGCGCGCCGGCTGCCATCCCACCGGCACCGCCATCGCCGAACGCGACGACACCCGCGATGCCGCGCGCCTGGACTTCGAATGGGCGCTCGGAAGGCACCTGCTGCGCTTTGGCGTGGATCGCGAACTGATGACCACCGATCAGTCCACGCGCTATCCGGGGCCGAGCCAGATGACCTACACCGCGTACGCGGCACGGCCCGGCGATGAAGTCTGGGACGGCGCCAACGCCTACGTACCGGCGGGGGTCAACCAGATGCTGCGCGCGCGCAACCGCGTGTCGGGCGGCAACTTCGAAACCGAAGCAAACGCCTTCTACCTGGAAGACATCTGGAACATCACCTCTACCCTGATGTTGAACCTGGGCGTGCGCTGGGACCGCTTCGAAAACCGCACCGCCGATGGCGATGCCTTCATCAAGATGGACGACCTGATCGCCCCGCGCGTGGGCTTTGCCTGGGACATCAAGGGCGACGGCAGCACCAAGCTGTTCGGCAATGCGGGCCGCTACTACCTGCCGGTGACCAACAACATCAACGTCAACTTCGCCGGTGGGCTCACCGACGAATACAGCTACTACGTGCTCAACGGCTGGCAGCAGCAGAGCAATCCGGTCACCGGTGCGCCGTACATGGCGCCGGTCATCGGCCAGCAGGTCGGTCCCACCGATACCCGCATGAACACCGGCGCGGCCGATCTGCGGCAGAGCGTGGACAAGGACCTGAAGGCGGTGTACCAGGACGAGTACATCCTCGGCTTCCAGACCATGATCAACCAGGCCTGGTCGTGGGGCGTCAACGGCACCTACCGCCGGATGACGCGCGCGCTGGACGACATGCGCTTGAACCATACGCCGTGCGGCCCGACCGGCAGCACGCTGTGGCCGATCGCCAATCCCGGCGAAAGCCTGACCATCTGGGGCGATTCCAGCATCGGCTGCGCCGAGGAAGGCTGGATCACCATCGACACCGCCAACAGCGGCTACCGCAAGGGCGGCAGCGGCGAAGTGGTGGGCTACTCCAAGCCCAAGCGCACCTACAAGGCGCTGGAGTTCCAGCTGGACCGCGCGTGGGACGAGAAGTGGATGTTCAACGCGTCCTACCTGTGGTCCAAGAGCGAGGGCAATTTCGAAGGCCCGGTGAACTCGGACACCAACTACGGCGATACCGGCATGGTCCAGCACTGGGACCACCCTTCCAACAACGAGCGCTACGGCGCGCTGTTCAACGACTTCCGCCACCAGTTCAAGTTCCGCGCGGCCTATGCGTTGAACGAGCAGTGGTCGTTCGGCAGCACGCTGCAGGTGCAGTCTGGTGGCCCGGTCACCGCCTTCGGCGTGATGTGGCCAGGCGACACCGTGGCCGGCGGCAGCACCTCCAGCGAGGGCAGCGGTGGCGGCACCGGCTGGCTGTGCGTGGCCAACTGCACCGGCACCTACGACCAGCGCGTGTTCGAGCCCACCGCCCGCGGTGCGTTCGGGAACCTGCCGTGGACGTGGACCATGGGCGCCAACGTCACCTGGCGCCTGCCGGTGGATGGCATCGACCTGAGCGCGCGACTGTCGGTCTACAACCTGTTCAACAACCAGACCGTGATCAACGTGCACCAGCGCTACGAAAGCCAACCGGGTGTCTATCGCGAAGCCACGTTCAAAACCGGCACCCGCTGGCAGGCACCGCGCTACGCACAACTGGTGGTGGCCTGGAACTTCTGACCCGGTAGTGACGGCCGCAGGCCGTCACGCTGTTGCTCTGGTGGGTGACGACCGTTGGTCGTCACGCTGTTGCCCTGGTGGGTGACGACCGTTGGTCGTCACGCTGTTGCCCTGGTGGGTGACGACCGTTGGTCGTCACGCTGTTGCCCCGGTGGGTGACGACCGCTGGTCGTCACGCTGTTGCTGTTCCCGCTGCGCTCGCCGAGCATTGCTATGCCGGTCGTCCTGACCGGCACCTCCCCACGTTCAAAGGTTGATCGCCATGTACGCGCCCCTGCTGCTGTTCGCCCTGGCCGCGTCCCCGTTCGATGCCATGCTCGAACGCACGGTGCAGCGCGAGCAGTTGCCCGGCATCGCCATGGGCGTGGTGGAAGACGGCAAAGTGGTTTACCGCCGCGCCGAGGGCAGCCGCGGCGACACCCCGGACGCGCGCATCGACGACGAAACCCTGTTCAAGATCGCCTCCAACAGCAAGGCAATGACCGCCGCCCTGCTCGCCCGCCTGGTGGAACAGGGAAAGCTGCGCTGGGATGACCCGGTCCGCCGCCACCTGCCTTCGTTCACCATGTTCGACCCCTGGGTGGGCGAACAGATGCAGGTACGCGACCTGCTGATCCACAACAGCGGACTCGGCCTGGGTGCCGGCGACCTGATGCTGTGGCCTGAGCCAAACCACTTCACCCGCGCCGACATCATTGCCGGGCTGGCGCACCTCAAGCCGGTCACCAGCTTCCGCAGCGGCTATGCCTACGACAACCTGATGTACGTGGTGGCCGGCGAAGTGGCGGCGGCGGCAGGCGGAAAGCCGTACGACCAGCTGATGCGCGAACAGGTGTTCATCCCGCTCGGGTTGTCGCGCTGCCAGGTAGGCGAATGGTCCACCGTAGCGGTCGGCAACATCGCCCAGCCTCACGTGCGCCGGGAGGGACACAACGTGGTTGTTGCCGCGGACGGCGATACCAGCCCGGATTCACCGTCGATGGCAGCCGGCGGCATCCGCTGTTCATTGAACGACATGCTGCGCTGGATGCAGGTGCTGCTGGATCCGTCGCGTGCGCCGGGCTGGCTGGACACCGAGCAGCGCCGGCAACTGTGGACGCTGCAGATGCCGATGCCCCTGGGCGAGCGCCAACGGCGCTGGGACAACGCGCACTTCGCCGGCTACGGCTACGGCTGGCGCCTGTCCGACCTGGACGGGCAATGGAAGGTGGCCCATACCGGCACGCTGTCCGGCATGTACTCCTCGCTGGCGCTGCTGCCGGAGCGCAGGATCGGTGTGGTGCTGCTGATCAACGGGGAAGGCGAAGACGCACGCACCGCGCTGATGCAGGCTGCGTTGAAATACTACACCGCCCCCGGCGGCACCCAGGGTGTCGATGGCTGGCTGGACGAACTCGCGCAGGCACGCGCGCCATCACCGACAGAGGCCGGTCCGCTGCGGGATACCCGTACCACAGCGCCCGCGCCGGCAACCGCGCTGGTGGCCCTGCAGGGCCGCTACCGCGACCCGTGGCTGGGCGAGGCCTCGCTTTGCCCGGTGCAGGGCCGGCTGCGTTTCAGCGTGGACAAATCGCCGCGCCTGCAGGCCGACGTGCTGCAGGAAGGGGCGCGCTGGGTGTTGCGCTGGGATACGCTGGAACCAGCCGCCCAGGCGTGGCTGCAGCCCACTGCTGCAGCCGTACCTACGCTGGACCTGCGCGCCATCGACCCGGATATCGACTTCAGCTATGACTACCAGGACCTGCACTTCACTCGTACTGGCGATTGCCCTGGCAACGAGCGCGCGCGCCGCTGAAGCGCCCACCGTTTCGCCCGCGCGCAGCGCTGCCGAAGCCGGGCTGGTGGAGATCCGCACGCTGTCGCCCGGCATCGCGCTGGATGTCCGCTATGCCACTGCCAACAACTTCACCGGCCGCCCGGTGCCCGGCTACGCGGCACCTGCCTGCTATCTGCTGCCGCCGGCAGCCAGCGCGCTGGCCAGGGTGGAACGCACGCTGCGCAGCCAGGGCCATGCGTTGCAGGTGCATGACTGCTACCGCCCGGTGCGTTCGGTGCAGGCCTTCGTGGCATGGGCACGGGATCCACACGAAACCTCGCGCAAGGCCACCCAGTACCCGGACGTGGACAAGTCCCGACTGTTCGCCGAAGGCTACATCGCCGAGCGCTCCGGCCACAGCCGCGCGGCCACCGTGGACGTGGGCCTGATGCAGTGCGAGGCCGGTCGCTGCACGCCGCTGGACATGGGCACCGACTTCGACTTCTTCGGCACGCGTGCGCATACCGCTGCCGATGGGCTCACCCCGTTGCAGCAGGCCAACCGGCAGCGCCTTTTGCAGGCGATGGCCGCCGCAGGCTTCGTCAACTATCCGCAGGAATGGTGGCATTACACGTTCCAGCCCGAGCCGGATCCGCACACCGCCTACGACGTGCCGGTGGACTGATTCGCGCGGGGTGCCCGGCCTTTACACTGTGGCCATGAACCTTCCTCTCCATTTCGGCCTGCTGGGCACCCTGGAAGCGGCTGGCATCGCCCTTCTGGTCGGCCTGCTGGTGTATTTCCTGTTCCATCATCTCGCCCGCGCGCTGCGCTGGGCGCACGGCCACGCACTGGGCTGGGCCAGTGGGATCGCGGTGGTCATCTCCGCCGGCATCGACATGTGGAAGCTGTTCTACATGGGCATCGTGCGGATGGAATCGCCGTTCTACGCGCGTCTCTATCTTTCCACCATCCACGATCCCAACGAACTGGGCAGCCGGGTCGTGCTGGAGATCATCGGCGCGTTGTCCGGTGTCGCGCTTGGATGGCTTTTGTTCAGTTCGCGGTCAGCGGCGGAGCAAGGCCGCGCGGACTGATTTTCGTTTGGGTAGGGTTAAAATCCAGCTCGCTGAATGGGCCCCTTACGTTGCGCTCACCGGCTTCTAACCAAGCCGGTAGCCGATGGCCGCCGTGGAGTGGTTAATGCCGCGTGTGAGGGCCGCTTGCGCCCCAAATTGTGTTCATCTGCACGCTGCCAACGTAGGCCCCGTACGGAATACATGGCCGTGCAACATCACATCCAAGGAGACCACCCAATGACTCTTCGTAACCGCAAGCCGCTGATCGCCCTCCTCGTTGCCGCCGGCAGTGTGTTCACCCTTCCGGCCATGGCGCAGAGCGCCGCACAGGATCAGGCCGCTGCTGCACAGGCGCAGGCGGTGCAGGCACAGCAGGCTGCAGCTGCGGCCGGCAACCAGGCTGCTGAAGCTGGCAACGCGGCAGACCAGGCCACGCATGCTGCTGGCCAAGCTGCAGCGCAGGCCAACGGCGGCGGCGGCCAGACCTGGGCCAGCATCGATACCGATGGCAACGGCACCATCAGCAAGACCGAGGCACAGGTCAATGCCGGCTTGGCGCAGGTGTTCGACCAGGCCGATACCAACAAGGACGGCGAGCTGTCCGCCGATGAGTACAAGGCCTTCGTGCAGGCCCAGCAGGGCGCCGCCGGCGCACAGGGAAACTGAGTTCCGCGATGGTGGCGCGGTAGCGCCGAGGCATGCTCGGCGAGCGCACCGCGCGGCACCATCAGAAGCCGCCGAGCATGGCTCGGCGCTACCGTAGGTGCAGCACCCAGGGCGGACCACGCAGGCCAGTGCGTGGGCCGCCCTGTTATTCTTCACGCATGAAGATATCCACGCCCGGGCGCGGCAGCGCCATCGGCCTGGTTGGTTTTGACGGTGACGATACGCTGTGGAAGAGCGAGGATTACTACCGCAAGGCCGAACAGGATTACCTCGACCTGCTCTCGCACTACATCGACGTGCACGACACCCGCACGGCCCGGCATCTGCTGGACGTGCAGCGGCGCAACCTTGCGGTGTTCGGGTACGGCGTCAAGGCAATGACCCTGTCGATGATCGAAGCGGCCATCGAGATCACCGACAGCCGGGTCAGCGCGAAGCACATCCAGCGCATGCTGGACATCGGTCACCAGACCCTGCGCCACCCGGTGGAGCTGATCGACGGTGTGCGCGAATCGGTCGCGAAGATCGCCGAGGATCATCCGGTGGTGCTCATCACCAAGGGTGACCTGTTCCATCAGGAAGCCAAGATCAAGGT
The DNA here is from genome assembly GCF_002836635.1 of Stenotrophomonas sp. Bg11-02. Taxonomy (NCBI): domain Bacteria; kingdom Pseudomonadati; phylum Pseudomonadota; class Gammaproteobacteria; order Lysobacterales; family Lysobacteraceae; genus Stenotrophomonas; species Stenotrophomonas sp. Bg11-02. The sequence goes on from NZ_PJAY01000048.1 coordinate 16,587, forward strand.
CGCCCAGCTGCACGACCTGTTCCCCCGCATCGAAATCGTGTCGGAGAAGGATCCGGAAACCTACGCGCGCGTGCTGGCCGAGTTCGATCTGCCGATCAACCAGTTCGTGATGGTCGGCAACTCGCTGCGCTCGGACATCGAACCGGTGGTGACGCTGGGCGGTTGGGGCGTGCATACCCCGTATGCCGTTACCTGGGCCCACGAAACAGAACATGGCGTGGCCGATGACGAGCCGCGCATGGTCACCGCCGATACGGCGTGGGACTGGCCGGCTGCGCTGCAGGCCATCGAAACCAAGGCGGCGGCCGCGCGCGGTGCGTGACCTGACACGACGGCCCCGCTGCGTCACAATCCCGGCATGAACCGCCTGCTGACAACGCTGCTGTTGCTGTCCCTGCTGCTGGTGCCTGCGATCGCGCCGGCCCAGCAGACGGCGGAGAAATCAGCCACCTACGCGGTGGATACCGGTGATGCGTGGATCGATACCTGGCTGGCGGACATCAACCACTACGCGGAGCGCTATCCGGACAGTTTCCTGGACGAGGTGGCGCGCTACAGCGGCGTGGATCGCGGCTATATCGCCGCGCTGGTCAACAACCACGGCTGGCATGCCGCCGATGTGTACTTCGCCTGTTTCTGGGCGAAGGCCATCAAGGTCAGCTGCCGCGAGGTGGTGAGGGCGTTCAGCGCGCACCGCGAAGGCGGCTGGCAAGCGGCCGTGGAGGCCTTGCCGGTGCCGCCGGACAACCTGCACAAGCGCGCGCTGCGCCACGCCATCGTGGCCAGTTACCGGCATTGGGATCGGCCGATCACGTTGGATGCCACGCTGCGCCGCCAGCTGGGCGCGGAGCAGTAGCGCCGAAGGGGCCGGCGGGAGTCGCTGCCTCAGCCGCTACCAAAGCGGGCAGGGCCCGGCGACAATGCCAGCCAACGCATGTTCCGTGTTCCTTGCTGGGTATCCCATGAGCGCTGCTGAATTCGTTTCGCCCGATGCCATCCGCCGCCTGTTCGCCCAGGCGATGTCCCGCATGTACCGCAGCGAAGTGCCGCTGTACGGCGACCTGGTCGACCTGGTCGCGCAGATCAACGCGCAGGTGCTGGCCGAAGACACCGCACTTGCCGAGCAACTGCAGCGCAACGACGGCCGCGGCCGGCTGGATGAAGAGCGCCACGGCGCTATCCGTGTCGGCACCGCTGAAGAACTGTCGACCCTGCGCCGCCTGTTCGCGGTGATGGGCATGTATCCGGTCGCCTACTACGACCTCAGCGTGGCCGGTGTGCCGGTGCATTCCACCGCGTTCCGCCCGATCGACGCAGCGGCGCTGGCCGCCAATCCGTTCCGCGTGTTCACCTCGCTGCTGCGGCTGGAACTGATCGAAGATGAGGCACTGCGTGCCCAGGCGGCAGACATCCTGTCCAAGCGCCGCATCTTCACCGATGACGCGCTGGCGCTGATCGACCAGGCCGAGCGGGAAGGGGGGCTGCAGGCAACCGCTGCCGAGCACTTCGTCGCCCAGGCGCTGGAAACCTTCCGCTGGCACAGCGATGCCACGGTGGCGCTGGACACCTACCACGCGCTGGGCAATGCGCACCGGCTGATCGCCGACGTGGTCAGCTTCCGTGGTCCGCACATCAACCATCTCACCCCGCGCACGCTGGACATCGATGCGGCGCAGGCGGCGATGATCGAACGCGGCATGGCCGCCAAGGCGGTCATCGAAGGCCCGCCACGCCGCGCCTGCCCGATCCTGCTGCGGCAGACCAGCTTCAAGGCGCTGGAAGAGGCCGTGCATTTCCCCAAGGACGGCGGCGGCGATGCCGGTACCCACACCGCGCGCTTCGGCGAGATCGAGCAGCGCGGCCTGGCGCTGACCCCGAAAGGCCGCGCGTTGTACGACCAGTTGCTGGCGCAGGCACGCGAAACCGAAGGGGCCGGCAGCACCGGCGGCGACTATGGCCAGCGCTTGCAAGCGGCCTTCGCCGGCTTCCCGGACGACGATGCCACGCTGCGCAGCGAAGGGCTTGGCTACTACCGTTACCAGCTCACCGACGCCGGCCGTGCAGCGCAGCCGCGCGTGGCCGAACTGCCGGCCGAAGTGCTGATCGCCGAAGGACTGGCCACCGCCGATCCGATCATCTACGAAGACTTCCTGCCGGTCAGCGCGGCGGGCATCTTCCAGTCCAACCTGGGCGGCGGCGAACAGCGCGCATATGCAGCGCATGCCAACCGCGAAGCATTTGAAGCCGCACTGGGTGCGCGGGTGCACGACGAGTTCGCGTTGTACGAACAGCTGCAGCAGGACTCACTGGTCGCGCTGCGGAGTTGAGCCTGGCGCTGGGTCGCCCGCTGCGGCGGGCGGGGCGGGTGCAGCAAGCAGCGCCAGCCGGACCTCGGTGCACAGCGCGCTGCCATCATCCAGTGCATAGGCGAGGTGGGTCGGCCGCAGTGGAGTGTGGCCGACAAGTGCACGCAGGTTCGGGTCTGAGGTATAGGCAGCCAACGCGCCCCACTGCCAGTTCAGCCAACCGCTCAGTGCCCGACGTACCTGGTCTGCATTCACGGCTGTGCGTAGCGCAGATTCGCAGGCGATGGACCGCTGCAGGAAGCCATAGGTTCCCGGCAGGACCACCTTGCAGGCGCGTACCGCTTCGTGCAGCCTGGTCAATGCGGTCTGATAGCCGGCATAGCTGGGCGGCTCCGGGAAAGCCGCCAGCCTGTAAGTGTTGCAGGCATCTGCGCGCGGATTGACCGGGCCCGCAGGCGAGTCGATGCGACGGTCATCAGCCAGCGCCAGCGTCAGCCGCTGCAGCAGCAGGGCGCGATGCGTGGCGCACGGCTGCTGCGATGTGATCTGCAGACATCTATCGATGGTGGCAGGCGCACCTCGCTGCATGCAGCGCAGGCGGAGTGAATCGAGGAGGCTGCTGCTCCCCGCCGGGCCGGTGCTCGCCGTGGAGGCGGGCGCATTGCGCGGCTCCACCTGGGCAAACGCAGAGCGTCGGGGGGCATCGGTTACCGTCGCCGGCGGGGCAATCGGCAGCGCGGGGAGCGGCGAAGTGGAGAGCGAGACAGGCATAAGGGCATTACGCCCCCGGACCGGCCCGGTTGCTTCCAGATTGCGCTCGCGCGGTTGACCATCCCGCCGCAGACTCAGGCCTTCATCGTGCCGGTATCCAGCCAGCGCTGGTGCCAGCTCAGCGCCTCCGGCAGCAGGTGCGGGGTGTGCTTGCCGTAGCTTTCGCGGCTGGCGCGGTCGAAGTAATCCTGCAGCTGCGCGCGGAAATCCGGGTGCGCGCAGTTGTCGATCACCACCTGCGCGCGCTTGCGCGGAGTCAGCCCACGCAGGTCGGCCAGGCCCTGTTCGGTGACGATCACCGATACATCGTGCTCGGTGTGGTCGACATGGCTGACCATCGGCACGATGGCCGAAATGCTGCCGTTCTTCGCGGTGGACGGGCTGAGGAAGGCCGACAGGAAACCATTGCGCGCGAAGTCACCAGAACCGCCGATGCCGTTCATGATCCGCGTGCCCATCACGTGGGTCGAATTGACGTTGCCGTACAGGTCCACCTCGATCATGCCGTTCATGCCGATGCAGCCGAGGCGTCGCACAAGTTCCGGATGGTTGGAGATTTCCTGCGTACGCATGATGATGCGCTCGCGGTAGAAGTCGATGTTCTCCTTGAAGGTCTCGTTGGCCTGCGGGCTCAGCGCGAAACCGGTGCACGAGGCGTAGCTCAGCACGCCATCACGCAGCAGGTCGAGCATGCCATCCTGGATCACCTCGGTGAACGCGGCCAGGTCGCGGAAACCGCTCTTGGCCAGCCCGGCCAGCACCGCGTTGGGGATGTTGCCCACGCCGCTCTGCAGCGGCAACAGGTTCGCCGGCAGGCGCCCCTTGGCCACTTCGTGCTTGAGGAATTCGATCAGGTGCGCGGCGATCTGTTCGCTGGTGGCGTCGATCGGACTGAACGGACTGTTGCGGTCCGGCCCGTTGGTGCGCACCACCGCCACGATCTTGTCCGGGTCGCAGCGCAGCGTGGTCTCACCGATGCGGTCGTTGGCCTGCACCAGTGGGATCGGCTTGCGGTGTGGCGGCAGCGCGGTGCCGTAGTAGATGTCATGCATGCCGTCCACACCGGCCGGCTGCCACTCGTTGACCTCGATGATCACCTTCTTGGCCAGGTCCAGCCAGGTCTTGTTGTTGCCGACCGAGGTGGACGGCACCAGCGAGCCGTCCTCGCGGATCGCCGACACTTCCACCACCGCCGTATCGATATCGCCGTAGAAGCCGAACCACACATGCTGGGCGACGTGACTGAGGTGGATGTCGATGTAATCCAGCTTGCCTTCGTTGATGCGGTTGCGCGCATCCGGATCGCTCTGGAACGGCATGCGCATGGCGATGCCATCGGCCTTGGCCAGCGCCCCGTCCAGTTCCGGGGCGGTGGAGGCGCCGGTCATCAGGCTGATCTGGAACGGCAGCCCCTGCGCGTGCACCGCCTCGATGCGGCGGGCCAGTTCCAGCGGTACCGCCTTGGGGTAACCAGAGCCGGTGAAGCCGCTCATGGCGACGGTTTCACCCGGCTGGATGAGCGCGGCTGCGGCCTCGGCGGAGACCACGCGGTCACGGAGACGCGCGTTGGCGATGCGATCTGCAGGCATGACGACGATGTTTCGTGGGGGAAACCCCGATTATCGGCCAAACCCACCCGTACGGGACCTGCGACCTTGGTGGGATGGCGCTTCCGGCGTGAAGGCTTCTGTACCCTCCGGTATTGTTTTGCAGTGCAGCGTGCAATGTGGTTTTGCAGTCGGCACGATGGACCTGCATCCCGACGTGGGGGAGGGAGCAGAGCCCGCTGGCAGTTCGCTGCAAGCGGGCTTTTTTACGTCTGCAGCGTACAGCTGAATAGGCGCCGGTAGTGACGGCCGCTGGTGGGTGACGACGGTTGGTCGTCACGCTGTCGCCTTGGGTGGGTGACGACCGTTGGTCGTCACGCTGTTGCTTGCCGCTGCGCTCGCCGAGCACGGCTCGGCGCTACCGCTCCCGCCTTCGGTAGTGACGGCCGCTGGTGGGTGACGACCGTTGGTCGTCACGCTGTCGCCTTGGGTGGGTGACGACCGTTGGTCGTCACGCTGTTGCTTGCCGCTGCGCTCGCCGAGCACGGCTCGGCGCTACCGCTTCCGCCTTCGGTAGTGACGGCCGATGGTGGGTGACGACCGTTGGTCGTCACGCTGTCGCCTTGGGTGGGTGACGACCGTTGGTCGTCACGCTGTTGCTTGCCGCTGCGCTCGCCGAGCACGGCTCGGCGCTACCGCTCCCGCCTTCGGTAGTGACGGCCGCTGGCCGTCAACAGGCCGCAGCGCCCTACAATCCTCCCATGACCCAACCCTTCGCGCCGCTCCCCGACGACCTTGTCCCATTGGCTGACCGTGCCCTTGCGCGCTTGGCCGTCGCACTGGGCACCGCGCCGGACCCCGGCCTGCAACCCTTTCTGCGCCAGCTGGCCGTCGCCAGCGATTTCGCCATCGACACCCTGTGCCGACAACCTGCCTTGCTGTCGCATCTGGCCCAGGACGGCTGCCCGCCGCTGGCTCCGCCGGTGCTGGAACCGCAGCAGCCGGCCGACTGGCCGGGCCTGCTGCGACGCTACCGCGCGGCGATGTCCACCCGTCTGGTGTGGCGTGACCTGGCCGGGATGGACAGCGTGCAGCAGACCCTGGCAGGGTCCACCGGACTGGCCGGACAGTGCCTGCAGCTGGCGTTGGGCGCACTGGAAATCGAGTTCGCCAGCCGCCACGGCGTGGTCCGCGATGACGCCGGCAAGGCGCAACGGCTGGTGGTGTTCGGGCTGGGCAAACTGGGCGGCGGCGAACTGAATTTCAGTTCCGACGTGGACCTGGTGTACGCCTTCGCGCAGCGCGGTGAATCCGATGGCGCGCGCCCGCTGGATGCCGATGAATACTTCGCCCGGCTCGGCCAGCGGCTGGCCAAACTGCTCGATGACACCACCGCCGATGGCTTCAGCCATCGCGTGGACCTGCGCCTGCGCCCGTTCGGCCGGGCCGGCCGGGTGGCGATGTCGTTCGCAGCGATGGACCAGTATTTCCAGCGCGAAGGCCGCGACTGGGAACGCTATGCCTGGCTGAAGGCACGCACCGTGGCCGGTGACATCGACGCGGGCGAAGAGTGGCTGGCGTCGCTGCGTCCCTTCGTATACCGGCGCTACCTGGACTTCACCGCGCTGGATGGACTGCGCGACATGAAGGCGGCGATCACCGCCGAAGTGGCGCGGCGTGACATGCACGAAGACATAAAGCGCGGTGCCGGTGGCATCCGCGAAATCGAGTTCCTGTGCCAGTCGCTGCAGTTGATCCGTGCCGGCCGTGAACCCGTGCTGCGCGAGCGGCGGCTGCTGCATGCGCTGGCCGCGTTGGTGGACGCGGGGCAGATCGCCGCCGAAGACGGGGCGGCGCTGCACGAGGCTTACCTGTTCCTGCGCCGGCTGGAAAACCGGCTGCAGATGCTGCGCGACGCGCAGACCCATACCCTGCCGGCCGATCCGCTGGATCGGCTGCGGATTGCGATCGGGCTGGGTTACCCGGACTTCGACAGCCTGCGCGATGCGTTGGCCGTGCAGCAGCAGCGCGTCAGTACCGAATTCGGTGCGCTGCTGGCCCCGCGCAAGGGCAAGGCCGCGCCGGATGCGGTGGCCAGCTACTGGCGCGGCCTGCCCGAACACGGCGACGCGCAACTGCTGGTGGAAGCCGGCTTCGCCGATGCCCACGGCGCCGACCAGATGCTGCGTGATTTCGCGCAGTCATCCGGGGTGAAGTCGCTGTCCGATGGCGCGCGCACGCGACTGGACCGGGTGCTGCCGGCGCTGCTGCATGCCGCTACCCGGTCACCGCAGCCCGATGCCGCGCTCAAGCGCGTGCTGGGCCTGTTGCAGGCGATCCTGCGCCGCACCAGCTACCTGGCGCTGCTGGACGAACAACCCAGTTCGATGGCGCGGCTGGTGGACGTGCTGGCACGCAGCGCGCTGCTGGCCGAACGGCTGGAAGCCTACCCGCTGCTGCTGGATGAACTGCTGGACGTGCGCGTGTCCGGGCCGTTGCCCAGCCGCGAGGAAATGCAGGCCGAGTGCGCGCAGGTGCTGGCGGTGGAAGACCCCGAATCGGCGCTGCGCTGGCTCAACGAGATCCGCCTGGCACTGAGCTTCCGCATGGCGATGGCCAGCCTGGATGGCCGCCAGGGCGCGGTGGACAGCACCCGCCAGCTGGCCGAACTGGCGCAGGTTGTGGTGGATGTCGTGCTGCAGCTGGCACAGGCGGACATGCGCCGCGCGCACGGTGACATCCCCGGCGGGCGCTTTGCGATCATCGGTTACGGCAGCCTGGGCGGGCTGGAACTGGGGTTCGGGTCGGACCTGGATCTGGTGTTCCTGCACGACAATCCCGCCGACGTGGAGGCCAGCGATGGCGCCCGTCCGCTGGAGCCCGGGCGCTGGTATGCACGCCTTGCGCAGAAAGTAATGGCCCTGCTGGGCGCGGTGACCGCCGGCGGACGGCTGTATGACATCGACGTGCGGCTGCGCCCGGATGGCGGCAAGGGCGCGCTGGTGTCATCGCTGGCGAGCTATCGCGAATACCAGCGCGAACGCGCATGGACCTGGGAACACCAGGCGCTGGTGCGCGCGCGCGGCGTGGCCGGTGATGCAGGCCTGCTGGAAGCCTTTGAAGACGTACGCGCGCAGACGGTGGGCCGCGCGCGTGACCGCGAGGTGCTGCACGCGGACATCGTCAAGATGCGCCAGCGCATGCGCGCCGAACTGGACCGCAGCGATGCCGCGCGGATGGACCTCAAGCAGGGCGCAGGCGGGGTGGTGGACCTGGAGTTCCTGCTGCAGGCCGGCGTGTTGGGGGCAGCGTCCGCGCATCCGGCGCTGCTTGCACCCCGTGATACGCGGGGGCTGATCGACGCACTGGCTGCCAGCGGCTGGCTGCCCTGCGAACGCGCCACTGCATTGCAGGCCGCGCACGCCACCCTGCTGGAGTTGGGACTGGCCTGCACGCTGGACCGCCGCCCGCGCATGGCCGCGCCGAGTGATGCGCTGGAACAGGCACGCGCGAGCATCAGCGCCGCGTGCGTGGAAGCAGGCCTCCCATTCGACGCCTGATGCCGGGGTAATGACGGCCGTTGCCGTAGGGGGGAGGCCAGGCTCTAGTGGGTGACGACCGTTGGTCGTCACGCTGTTGCGTTGCCGCTGCGCTCGCCGAGCACGGCTCGGCGCTACCGCTGTTGCTCCGGTAGTGACCACCGTTGGTCGTCACGCCGTTGCCCGGCTCTGGTGGGTGACGACCGTTGGCCGTCACGCTGTTGCCCGGCTCTGGTGGGCGACGACCGTTGGTCGTCACGCTGTTGCGTTGCCGCTGCGCTCGCCGAGCACGGCTCGGCGCTACCGCTGTTGCTCCGGTAGTGACCACCGTTGGTCGTCACGCCGTTGCCCGGCTCTGGTGGGTGACGACCGTTGGTCGTCACGCTGTTGCGTTGCCGCTGCGCTCGCCGAGCACGGCTCGGCGCTACCGGGTTACCTCGCGCCGTGCACCGGCGCCATCTTCCACAACAACGCGCGGAAGGGCGCCAGCAGGCACACGCCGATCGCCAGCTTCACCGCCAGGTCGCCCAGTGCCCAGCTCATCCACGGCAGCGTCGAACCGGCAAACGCGATGCTCCAGAAGATCGCGGTATCCACCGTGGCACTGCAGGTGGTGGCCACCATCGGCGCGCGCCACCAGCTGCCCCGACGCAGCCGATCGAACACAGTGATGTCCAGCAGCTGCGCCACGATGAACGCCGAACAGGACGCCACCGCGATGCGTGGCGTGGCTACCCAGAACGACAGCACCACGGCCAGTGCGAAGCCGGCCCACGCCACCCGGCGGGCCGGGCCCGGGCCGAAGCGGCGGTTGATCAGGTTGCTCACCAGGAACGCGACCGGATAGCTGAAGGCACCCCAGGTCAGCCAGTCGTTGATCGGGTACTGCACCAGCACGTTCGAACCCAGCACCACCGCGCCCATCGCCAGCACCGCCAGCAGCAGCGCGCGCAGGGTCATCGGGGCAAACACAGGGGCAGGACGCACAGACATGGCGAGCCACGGATTCAAAGGAAGACGCGCATTATCCGCCCCGGCAGGGCACGCGGCCAGCCGGGAGCGTTCAGCCGGCAGCCATTACCAGGTGGTGCTGGCGCTGTCTGCCGCGGCGTAGGCAGTGGGTACGTAGGCCAGCTGGCGGCCGGCGGCATCGTGGACGTTCCAGCCGGCCCCGGCCGGGGTCGGCACGAAGGCCACCGTCTGCCCGACCACGAAACCCGCACCGGGATCATCCGCGCGTGCCGGCCATTCCAGGGTGGCGGTCTGGTCGTCCTTGCCCGGCACCTGCAGCTGCACGGTGCGGCCGCCTTCGGTGTTGGTGGTCACCGCTTTGACTTCCATTTCCGGCAGCGGCTTGGCCGGCACCCGCTTGGCGGCGTTGCGCTTCGCGCTGGCTTTGAACGGGGCGGCGGACAGTTCGGCCAGGCCCACCGAAGCGGCGAATGGCACTGATACGGTGAACACGATGGAGATCAGCATCGTGGTTTCGCTGCTGTTGAGGTCGCCGGCGCGTGCAGGCGGGGCCAGCAGCGACGAAGCGAGGATCAGGGCAAGGGCCGGCGTGGCAAAGGAACGGGACATGCGTGTCTCCTGCGGAAATGGGGTCAGGGCGTAGCGGCCGTGGCACCGGCCACGGGAACATGCGGAATGGAAAGTTCCTGCGGCAGCTGCTGGCGTGCGCGCAGGAAGTCGAACACCGATTCCACGGTCACCACCGAATAGTTGCCGGACACGCGCTCGGCCAGGGGATGGTCGGTGGTAGTGGCATTGGCCACTGCCACGCGCGCGCCTACGCGTTTGCCCAGACTGATATGCAGCACGCTGGGCAGGTAGCCGTTAACGCGCAGCCACTCCTGCACCCCGGCGCGATCCTGCAGCGGCGCGGCGCCATCGGCGCTGGCCATCGCGGCGGCCAGCACTTCCAGCACCCAACCGTTGGAGTTCTGGAAATCGGTGCGGTACGGGTAGGCGATCACGTTGTAGCGTGGTTCGTGCAAGGCGTGCGCGGCGGTGGCCGGTGACTGCAGCATCGCCTTCAGGCGGGCCGCCAGGGCGGGCTCGAGCAGGCCGATGCGCAGGTCGGTATGACCGCCGGTTTCACCGATGAAGTTGGCCAGGCCTTCGTAATACAGAAGCGAGCGGTCGGTCTTGCAGCGGTTGAGCAGGTGCACGGCGCGCCAGCGTCCGTCGTCCTCGCGCAGCAGGAAGGCCAGGTGGCTGTGGCGCAGGCCGTAACGGCTGAGGTCCTGTCCGCCGCGCGCGGCGATCACCACCTCCACGTCGGGCAGGGTGTCCAGGCGCTCGGCGGTGGTCCAGGCCACGTCGAACATTGCCGCTTCGGCGGCGGGGGTGGGATAGCGTTCGCGGCAGGTGCCGCTGTCGGCCCGGGCGGTGGCCGGAGCGAGCAGCAGGAGCAGGGCGAGGGATAAGAAAGGACGGTCCATGTCGAGGGCATCATAGACTGAAGCCGGTAGCGCCGAGCCGTGCTCGGTGGGTGCAGCGCGAACAGCGTGACGACCAACGGTCGTCACCCACCGGGTCCCCGGCAGTGACGGCTGTGGTGGGTGACGACCGTTGGTCGTCACGCTGTTCGCGCTGCGCTGCGCTCGCCGAGCGTGGCTCGGCGCTACCAACGTCACAGGCCCAGGCGCTGCTTCACTTCGGCGGCTACGCGCGTGGTCTCACGCAGCGGTTCGATGGACCCGTGGCCCCAGTCCAGCCAGCGCGGCTGCAGCCGGCCGCGTTCGTGCAGCGCCTGCTGGAAGTGACGCATGCGGCCCTGCGCGCTGGCCGCCAGCGCCACCATCACCGGCGCGCGCGTGGCGCTGGCTTCGGACAGCAGGTTCACCGAATCCGGTGATACCACCACCCGGTCGGCCCAGCCCAGCAGCCCGGCATACGGATTCACCCCGTCGCCGCCATCGCCCCAGATCACGTTCGGGATGTCGGCGAAGATGTCACGCAGCGCATCGGCCAGTGCCGGCGGCGTGCGCCGCGAAGTGGTCGCCAGCAGGCTGCCACCCTCTGCGCGGATCTGCGCGGCGAGTTGCGCGAACACCCCGCGCATGTCCTGTTCGTCCCATGCCGCATGGGCGGTCGGCCCGCCCACCAGCAACGCGGTGCGCGGGCCGGGCAGGCTGCGGAAATCGGCAAAGGCGGCCCGCCCCAGCGACAGCCAGTCATCATCAACCGGGTTCAGGCTGCCGAGCAGCGTCAGCACGTTGCCGCCACGCAGGCGGTCGTGTTCGGGCACGATCACCAGGTCCCAGTGGCGCGCGCTGATGCGCGGATCCAGGATCTGTACCACCCGGCTTCCCCGCGCACGCAGCACCCGCAATGCGCCGGCGGCCTGTCGGCCACAGCCTATCGCCAATGTCGGGGGAGTCTCGGCCAGCGCCGCGAATGCCTCGCCGTACCCGTGCCGGATGTCACCGGGCAGGCGCCGGGGCGACAGCCAGCGCCAGGGCGCCTGCGGCACCAGCATCAGGGGTTGGTGGGTGCCCAGACGCAGCGCGCCGGCCAGCGCCACGGCCTGCCGGACGTTGCCGGCGCGGCCATCGGTAATCGTCGAGGGCGCACTCGATCGTTTCACGATTGGCATTAATTCGTTTCAGCCCTGCTGGGTGTTGCAACAGACGCGACACTCTACACTGCCCCGCATGGACCCGGCTGCAGGCCTGTTGGCAGGCAGCACCGGGCTGACGCTCTTTACCTGGAGGATGCATGTCGCACGAACTCGACGCTGCCGCGCTTGACCAGTTGTTCCGTACTGCCCGCACCGCGAATGACTTCCACGACAAGCCGGTGGACGAATCCACGCTGCGCGCGCTGTACGACCTGGTGAAGTTCGGCCCGACCTCGGCCAATTCCAGCCCGGCCCGCTTCGTGTTCGTCACCTCGAAGGAAGGCAAGGCCAAGCTGGCCCCGGCGCTGTCCGAAGGCAACCTGGCCAAGACGATGGCCGCCCCGGTCACGGTGATCATCGCCCACGACCTGGACTTCCACGAAAAGCTGCCCTACCTGTTCCCGCACACCGATGCCAAGGCATGGTTCGACGGCCCGCAGGAAAACCGCCAGAAGCCGGCCTTCCTCAACGGCAGCCTGCAGGGCGCGTACCTGATCCTGGCCGCACGCGCGCTGGGCCTGGACGCCGGCCCGATGACCGGTTTCGATCCGGCCAAGGTGGATGAGGCGTTCTTCGCCGGCACCTCGCTGCGCAGCAACTTCCTGGTCAACCTGGGCTACGGCGACACCGCCGGCCTGTTCCCGCGTTCGCCGCGCCTGTCCTTCGACGAAGCCGCTCGCATCGTCTGAACCGTGTTTATGTTTGAATCGGCCGGTCCCGTGGACGGGTCGATGTTTGCAGTCCATTCCCTTAGCGAAACAATCGAGAGAGAGTCCTGAACATGACCAAGACCACCAAGCTGCTGCTGCCGCTGGCCCTGACCCTGGCGATCGCCGCCTGCTCCAAGCCGGCCGACGAAGCCACCCCGGCCGCCGATGCCGCCGCGACCCCGGCCGCGACCGAACCGGCCGCCACCCCGGCTGCTGACGCCGCCGCTGCCGCTCCGGCTGCCGAGGCGATCCAGATCGCTTCGGGCACCTACAAGCTGGACCCGAGCCACACCGACGTGCTGGCGCAGTGGAGCCACTTCGGCTTCTCCAACCCGACCGCGCACTTCGGCAGCGCCGAAGGCACCCTGGTGTATGACGCGGCCGACGTGACCAAGTCCACCGTGGAAGTGAAGCTGCCGCTGACCGGCCTGAACAGCTTCACCGCCAAGTTCGACGAGCACCTGAAGAGCGCCGACTTCTTCGATGCCGCCAAGTTCCCGGCTGCTTCGTTCAAGAGCACCAAGGTGGAATCGGCCGGCACCAACAAGCTGACCGTGACTGGCGACCTGACCATCAAGGACCAGACCAAGCCGGTCACCCTGGACGTCACCATCAATGGCGGCGGCGAGCACCCGATGGCCAAGGTGCCGGCGGCGGGCTTCGATGCCACCACCACCATCAAGCGCAGCGATTTCGGCGTCGGCGCGTACGCCCCGAACGTCAGCGATGAAGTGAAGATCCGCATCACCACCGAAGCCACCGGCGAAAAGCCGGCTGCCTGATCCACGGTGTGTTGAATGAAAAAAACCCGCCGGCGACGGCGGGTTTTTTTTTGCGGCTTTGGTACCGGGGTAGCGCCGAGCCATGCTCGGCGAGCGCAGCGGCGGCGAATCACCCCAACTGCGTCTGCATCCAGCGGTCGGCCACGGCGATCGGGGTCAGCCGCGGGGTGATCTTCAACGACAGCGCCCGCACGAAATCCTGCGCGGCGCGGCCATACGCCTGGCGCGCGATCAACGCCGCCTGTTTGGCACTGGCCTGCTGCTTGCGCAGCTGCACCAGGTGGATGGAAGGACGGCCCGGCGGGGCGAATTTCTGGTCGCGGCGCAGCATGTCGGCGACCAGGCCGACATCGGCATCGGCCTTCAGCGCCAGCTGGCGGGTTGCCAGCAGCTCGAGCAGCGTGGGGCGCAGTGCGCCGGCCTCGCCATGGGGGGCGAGCACGGTGTCAAAGGCGGAAGGGTCGGTCTGCAGGCGCGAAAGCGCCGCGGCGACGGTGGCAGCAAAGAGGTCGGTCATGCGGCCATTATCGCGTCAATTCGGTAGTGACGGCCGCTGGCCGTCATTACCGGACCGACTATTGCCGCTCCTGGTGGGCGACTAGTGCCGCCCCTGGTGGGCGACGATTGCCGCCCCTGGTGGGTGACGATTGCGGCTCCTGGTGGGTGACGACCGTTGGTCGTCACGCCTTTGCTTTGCAGTTTCAGTCGCCGTCAGTCTCGTCCGCGTGCGCTTTCCAGTACCCGGTGGACCGGATCCAGTCGCGCGGCACCGCATGGTGGCCTTCGAAGAACTTGCGCATCATCCGCGCGCGGCGTGATTCGGTGGCGATCCAATAAAACACATCGCCCTCCGGCGCCTCGACGTCCACCAGCGCATCTTCCAGCAGCGAACTGCTTGCGGCCGGGAAGCCATTGCGCTCCAGCCACTGGATGCGCACGTTGTCACCCTGCGGCAGGTCCTGGCGCTCGGCCTCGACGGCCACTTCGATCAGCACCTGCACTTGCGCCTCCTCCGGCAGGATCTCCAGCCAGCGGGCAATCGCCGGCAGCGCGGTTTCATCGCCGATCAGTACATAGCCATCGTAATCATCGGCCACCTGGAAGGAACCACGCGGACCGCCGACCGCCAGCGTGTCGCCCGGCTGCGCGCGTGCCGCCCACGGCCCGGCCACGCCGTGGTCGCCGTGCAGCACGAAGTCGATGGCCAGCTCGCCGGCTTCGTGGTCCCAGCCGCGCGGGGTGTAATCGCGCGCCACCGAAGGTTCCTTGCCCTCCGGGTAGCGCGGGCCCTCGGGGGTCATGGTCGGCAGCACCATCTCGCCGCTGCGGTTGGGGAAGAACAGCTTGATGTGGTCATCCGGGCCGGGTGAATCGAAGCCAGCCAGGTCGGCGCCACCCAGCACCACGCGGCGCATGTTCGGGGTGACTTCTTCGGTGCGCAGCACGGTCAGTTCGCGGAAGCGGACATCCAGGCGCAGGCGCTTGTTTTCATGGGAAGACATAGGGGATTCCTGAAGAGGGAGGGGGCGCGACAGGCGCGGGGCGACCGGGCTGGCTCAGGCGGGCGGGGTCGCAGGTTCGAGGGATTCGGCCGGCGCAGGCGGCTGGCCGTTCAACAGCGCGGCCGCCTGCAGCAGCAGGGCGGACACCTGGGTGGTTTCGCCTTCCTGCCAGCGTCCGTGGTGGCGCACCAGCGCACTCTTGAACTGGCGCAGGGCATCGCGCAGGTCCGGCGGCATGTCGGCCTTGGCGATCTCGCGGGCACGGTGCCAGGCGCGGTGCTGGGCGGCTTTCACTTCATCGCGGCGGGCCAGCAGTTCGGCGCGGCCGCTTTCGGTGATTCGGAAGCGGCGGCGCCCGGCGTCGTCTTCGGCGAGCACCCAGCCGGCCTGTTCGAAGCTGGCCAGCAAGGGATACATGGTGCCGGCGCTGGGCGTGTAGGCGCGCACGAACAGCTCACTGACGTGCTGGATGAGCTCGTAGCCGTGGCGCGGCGACCGGCGCCTCGAGCCGCGCAGTGAGATGCGCGCGCGCGCCTACACGGCAGGCGGCGTCACCATGCGTCCCTCGCTGTCCAGCGTCGTCCCGGCCGGCGGGGTGCTCGCCGA